>JAMLIQ010000099.1 GCA_023954095.1 Burkholderiaceae bacterium | reverse complement strand
TGGGCGTGAGCAGCGTCAGCTTGTTGCAGGCCCCGCGCTCCTTGAACGAGGCGGTGAACTGCAGGTTCTCGAACTTGAGGAATACCTGCGCGCCCACGATCTGCGAGAGCGTTCGGGATTCCACACACGGCGTGTCCAGCACCTGGCCTTGTAGGCGGGATGCGGCGTCCTGGATGTCTTGAAGGGTAATCATGCCCAGCATTGTGGCGGGGAATGCCACATGGTGGGATGGATTCTTCCGGAATATGCCCAAACTTCGGCGGAATGCGCCTGGCCCGCGCGCGTAATAGGCACAAAGTAACGAGGCATATCTTAAAACGTCTTGCAATGACAATGTGCGCTGGTCAGACCACCATAGAAGTTTCCAAAACCATGCACCCGGATCACCAGCGCAGGATGTGTGAGCTCTTTGATGAGTACATTGAGCTGTACGTCGTGCGGGACGACTGCCTGACCGAATGTTTCAGCGAAAACTTCAGTGGCTACCGCTGGCAGCGGCGACTGGCTGATTTACAACCGCGAGGAATGGGGCCGCATCATCCGGCAGGACTTTGCCCAGATGCCGGGCCGTGGAAGACCCGTCCGACACCTCTGGGGGTTCCTGACTTTTCAAGTGGAGCGCCGCTGCAAGGACGGTCGTATCCTCTGGGGCGAGGCAAGCGCCAGCAGCCTCAGTTTTGGTTGCTCAGCCGCAACGGTGTGCGCCCTGGTGCGGCCCCTTGGGGGCGGCCCAGTTCAAACTTGCTGACCAGCAGGCTCAGCTGGCTGGCCTGCTGGCGCAGCGACGCGGCCGCCGCGGCCGATTCTTCCGCCAGGGCGGCGTTCTGGTGCGCCATCTGGTCGAGCTGGCCGACAAACTGGTTGACCTCGCCAATGCGCCCCATCTGCTGGTGGACTTCGGTGGCGATGGTCGAAATCCGGCCCGAGACGCTCTCGACTGCGGTGGTCACCTCGGCGGTGGTCTGGCCCGCCCGGCCCACCTGCTGCGTGCCCGAGGCCACTTTGGCCAGCGAGGTGTGGATGAGGGTGCTGATGTCCTTGGCGGCGGCGGCGCTGCGCCCGGCCAGGGCGCGCACCTCGCTGGCCACCACGGCAAAGCCCCGGCCCTGCTCGCCCGCGCGGGCGGCTTCCACAGCGGCGTTGAGCGCCAGGATGTTCGTCTGGAACGCAATGCCGTCGATGATGGCGATGATGTCCGAGATCTTGTGCGAAGCCGCGTCAATCTCGCGCATGGTCGAGACGACCTGCTCCATCTCGCTGCCGCTGCGCGCCGCCACGCTGCGGGTCTGCGCCGATATTTGCTGCGTCTCCTGCGCGCTGGCGGTGGTCTCCTGCACCGACGCGGTGAGCTGGGCGATGGACGCCAGCGCGGTTTCCAGCGTGCTGGCGGCATCCTCGGTGCGGTCGCTCAGGTCCTGGCTGCCCTGGGCGATTTCGCCGCTGGCGTTGTTGATGTCGTCCGACGCCTGGCGCACCCCGGTGGCCAGCTCCAGCAGGTTCTGGCGCATGGCCTCCAGCGCGGTCAGCAGGCCGCCGATCTCGTCCTGGCGGTGCGTGTCGATGGGCTGCGAGAGGTCGTGCCGGGCCATGCGGCGGGTGGCCTCGACGGCTTCGCGCACGGCGGCGCGGGTGTCGCGCACCAGCCACCAGGCCAGTGCGCTGCCAAAGGCAAAGGCCAGCAGCGCGCCGACGATGATCAGCACGCGCGCCGTGCGGGCATCGGCCGTGGCCAGCGCCGAACGGGCGGCGTTGGCGGCGTCCTGCCAGTCGCTCAGGGCGTCCACGGCCTTGCCCCAGGCCTGCTGGCGTGCGCTCCATTGCGCCGTGTCCTTGCCGTACTCGTTGCGCACCTGGAATGCCATGGCCGCGTCGCCCCGCCCGGCGGTGAGCTTCTCGCCCAGCGCCAGCAGTTCACGTGCTGCAGCGCCTGTGGTCTTGACGGGCTCCAGCAAGGCCAGCGCCGGGGCGTCGCCGGCCAGCAGGGTTTCCAGCCGCGCCTGGGCCGTGTCGTACTGTGCCAGCGTGCTGCGCGCCTGCGCCAGCACGGCGGGGCCGCCTTCGAGGTCGGTGTTGGCCAGGTCGCCCAGTGTCTGCACATAACGCGAGACGCTGCGCCCCATCACGTCCAGCGTTTGCGAGCGTGCGGCGCTGTGCACGGTGATCTCCTCCAGCGTGGCCGACAGCGCCTGCATGCGCAGCAGCGAGAGCACGGCCATGCCCAGCAGCAACACCAGAATGACACCAAAGCCCAGCGAAAGCCGGGCCGCCAGGCTGCGCACAGAAATGACTTGCATGCTTGTCTCTTTATAAGAATGTGTCGCCCCGGCGACATTGCCGGGCGCGCAGCGCAAGGCTACGCCCCGCCGGGCTGGGCGGCAACTGTGGTGTTCCTCAGTTGCCGCCCCCCGATGGTTGTGCGGGAAAAATGTATAAAAAGTGCCTCCAGCGCTTATCCATCAAGCGCTGAAAGCTATCAAAAAGAGAGTTCTACTTGAGCCCCAGGCGGCGTGCCAGCTTGTGCAGGTTGCTGGCGTCCAGGCCCAGCTGGCGTGCCGCGTTGGCCCAGTGGCCCTGGTGCTGCTCCAGGGCGGTCTGGATGTTCTGGCGCTGGCAGGCATCGACGGCTTCGCGCAGCGTGCGCGGTGCGGGGGGGGCTGAGGGTGGCAAGGGCGCCGCCGCGGCGGGCAAGGGGGCTGCGTCCTGCAGGGCGTCGAGGTCAAGCACTTCGGGCTCCAGCGTCACGATGGCATGGCGGCTGGCGCCCCGGCTCAGGGTCTTGAGGGCGGCGCGGCTGATCACATGCTCGAGCTCGCGGATATTGCCCGGCCAGTGGTAGCCGCGCAGCGCCGCCTGCGCCGCGCCGGACAGGCGCAGGCTGCGCAGCCCCAGGCGGGCGCGGTTTTGTTCCAGAAAGCGCCCGGCCAGCAGCAGAACGTCGTCACCGCGCTCGCGCAGCGGCGGGATGGGCACGGGGTAGACCGACAGGCGGTGGTACAGGTCGGCGCGGAAGCTCCCGGCGGCCACCAGGTCGCGCAGGTGGCGGTTGGTGGCGGCCACCACGCGCACGTTCACGCGGCGGGGCTCGTCGGCGCCCAGGCGCTGGATTTCGCCGTTCTGCAGCGTGCGCAGCAGCTTGGCCTGCACGCTCAGGGGCAGCTCACCCACTTCGTCGAGGAACAGCGTGCCGCCTTCGGCCGCCTCGAAGCGCCCGGGCCGGTCGGTCACTGCGCCCGAGAATGCGCCCCGGCGGTGGCCGAACAGCTCGCTCTCGGCCAAGGATTCGGGCAGCGCGGCGCAGTTCACGTGCACCAGCGGCTGGTGCCGGCGCGGCGAGTGGCGGTGCAGCAGGCGCGCAAACAGCTCCTTGCCCACGCCGGTCTCACCCAGCAGCAGCACTGGCAGGTCCGAGGTGGCGACCAGCTTCATTTCGTGCAGCAGGCGCGTCAGCGCTTCGCTGCGGCCCAGGATTTCGCCCTCGTCCAGCGCCGCGCGCAGCGCGGGCTCGTCGGGGGCGTCGCCCGCATACGGGCTGCCGGCGCGGCTCAGGGCCTGGTTCTCCTGCTCCAGGCGGGTCATGCGGATGGCGGCCTCCACGTGCACGGCGCAGTGCGCCAGCGCGGCGCGTGCGGCGGCGTCAAAGGTGCCGGTCTGCAGCGCGTCAAGCGTCAGCACGCCCCAGGGGCGCCCGTCGATGCGCAGCGCCACGCCCATGCAGTCGTGCACTGGCAGGGGTTCGCCCACCAGGGCATCGAGCAGGCCGTCATAGGGGTCGGGCAAGGTACTGTCGTGGTCGAAGCAGGTGACCTCGCCGCGCGCCAGCAGGGCCGCCAGACGGGGGTGCTGGTGCACGGCAAAACGCCGCCCCAGCGACTCGCTTACCAGACCATCGACCACCACCGGGCGCAGGTGTTCTTCTTCCAGCCGCAGCAGCGCCACGGCGCCGCAGCAAAAGTGCGCGCGCAGACCGCCGATCAGGCGCTGCAGGCGCACGTTGGGCGGCAATTCGGTGGTCAGATCGGCCAGCCAGGGGGCTTCAAAAAGGGTGTTCATGACCTTCTGATGGTATCAAAGACCCTCAAACTAAAGGGTAAAAATAACCATTATTGGTGTAAACCCTTGATCTGCTTGGCTGCCCGGGCTGGCCCGGACTGTGCAAAAGAGGGGGTGTCATCCACTTTGCACGAGAAACAACATGCATATCCTCCTTGCGCTCCATGCTCTCCCGAAGGGGGTGCGCCATGGGTAACTACCGCAAGCTCTGGTTCACGCTGATCGGCGTGCTGATCGTCACGTTCGGCTTTCTGGGCTACTACGGCGCCGAGGTCTACCGCGTGGCGCCACCGATCCCGCAGAAAGTGCTGAGCGCCGACGGCCGCACGCTCTACACGCACGACGGCATCCTGGACGGCCAGACCGCCTGGCAGTCGGTGGGCGGCATGCAGCTGGGCTCGATCTGGGGCCATGGTGCCTACCAGGCGCCTGACTGGACGGCCGACTGGCTGCACCGCGAATTGCTGGCCTGGCTGGACCTGGCCGCGCAGGAGGCCTACGCCAAGCCGTTCGACCAGCTGGGCGCCGATGCCCAGGCCGTGCTGCGCGCGCGCCTGAAGAAGGAATACCGCACCAACACCTTCGACGCTGCCACTGGTGCCGTAACGGTATCCAGGCTGCGCGAACAGGCCATTGCGCGCAATGCGGCCTACTACAGCCGCCTCTTCAGCGACGCGCCAGATCTGCACGAGACACGCGAACACTACGCGATGAAGGAGAACACCCTGCCGAGCCCGGAACGGCGCGCGCAGCTGGCCGGTTTCTTCTTCTGGACGGCCTGGGCTGCCGCCACCGAACGCCCCGGCCCCGAGGGCACGGGCGCCACCTACACCAACAACTGGCCGCACGAGCCGCTGATCGGCAACCAGCCCACGGCAGAGAACATGGTGTGGTCGGTCGTCAGCGTGGTCGTCATGATGGCGGGTGTGGGCTTCCTGGTCTGGGCCTGGGCCTTCCTGCGCAAGCACGATGAGCAGGACCCGGCTGCGCCGCAGAATGACCCGCTGCTGCGCGTGGCGCTCACGCCGTCGCAGCGCGCACTGGGCAAGTACCTGTTTCTCATCGTGGCGCTGTTCACCCTGCAGGTGATGCTGGGGGGCTTTACGGCGCACTACACCGTGGAGGGGCAGAAGTTCTATGGGCTGGACCTGTCGCAGTGGTTCCCCTACGCGCTGGTGCGCACCTGGCACATCCAGAGCGCGCTGTTCTGGATCGCCTCGGGTTTTCTGGCTGCCGGCCTGTTCCTGGCGCCCCTGATCCATGGCGGCAAGGACCCGCGCTACCAGAAGCTGGGCGTGGATATTCTGTTCTGGGCCCTGGTCGTGGTGGTGGTGGGCTCGTTCACCGGCAACTACCTCACCATCGCGCAGATCATGCCGCCCGAATGGAATTTCTGGCTCGGCCACCAGGGCTATGAATACGTGGACCTGGGCCGCCTGTGGCAGATCGGCAAATTTGCCGGTGTGGCCTTCTGGCTGGTGCTGATGCTGCGCGGCATCGTGCCCGCGCTGCGCCGACCCGGCGGGGACAAGAACCTGCTGGCGCTGCTCACCGCCTCGGTGGTCGCCATCGGGCTGTTCTATGGCGCGGGCTTCTTCTATGGTGAGCGCACCCACCTGTCGGTCATGGAGTACTGGCGCTGGTGGGTCGTGCACCTGTGGGTCGAGGGCTTCTTCGAGGTTTTTGCCACCACGGCGCTGGCCTTCATCTTCTCCACCATGGGCCTGGTCTCGCCCCGCATGGCCACGGCGGCCAGCCTGGCGTCGGCTTCGCTGTTCATGCTCGGCGGCGTGCCGGGCACCTTCCACCACCTGTACTTTTCGGGCACCACCACGCCGGTGATGGCGGTGGGCGCATCGTTCAGTGCGCTGGAGGTCGTGCCCCTGGTGGTGCTGGGCCACGAGGCCTGGGAGCACTGGCGCCTGCAGCACCGCGCACCCTGGATGGAGCGCCTGAAGTGGCCGCTCACCTTCTTTGTGGCCGTGGCCTTCTGGAACATGCTGGGTGCCGGAGTGTTCGGCTTCATGATCAACCCGCCCATCGCGCTGTACTACATCCAGGGCCTGAACACCACGCCGGTGCACGCGCATGCCGCCCTGTTCGGGGTGTACGGCTTCCTGGCGCTGGGCTTCACGCTGCTGGTGCTGCGCTATATCCGGCCCCAACTGGTTTTCAACGAACGCCTGATGGCCACCGGGTTCTGGGGGCTCAACGCCGGATTGGTGCTGATGATTGCCACCAGCCTGCTGCCCATCGGCCTCTTCCAGTTCCAGGCCAGCGTGAGCGAAGGCCTGTGGTACGCGCGCAGCGAAGCCTTCATGCAGCAGCCCTTCATGCAAACGCTGCGCTGGGTCCGCACCTTCGGGGACGTGGTTTTCATCGTCGGTGCGCTCAGCGTGGCCTGGCAGGTGGTCCGAGGCGTCTTGGGCACGCGCTCGCCCGGTGCCCCGGCCACCCGCACTTTGGGTGCCGCACTGGCCCGGGTGCCGCGCTGACCGCCGCCGCGCAGGTTTGCGCGGCCCATCCCTTTTCTTTTTACCGGAGTCACACCATGAACATCGACAAATTCAAGCACCAGCATGTCAGCATCCTGGGCAGCATTGCCACGCTGCGCCGCCTGGCGCACGCGGGGGTAGCGCACAACGCCACCGAGATCGCCCGCCTCGTCGTCACGATGAGTTCCACCATCAAGCTGCATCTGGCCGTGGAAGACCAGGCGCTGTACCCGGCCCTGCAGCGCGGCGGCAATGCCGAACTGGCCCGCATGGGCCAGCAGTACCAGCGCGACATGGGCCCCATTGCCCAGGCGTATGAAGCCTTTGCCCGCCGCTGGAACCGGCCCGAGAGCGTGCGCCGCGACGAGCAGGGTTTCCGCGACGATGCCAACCAGGTGTTGCGCATGGTGCACGAACGCATGCAGCGCGAAAACCACGACTTCTACCCGCGCATCGAGGCGCTGTAAGCCGCGCTCAGCACGGCCTGCCGACCCCCTCCAGGCCCGCCCCGGCATCGTGCCGCGGCGGGCTTGTTTGTTCTCCGTCAAACTACCTATGGTGTCATGAATGTATCGTAAACGCTATATGTAGTGTTTTGCTGCATTCCAACGATGGAGAAGCCCATGGATACCCAGGTCACCACCTTGCCCCGCGAGGTCATCAAGCGCAGCGCAGAGCGCGCCCCTTTTGACGCCCGCAAGATCCGCTCGGCCATCGAGCGCGCAGGCGCTGCCACCGGCGAATTTGCTGCCGACGAAGCCGCCCTGCTGGCCGCGCAGGTGGGCAAGGTGCTGATCCACCGCTTCCATGGCGAGGCGCCGGGCATTGAGCAGATCCAGGACGTGGTCGAGCAGACCCTGATCGCCGCCAACCACCTGGCCACGGCCCGCGCCTACATTGCGTACCGCAACCGCCACGCCACCTTGCGCGCCGACCACCAGACGCTGGTGAACGTGGAAAGCTCCATCAACGAGTACCTCACCCGCGCCGACTGGCGCGTGAACGCCAACGCCAACCAGGGCTATTCGCTCGGCGGGCTGATCCTCAACGTGGCGGGCAAGGTCACGGCCAACTACTGGCTCTCGCACGTCTACACGCCCGAGATCGGCGAGGCGCACCGCAATGGCGACCTCCACATCCACGACCTCGACATGCTCAGCGGCTACTGCGCGGGCTGGTCGCTGCGCACGCTTTTGAATGAAGGCCTGAACGGCGTGCCCGGCAAGGTCGAAGCCGGGCCGCCCAAGCACATGAGCTCCGCCGTGGGGCAAATCGTCAACTTTCTGGGCACGCTGCAGAACGAATGGGCCGGTGCGCAGGCGTTCTCATCGTTCGACACCTACATGGCGCCCTATGTGCGGGTCGATGCCATGGATTACGCCAGCGTGCGCCAGTGCATCCAGGAACTGGTCTACAACCTCAACGTGCCCTCGCGCTGGGGCACGCAGACGCCGTTCACCAACCTCACCTTCGACTGGATCTGCCCCGACGACCTGCGCGAGCAGGTGCCCGTGATTGCGGGCAAGGAGCAGCCGTTCTGCTACGGCGACCTGCAGGCCGAGATGGACCTCATCAACCGCGCCTACATCGACGTCATGACCACGGGCGACGCCAAGGGCCGCGTGTTCACCTTTCCGATTCCCACCTACAACATCACCAAGGATTTTCCGTGGGAGAGCGAGAACGCGCAGCTGCTGTTCGAAATGACGGCCAAGTACGGCCTGCCGTACTTCCAGAACTTCATCAACTCCGAGCTGGAGCCCAACATGGTGCGCTCCATGTGCTGCCGTTTGCAGCTCGATTTGCGCGAGCTGCTCAAGCGCGGCAACGGCCTGTTCGGCAGCGCCGAGCAGACCGGCAGCCTGGGCGTGGTCACCATCAACTGCGCGCGGCTGGGCTATCTGCACGCAGGCAACGAGCCCGCGCTGCTGGCCGCGCTCGACCGCCTGCTCGAACTGGGCAAACAAAGCCTGGAGACCAAGCGCAAGCTCATCCAGCGCCTCATGGACCAGGGCCTGTTCCCCTACACCAAGCGCTACCTGGGCACGCTGCGCAACCACTTCAGCACGCTGGGCGTGAACGGCATCAACGAAATGGTGCGCAACTTCACCGGCGACGCGCACGACATCACCAGCGAGCGCGGCCACCAGCTGGCGGTGCGCCTGCTCGACCATGTGCGCGAACGCATGACCGCCTTCCAGGAAGAAACCGGCCACCTCTACAACCTGGAGGCCACGCCCGCCGAAGGCACCACCTACCGCTTTGCCAAAGAGGACAAGAAGCGCTGGCCCGCCATCGTGCAGGCGGGCACGGCGGACAAGCCGTACTACACCAACTCGTCGCAGCTGCCCGTGGGCTGGACGGACGACCCCTTCGAGGCCCTGGCGCGCCAGGAGGTGCTGCAGAGCAAATACACCGGCGGCACCGTGCTGCACCTGTACATGGGCGAGCGGCTGTCGAGCGGCGCGGCCTGCCGCGACCTGGTCAAGCGTTCGCTCACGCGCTTTCGCCTGCCCTACATCACCATCACGCCCACGTTCTCGATCTGCCCCACGCACGGCTACCTGGCGGGCGAGCACAAGTTCTGCCCCACTTGCGACGAAGAGCGCCTGCAGGCCAAGCGGGCCGCACTGGCGGCGTGACGCGCATCACCGCAAAAAATATGGGTCAAATTGACCTCTAGCGCTTATCCATCAAGCGCAAGCAGCTATCAATTAAATAGTAAATCAACGGAGAGGCCTTGCCCCTCCGTTGCCCCCGGGCGGCGCAGCACACGCTGCGGCATGCCCTCTTTTCACCCTGAAGGAGAACATCCATGACCCACTTTTCCACCACCGAACACCAGGCCCTGTCCGACGTGCAGCTGACCGACGCCGAGCGCCAGCCCTGCGAAGTCTGGACCCGCGTGATGGGCTACCACCGTCCGGTGGCCAGCTTCAACATCGGCAAGCAGGGCGAACACAACGAACGCCAGTTCTTCGCCGAAACCCCCCGTGGCCGCTGACCTGCAAAGTCGCCCCCCGCACCGGCCTGTGCCGGTGCCCGTGGTGACGGCGCACGCCGATGCAGCGCCGCTGCGCATCGGCGGCATCACTCCGCTCACCAGCATCGACTTCCCCGGCCGCCTGGCCGCCGTGCTCTATGGCCAGGGCTGCCCCTGGCGCTGCGGCTACTGCCACAACCCTGAACTGCTCGACGCCACCACCCCCGCCACCGTGCCGTGGCCCGAGGTGCTGGCCTTCCTGCACAGCCGCCAGGGCCTGCTCGACGGCGTCGTCTTCTCCGGCGGCGAACCCACGCTGCAAGCCGCCTTGCCCGCCGCACTGACAGAAGTGCGCGCCTTGGGTTTTCAGACCGCGCTGCACACCGGCGGCATGTACCCCGA
>JAMLIQ010000098.1 GCA_023954095.1 Burkholderiaceae bacterium | reverse complement strand
CTGCGCGCTGGCATGTTCGCCCCGGCGCCGCAGCAGGGCGCGCAGGCGGGCCAGCAGTTCTTCCATGTGAAAGGGTTTGGCCAGGTAGTCGTCGGCACCGGCGTCGATGCCGGCCACTTTTTCATGCCAGGCGCTGCGCGCGGTGAGGATGAGCACCGGCATGGTGCGCCCCGCCGCACGCCAGCGGCGCAGCACCGACAGGCCGTCGAGCGTGGGCAGGCCCAGGTCCAGCACCACGGCGTCGAAGTCTTCCACATCGCCCAGGTAATGGGCTGTGGCGCCGTCACTGGCACTTTCCACCGTGTGCCCTGCGGCCGTGATGGCGCGCACCAGCTGGCCGCACAGCGTAGGTTCGTCTTCAACGACGAGGATGCGCATCCCTGTCCCCTCCGCGCTCCTTGCGCCTGATATCGAGCACCCGGCCATCGACGGCATCGACCTTGAGCTTGGCCATGCGGCCATCGCTTTGCAGCAGGCGGATTTCATAGATGAAGCGGCCGTCGTCCTGCTCGAATTCCACCTTGAGCGCCTGGCCCTGGTAGTCGCGCTCGACCTTTTCCAGCACCGCCCGCAAAGGCAGTACGCGGCCTTGCTCGAGCGCCTGGAGCGCCATTGCATGGTCGCCATGGCTGCGTTCATCGGCGTGCAGCAGGGGGAAGGCGCCCAGCATGCACAGCGCCAGACCGGACAGAACCCGGCGGCGAAGGGGGAGTGCAGTGCGCAAGGCCATGGAGAGGATTTTTACCGCGTGGTCGATGAACAGCAGATGAACACCTCTTTCAGTATTCGTTCAAGCCCGATTTTCCACAATGCGTCCACACAGGAAAGAGAGAGCCGCATGCGCATCAAAGCTGTATTGGGAATCTGGTTGCTGGGCATTACCCTGGCATGGATGGCCGTCGCACCGGTCGACCTGGGTGTCTCTCCCCTGGTCGATGCGCAAGGCGTCGCCCTGGGCTGGTGGCAGTTGCGCCAGCACGCGATGTACCTGAGTGGGCTGTGGAGCATCGGCCTGATGGCGCTGGTCATGCTGCTCGCGCTGCGCCTGCCCTTGTTCGACCGCCTGATGGGCGGCATGGACCAGGTCTACCGCCTGCACAAATGGACGGGTATCGCCGCCGCCCTCACCGCCATCGCCCACTGGGGCGCCAAGGAGTCGAGTGGCTGGATCAAGGCCTTGTGGGGCCGTGCCGGCAGGCCCGCGCGCGAGGCCGTGCTGCCCTGGTTGACGGATACCCGCGGTTTTGCCAAGGACCTGGGCGAGTGGGCCTTCTACTTGTTGCTGGCCATGGTGGCGCTCACGCTGATTGCACGCCTGCTGCCCTATAAACACTGGCGCCTCCTGCACCGCGCCATGCCGGTGCTGTTCCTCGCGCTGGTGTTGCATACCGTGGCGCTGATGCCGCTCACGTTCTGGGCACTGCCGCTGGGCTTGCTGATGGGCTCGCTGCTGGCACTGGGCAGCCTGGCCGCCGTGTGGTCGCTGGCGGGCTGGGTGGGGCGCTCGCGCAACCATGCGGCGCGCATCCAGGCAGTCACCGTGCTGGGCGATACGCCCACGGGTGCGCCGGTCGAGGTCATTTGCGCCATGCCGCCCAGCTGGCGCGGGCACCGCGCGGGGCAGTTCGTCTTCGTGCGTTTTGATGCTGCCGAAGGTGCCCACCCTTTCACCATTGCCAGTGCACCGAACGCGCTGGGCCACAGCCCCGACGGAGAGCCCCTGCTGCGCCTGGTGATCAAGCCGTTGGGCGACTACACCCGCACCCTTCACCAACGCTTGCGCGCCGGTCAGCGCGTAGACATCGAAGGGCCTTACGGCCGCTTTGATGGCCAGGGCTCGCGCCGCCGTCAGCAGGTGTGGGTGGCCGCAGGCGTGGGCGTGACCCCCTTCTTTGCACTGCTGGAAGCACGCCAGCCCGGCAGGACCCGCGAGGGCAGCGACCCAGCCCCCGTACATATGCATTACTGCACGCGCGACGCCCGGCGCGACCCGCTGCTGGCGCGCCTGCAAGCGCTGTGCGCGCAAGCCCAGCCGCCCGTGCTGCTCACCGTGCACAGCGAAGCCCAGGGCCAGCGCCTGACGCCGCAGGCTTTGCAAGCCGAATCCGGTGGCCCGTTGGACATCTGGTTCTGCGGCCCCCAGGGCCTGGGCGACGCGCTGCACGCGCACGCACGCGGCCCCAGCCGCTGGCGTCTGCACCGCGAATCATTTGTCATGCGTTAATCTGATGAAAAGGAGCCTCACCATGAAAAACGCCCCCACTCTGCGCCGAGGCTTGCTGGCACTTGCACTGGGCCTGGCGGCCCTGCCGACATGGGCCGATGACGATTGCAGCGCGCCCCTGGACCGCTGGCAATCGCGCGAGGCGGTACGCCAGATGGCCGACCGGCAAGGCTGGCAGATCCAGCGGCTGAAGATCGATGATGGCTGCTATGAAATTCGCGGTACAGACAGTCAAGGTCGCGGCTTCAAGGCCAAGATCGATCCGGAAACCCTGAAGGTCGTGAAGATGAAGCAACGCGATCGTCAGCGCACGCGGGAGCGAGAGCGCGGCCGGGATCGTGAGCACGCCGCACCGCAGGACGGGCCATCGCAACCTGGCAGCGCAGCTGCACCGTCACCCCTGTTCACCCCTGGCACCGCCCCACGTGGCCAGGTTGAGTAATTTCTTTTAGCCGAGCATTCCTATGTCCAAACCTCTCTTGACTGTTTTGGCCGCCGCCTGCGCGCTGGCCCTGCCCGCCCTGGCGCACAGCCGCCAGGTCACCTTGAGCGCCCAGCTCAAGAACTACGGCGGCGACGGCGCCTACCTGGCCGTGTATCTGACCGACGCCAAGGGCGCCTATGCCGGCACGCTGTGGGTGGCCGGTGGCAAAGCCAAGTACTACAAGCACCTGTCCGACTGGAACCGGCTCTCCAGCGGCGACGCCAAGCGCCTCAATGGCGTGACGGGCGCCAGCGTGGGTGCGGGGCGTACGCTCAAGGTCACGGCTGACCTGGCCGATGCGCTGATCGATGCGGGCTACGAAGTCCGCATCGATGCGGCCGTGGAAGACATGCGCGACAGCCCGTCGGAAGTCCGCGTACCGCTGTCCACCAGCAACGTTGGCAAACCGCAGGCGGGCAAGCAGTACATCCAGTCGCTGACCTTCCAATTGCAGTAGTGGTGCGCATGGGCTGGAAGACCCTCCACCGCTGGCTGGGGCTGACGGTCGGCACCGTGGCCCTGGTACTGGGCCTGACCGGCGCCCTCCTGGCACTCGATCCCGTGCAGCAGGCCTGGCAGGCACCTGCTGCGCCGGATGATCTCCCCGTAGCCACGCTGGTGGAGCGCGTGACGCGCACGGTGGCCGGTATCGAGGAGATCCGCCGCTTGCCCTCGGGTGCCATCGTTGCGTTCAGCTTTGCTGGGGACCAGGCGCAGGCGTCCTATGTCGATCCGGCCGATGGCAAGGTGCTGGGCCCCTGGCAGCCTTCGGCGCTGCCGCGCTGGGTCAAGAACCTGCACCGCTCGCTGCTGCTGGGCGACGCGGGGCGCTGGGGTGCGGCGGGCATTGCGCTGGCCATGGGCTTGATCTGCGTTTCGGCCCTGGTGCTGCTGCTGCGCCGCATGGGCGGCTGGCGGCGCCTGGGCGCGCGGGTGCGGGGCTCGCTGGCACAGCGCATCCACGTGGTTGCGGGCCGGATCGTGCTGGCCATTCTGCTTTTGACGTCGATCACGGCGCTGACCATGAGCGCCTCGACCCTGGGGCTGGTGGCGCTGGACGCCGGGACCGAACCCGAGGTAGCGTCCGTGGCCGCCGGGCAGCCCGATCTGCCCGGTGCACAACTGGCCTTGCTGCAGAACATCCCCGTGCGCGACTTGCGCAAGCTCAATTTTCCCGCAGCTGCCGATCCGCAAGACACCTGGAAGGCCGCGACCCGCCAGGGCGAAGCCTGGATCGACCGCTATTCGGGTCAGATGCTGGCATCGCAAGACACGACGATGGCGCAGAAGGTGTACGACTGGGCGCTGGTGCTGCACACCGGCGAAGGCGCCTGGCCCTGGGCGGTGGTGCTCGGCTTCGTGGGCGCCAGCGTGCTGCTGTTCTGGTGGTCGGGCGTGGTCATCTGGTGGCAGGCACGGCGGCTGGTGCCGCATATTTCCGGCAACAGCCCTTTGGCGCAGGCCGATGTGCTCCTCTTTGTCGCCAGCGAAGGCGGCAGCACCTGGGGATTTGCCCAGGCGCTGCACGAGGCGCTGGCCCACAGCGGGCACCGCGTGCATACCGGCGCCCTGGAGCATTTCCAGACCGCGCCCGCCACGCGGCAGGTGTTCGTGCTCGCTGCCACCTATGGCGAAGGCCAGGCCCCGGCGCACGCCAAAGACGCACTCGAGCGCATCGCAAAATTGACCGCCAGCGCCGTGCCGGTGACGGTGCTGGGCTTTGGCGACCGGCAATACCCGGCCTTCTGCGCCTTTGCCGAGGCACTGGAGCAGACCCTGCGCGCGCGCGGCTGGCCTGCGCTGCTGCCGCTTGAATGCATCCACCAGCAATCGAGCCAGCAGTTCACCCGCTGGGGCCAGGCACTGGCGCAGGCACTGGGCGAGCCCCTGGTGCTCGACTATGTGCCGCGCGTTCCGCCCACCACCGCGCTCACGCTCGTAGCGCGCCAGGGCTACCGAGAGCACAGCGACGAGCCCACGGCCATCCTGCGCTTTGCCTGGCCCGCGCAGGGCGGCGGCGCCCGCCTGGGGCACTTTGCGGCGGGCGATTTGGTGGGCATCCTGGCGCCTGGCTCGGCCGTGCCGCGTTATTACTCGCTGGCGTCGGGCTCGCAGGATGGGTTTCTGGAAATCTGCGTGCGCTTGTTGCCGGGCGGCCTGTGCTCTACGCATTTGCTGGGCCTGCAGCCGGGGGACAGCATTGCCGCTTTCATCCGTTCCAACCCCGGCTTTGCGCTGCCGCGCACGCGCCGTCCCGTACTGCTGATCGGGGCGGGCACGGGGGTGGCGCCCCTGGCCGGTTTCATCCGCCGCAACGACCGCCACATCCCCATGGTCCTGTACTTTGGGGGGCGCGATCCGGCGCAGGATTTCTATTTTGGCCCCGAGATCCAGCGCTGGCTGGCTGAAGGGCGGCTGGCGCGCGTGCAGACCGTGTTCTCGCGCATCCCCGAGGGCGGCGGCTATGTGCAGGACGCCGTGCGCCGAGACGCCGAGCGCATCCGCGCACTGGTGGCCCAGGGCGCCCTGGTGCGCGTCTGCGGCAGCCGCGCCATGGCCAAGGGCGTGGCCGAGGCGCTGGACGCCATCCTTGCGCCGCTGCACTTGAACGTGGCAACGCTCAAAGCGAAGGAGCGCTATGCCGAAGATGTCTTCTGACGCTGCCACGCCCTGCCAGCGCGCCACCCTGCACGGCCCGGCCATGGGCACGCGCTGGTCTGTCAGCGTGGACTGTGATGCCGCCCTGAGCCTGGACGCCCTGCGCCAGGACCTTGCTGCCGCCGTGGAGCAGGTGGACGCGCAGATGTCCCCCTGGAAGCCGGAGAGCGACCTGGTGCGCCTGAACCGCGCACCCGTGGACGCCTGGGTGGACTTGCCGCTGGAAATTCTGGAAGTGCTGGCCTGCGCCATGGACATCCACCGCCAAAGCGCTGGCGCGTTTGACCCGTGTGTGGGTGCGCTGGTCGATGCCTGGGGTTTTGGCGCGGTGCGCGATGTGCCCGACGCCGCAGCGATCAACACCGTGCGCCAGGCCGTGCCGTGCACTATGCGCGAAGGCCTGGAGCTGGACTGCCCCGCAGGCCGCGCCCGCAAGCGCGCCGCCGTGCAGCTCGACCTGTGCGGCATTGCCAAGGGCTATGCGGTCGACCGCATGGTCGCCGTGCTGCGGCGGCACGGGGTGCGGCATGCGCTCGCGGCGCTCGATGGGGAGCTGCGCGCCCTGGGCCGCCAGGCCAGCGGCGCGCCCTGGGCCGTGGCGCTCGAAGCGCCCGATGCAGGGCGCCGAGCGGTGCGCGGCGTGATCGAGCTGCAGGACCTGGCTGTGGCCACCTCGGGCGACTACCGGCGCTACCTGGAGGTGGGCGAGGCGCGCCTGGCGCACACCATGGACGCGCGCCGCGCCGCGCCGGTGAACAATGCGGTTGCCTCGGTCACCGTGCTGGCACGCACCTGCATGGAAGCAGATGCCTGGGCCACCGCCCTGCTGGTGGCAGGTCCCGGCGAAGGTATGGGCCTGGCACAGCGCAGGGGGCTGGAGGCGCTGTTTCTGCTGCGCCGCCCCGAAGGCTTGGTGGAGATGGGGCTGGGGCGGCTGGGCTCTTCCACCGCACAGCAAGGCGCTGCATGAACGACGGTGCAACAAGCCGTTCAGCAGCGATTCATCACGGCAGGCGCAGACTGCACCCACAGTCACCAACGACTGGGTTTATATGCAAAGGAGCGCATCATGCAATCGACCACCGTTCTCGCCTCGATCGCCCTGCTGGCGGCTGCCATCAGTACCCCACTCTTCGCCGGGGATCGTGAACACGGTCAGCGGCGCGATCGCCAGCTGGTCACGCAAAAGCATGCCCCGCAGGGTTTCGACCAGGGCATGCAGACGGTAGTGCACGCCGCCGCTGCCGACGCGCCGGGCCATGGATGGCGCTATTTCTCAGACCCGTCCACGCTGCGCGCCGTTGTCATCAGTCCGCAAGGCGACTACTACTACAGCCGCGGCAAGGGCCTGCGCTGGATCGCCGCAGAACAAAGCTGAGCACCCCTTTAGCGCGCCACGTCAATCACCACGCGCCCGCGCACCTGGCCGGCCAGAATGGCGCCGGCCAGCTCCGGCAGGCGGCCCATGGGTTCGACGGTGGTGATAGCCTCCAGGTGCGCTGGGTCCAGGTCGCGCGCCAGGCGCTGCCAGGCTGCATGGCGCGCAGGCAGGGGCGCCATCACCGAATCCACGCCGAGCAGCGCCACGCTGCGCAGGATGTGCGGCAGCACGGTGCCCGGCAGGTCCATGCCGCCGGCCAGGCCGCAGGCCGCCGCCCCGGCGCCATATTCCATTTGCGCCAGCACATTGGCCAGGGTGGTGCTGCCCACCGAATCGACGGCCCCGGCCCAGGTCTCGCGCTGCAGCGGGCGCACCGGGCCCTGCAGGCTGGCGCGGTCAATGAAGGCGCTGGCGCCCAGGCTGCGCAGATAGCCGTGCGTGTCGGGCCGGCCGGTGGAGGCCGTGACGTGGTAGCCGCGCCTGGCCAGCAGGCTCACAGCCACCGAGCCCACGCCGCCGGCCGCGCCCGTGACCAGCACCTGGCCCTTGCCGGGCTGGGCGTGGCCCCAGCGCTCCAGCGCATCGACGCACAGCGCCGCGGTGTAACCGGCCGTGCCAATGGCCATGGCCTGCAGCGGTGTAAAGGCGTCCGGCAGGCGCACCAGCCATTCGGCCTTGACGCGCTGGTACCGGGTGAAGCCGCCCCAGTGCGTCTCGGACAGGCCGAAGCCGTTGAGCACCACCTGGTCGCCTGCCTCCCACAGGGGGGAACGCGATTCGACCACCGTGCCTGCCAGGTCGATGCCGCCCACCATGGGCAGGCTGCGCGCCACCTTGTTGCGGTTGCCCGAGAGCGCCAGGCCGTCCTTGTAGTTCAGGGCCGAGTACTGCACCTCGACCAGCACGTCATCGTCGGGCAGGTCGGAGAGCCGCAGTTGCTTGAAAACGCTGCGTGCCTTGCCTTCGTGTTCTTCGATGACCAGTGCGGTGAAAGTGTCTGCCATGGCATGGGCTCCTTGTAGTGGGGGACAGCGGAAATCGTGCCTACGATGGTACGCCGCCCGGCCCGCAGGACCGTCCCCTTCAGGACACCCCGGTCGGCTGCTGTGCAGGCGGTGCGTCCGGGCTGTCCACGCCACGCCAGGCGGCCTCCTGCAAGTCCAGGGGCAGCTCATGGGCCAATGCGGTGTGTTCGCGCTCGTGATGGTGCTCCAGCACATGGCGCAGCGCATGGGCGGCGTCCAGCAGCATCAGCACCGCGCCGCGGCGGGCTGTTTCATCGGGCAGGGAAAGGCGGGCGACACTGTGCACGCGCCCCAGGTATTCCTCGGCCAGCAGGGCGATGCGGTCGTGTTCCAGCCGGTACACCCGCGCAGCCCAGCGCGCGCCCTCGGGCACATGGGGCAGCAGGCGCGTGTTTTCGATGGTGATGTGCTGCTGCAAGGCCAGGTGCCAGGATTGCAGGTGCTGCAGCGCGCTGGCGAAGTCCGCACCCGCCACGTCGAGCAGATGGGCGTGCAGCAGGGCGTCGAGCCGTGCGTGCTGGCGTTCGAAATGACAGGGGATCGCGGGCATGGCGTGGAGGCTGGTCGAGAAAGCGGCAGGGCATTTTCTCAGGGCGTGACCAGTCCGTCCATGCGAACCACCTCAAAGTCGGCGCCCTTGACGCTGCCAAGCTCCTGCAGCAGCCGCTCGTTGTTCCAGCGTGCGTCGGGCGCACCGCTGACAAACCAGTTCGAGCCGTTGTCGGCCACCAGCATGCCGTAGGTTTTCATGCTCTGCAAAATGGCCTTGCTCTCGGTGCTGAATCCGGCCGGGATGGCAAAACCCGCCTTGAGCCGCACGCGCATGCCCATGGGCGGCAGGTGGGCGCTGGTGTTGGACGATGCCCAGTGCGTGGCCGGTGGCACATAGGCACGCCGGGTGCTGCTGACCGTGAAGCGCAGCGCATGGCGAATGCTGCCGCTGGCCGCTTCGTCGTAGCGCACCAGCCCGGGAAAGATCGGCAGGCCGGCCGCATCGGCACTGGTCCACCCCGGCTGGCCACCGGGGCGGACCGTGTTGGAGTCGAGATGGAATACCGCGCCGCCGCTGGCGCGCCAATGGCCGTCGTTTTGAAGGTAGGCGTTGCCGATTTCGTACAGGCGGTTGGCATCGCGGTCGATGACCAGCACATGGCGGTCGCCACCAAAGGCGCTGCCGTCGGCTTTCTGGCCTTCGATCGGTGCATCGGCAGGTACCGGGTAGGGGCCGGGGTTGCTCTCGTCGCCATAGTCGGTGAATTCGATGGCCACCCTGGGCTGGCTGCTGTCCACCACGGTGTACGGAATGCCGATGGGTGCGCCCTCGTACAGGCCTGCACCAAAATCCGGGTGCAGGCCACGGGTAAGCCCGATGCTGGCAATCAGCGTGTCGGAGTTGGGGTCTGTGGGGGCATTGGAGATGTCGGTGTTCCAGGCGTTGTCCGCTGGAAAAGGAACGGCACCGTTCAGGTGGGCCCCCACGCCCAGGCTGGCGCCACGCAGGTCGCCATGGGTCGCACGCGGTACTGGGGGGATGGTCGGCGTCGGCGCAGTCGGCGTCGGAGTCGCCGGACTCGAGGGCTCAGAAGAACCGCCGCCGCAGGCCGTCAACCCGACCAGCAGGGACACCAGCAACCCTGCAGACAGGTCGCGAACCGACGCATTGGCATGACCTGCCCTTGCGCTCTGGGTGAATGGATTGGGCATGGGACGTCTCCTTGGTGGGTCTGGCCGCACGTTGCAGCACGGCATCTTGCCCGCGCGTACAAGAGGATGCGGGCAGATTTACCGGGCGTTACATGGCGGCATCGCTGCGCCATTGCCGGGCGCTGTGGGATAGTGCACAACCGCCGCCTGCCCTCCCCCCATGGAAACCCTCTCTGCCCTCCAATCCCTCGGACTGGAATTGCCCAGCCCGGCCTACATCGTGGGCGCCATCGTGTTCGGCCTGATCGGCATGGCCGCGTACTGGCACGGCAAAAAAGCACAGCGCCGCAGCACGCGCTGGTGGGGTGTGGCATTGATGTTCTACCCCTACGCCATCTCGCCCACCTGGCTGCTGTATGCCGTGGGCGCGGCCCTGTGCCTGGGCTGGTGGTGGGATGTGCAGCGCGGGTGACGGCGGAGTCAGGCCGCAGTGCGCCACGGTTCAGGCCAGTACTGCCAGCCCCGCCCCATGCCCGCGCGTGAAGGCTTCCTCAAACACCGAGTAGCCCGACCAGTCGGCATGCGCAAACGCCAGCCGCGCGGTGGTGGGCGTGGGCAGCCAGCGATTTTGCTCACCATTTGATAGCTGCTTGCGC
>JAMLIQ010000097.1 GCA_023954095.1 Burkholderiaceae bacterium | reverse complement strand
ACGGGTTCGAGCCGCAAGTCGGCCACCAACAGCGTGCTGTGGTTCACCGGTGAAGATATCCCCTTTGTGCCCAACAAGCGCTTTGGCGGTGTGTGCCTGGGCGGCAAGATTGCCCCCATCTTCTACAACACCATGGAAGACGCGGGCGCGCTGCCCATCGAGCTTGACGTGAGCCAGATGAACATGGGCGACACCATCGAGCTGCGTCCCTACGAAGGCAAGGCATTGAAAGATGGCAAAGTCATTGCCGAGTTCGAGGTCAAGAGTGAAGTGCTGTTTGACGAAGTGCGCGCTGGCGGCCGCATTCCTTTGATCATCGGCCGGGGCCTGACCGCCAAGGCGCGTGAGGCGCTGGGCTTGGCTGCTTCCACGCTGTTCCGCCTGCCGCAAGTGCCCAAGGGCCATGGCAAGGGCTTCACCCTGGCGCAAAAGATGGTGGGACGCGCCTGCGGCCTGCCCGAAGGCCAGGGCGTGCTGCCCGGCACTTACTGCGAACCCAAGATGACTTCGGTCGGTTCGC
This sequence comes from Burkholderiaceae bacterium, assembly GCA_023954095.1. GTDB lineage: Bacteria > Pseudomonadota > Gammaproteobacteria > Burkholderiales > Burkholderiaceae_C > Simplicispira. Next base: position 9,806 of record JAMLIQ010000097.1, on the reverse strand, counting down.
AGGACACCACCGGCCCGATGACGCGCGACGAGCTCAAAGACCTCGCCTGCCTGGGCTTCTCGGCCGATCTGGTGATGCAATCGTTCTGCCACACGGCCGCTTATCCCAAGCCCGTGGATGTGAAGATGCACCATGAGTTACCCGAATTCATCAGCAACCGCGGCGGCATTGCGCTCAAGCCTGGCGACGGCATTATCCACAGCTGGCTCAACCGCATGCTGCTGCCCGACACCGTGGGCACGGGCGGCGACAGCCACACCCGTTTCCCCGTCGGTATCAGCTTCCCCGCAGGCTCTGGCCTGGTGGCCTTTGCCGCAGCTACCGGCGTCATGCCGCTGGACATGCCCGAATCGGTGCTGGTGCGTTTCAAGGGCCAGATGCAGCCGGGCGTCACGCTGCGCGACCTGGTACACGCGATTCCTCTCTACGCCATCAAGGCCGGGCACCTCACCGTCGCCAAGCAAGGCAAGAAGAACATTTTCTCGGGCCGCATCGTCGAGATTGAAGGGCTGCCCGATCTGAAGGTGGAGCAGGCCTTTGAGTTGTCGGATGCCTCGGCCGAGCGCTCGGCGGCAGGCTGCACGGTGCGTCTGAACAAGGAACCCGTGATCGAGTACCTGAACTCGAACATCGTGCTGCTCAAGAACATGATCGCCCAGGGCTATGAAGACGCGCGCACCATCCGTCGCCGCATCCAGGCCATGGAAGCCTGGCTGGCCAACCCGCAGCTGCTGGCACCCGATGCAGATGCTGAATACGCTGCAGTGATCGAGATCGACCTGGCCGAAATCACCGAACCCATCGTTTGCTGCCCCAATGACCCAGACGACGCCAAGACGCTGTCCGACGTGGCCGGCGCCAAGATCGACGAAGTGTTCATCGGCTCGTGCATGACCAATATCGGCCACTTCCGTGCGGCGTCCAAGCTGCTTGAAGGCAAGAAGGACATGCCTGTCAAGCTCTGGATGGCGCCGCCCACCAAGATGGATGCGCAGCAGCTCACCGAAGAAGGCCACTATGGCGTCTTTGGTGCCGCTGGTGCCCGCATGGAAATGCCCGGCTGCTCGCTGTGCATGGGTAACCAGGCGCAGGTGAAAGAAGGCGCCACGGTCATGTCCACCAGCACGCGCAACTTCCCCAATCGTCTGGGCAAGAACACCAACGTCTATCTGGGGTCGGCTGAACTCTCGGCCATCTGCTCCAAGCTGGGCCGCATCCCCAGCAAGCAGGAATACTTGGCAGATATTGGCGCCATTAACCAAAACGGCGACAAAATCTACCAATACCTCAATTTCGACAGAATCGAAGAGTACGCAGACGTTGCCAAGGGCGTGACCGCCTGAGCGGCGCGCAGTACATAAAAAAACCCGCCTTGGCGGGTTTTTTTATGGAAAGTGCATCATTGAAAACGCATCAGACGTTGTCCTTGATTGTTGTAGACGTGCCATTTTCCTTCACGCTCACAATGCCCTTATCACGCGATGCCTCCGAGGCGTACATCTGGCTTGTGCCAATCACTTGTCCATTGATTGCCTTCAGATTGAAAAACGCCTTGCCGTTGGCCGCCGTCTTGCGCTCGTACCGGTCATCGTTACTGCAGTTTGTCTGCACCGATGCAATACCGTTCTCGGCAGACGCCTTGGCTTTGTAAAGCTCACTGTTGAGAATGGTTTCGGCATTGCCTGCCTTGAGAATAAAACGAAACTGACCATCGCTACTCTTGCTAAGTTCAAACCAACCAGCCATTGGGATGCTCCTCATGTTGGACAAAGAATGCGCAGTGTGCGCGGCGGGAACGCGGCAAACGCCCCTGTCCACTGTAGCGGCAAAGCAGTGACGGCGCGCCACTGCGGATGGGCTTCTCTTGCACCGTGGTCGGACTGCGCCACCCCAAAGACATGGGGGCCGAAAGTTACTATGGTGGGTCGTGAAGGCACCGTAGAACGTGGCCGATAGCGCCAGGATGCGCTCGACCGTCCGGCGATGGGATTATTCGCGCCTTCCTGCGCGCATGGCCGCATTGCATGGCAAATGTGTGCCCCTTTGCGTCAGCGCAAAGGCTGAATATGCAGATGGAAACCGCTGGATGGCGTAGAAAAACAGGAGCTGCCAGCGCCTATCCAGAAAGGGTTTCATATTGTTTTCAATCTGAAACCCAATGTGTTCAAGCGCTAAAAGCTATCATTTCGATAGCTAAACAGGCAGCCGTCACAGCAGCCGCGCAATCAGCGCTCCCTCGGCTAGCCCTTCGATCGGGATACGTACGCGCAGTGGGCTGCCCGAGGCAACCTGAAGTTCTTCGCCCTCCAGGCTGCGCATTTGCATGAGCTGCACTGTGCGGTTGCCGCTGGGGTGGACAATTTCCAGGCGGTCGCCCACGCCAAAGCGGTTCTTGGTTTCGACTTCGGCCCAGCCGTCCTGCACGTTTTTCACCTCACCCACGAACTGGCTGCGCTGCGACTCGGAGCTGCCGGTTTCGTAGTTCTGGTAGTCGTTGGCGGGACGGCGTTCCAGGAAGCCGGGGGTGTAGCCCCGGTTGGACAGGCCTTCGAGTTCGGTGATGAGTGCGGGGTTGAACGGGCGGCCCGCCACCGCGTCGTCGATGGCGCGGCGGTAGACCTGGGCTGCGCGGGACACGTAGTACTGGCTCTTGGTGCGGCCTTCGATCTTGAGCGAATCGACGCCGATCTCGACCAGGCGCTGCACATGCTCGACGGCGCGCAGGTCCTTGCTGTTCATGATGTAGGTGCCGTGCTCGTCTTCCATGATGGGCATGAGCTGGCCCGGGCGTTCCTTTTCTTCCAGAAGGTAGACCTGGTCGGCCTTGGGGTGGCGTGCGCCGCCGCCGCAGGAGGCAAAGGCGGAGTTGTCGTCCTCCTGGGCCTTGTTGAAGTTGAAGTCGCCTTCGATGCGCTGGGCCATGGCTTCGCCGGTGTTGGGGTCCACGGCGGCCTCTTGGGTGGTGTAGTTCCAGCGGCAGGCGTTGGTGCAGGTTCCCTGGTTGGGGTCGCGCCGGTTGAAGTAGCCCGACAGCAGGCAGCGGCCCGAATAGGCGATGCACAGGGCGCCGTGCACAAACACTTCCAGCTCCATGTCGGGGCATTCATGGCGGATCTTTTCGATTTCGTCCAGGCTCAGTTCGCGCGACAGGATGATGCGCGTCACCCCCACCTTCTGCCAGAACTTGACCGACATGAAGTTGGTGGTGTTGGCCTGGACCGAGAGGTGAATGGCCACCTCGGGCCACTTCTCGCGCACCATCATGATGAGGCCGGGGTCGGCCATGATGATGGCGTCCGGGCGCATGGCGATGATGGGCTCGATGTCGCGCAGGTAGGTGCGCACCTTGTCGTTGTGCGGCAGCAGGTTGCTGGTCAAGAAGAATTTCTTGCCGCGTGCGTGGGCTTCTTCGATGCCGGTCTGAATCTGCTCGATGCGAAATTCGTTGTTGCGCGCGCGCAGGCTGTAGCGCGGCTGACCGGCATACACCGCGTCGGCGCCAAAATCGTAGGCCGCGCGCATGCGGTCGAGCGAGCCGGCAGGCAGCAGGAGTTCGGGGCTTTTCAGGGTCATGGTGCGTGATTGTCGGGCAGATGCCGCAGAACGTGCGCGCGCTCGGGCGCTTGCACCCGGAGCGGGCAGGGTCAGTCCCGGGGGCGAAAACCGATTTCCAGAGTGGCCGGAACCCTGCCGTCCACGTCACGGGGCAGGGTTTCGGTCTTTTGCAGGGCGCGCAGCACGGCGTCGTCCCAGGCCTTGTTGCCGCTCGATTCTTTCAGGCGGGTGCGGGTGATGGTGCCGTCCGGCGCAGCCTGCACCTCGACCACTGCGCGCAGGTTGTCCGCCACGGCATCGGGGTAGACGATGTTGGGTTTGACCTTGGCAGCCACCTTGCCCCCGTAACTGCCGGACGGGCCGGAATCGCGCAGGGCCGTGCCGCTGGCGTTGGCGCCGCCCGTGGCATTGGCCAGGCCCTGCATGCGGCGCAGGGCTTGATCCCGCCGTTCTTTGGCGGCCTTTTCGCTGGCCTTTGCCAGTGCCTCCTCCTTCTTGCGCTTTTCTTCAGCGAGGCGCTGTTGTTCTTTCGCTTGTTCAATTTTCTCGCGCGCGGCTTTTTCTCTGGCCTTCTGTTCCTGCTCCCGGCGCTGCTGTTCCTTCAGCCTCTTCTGGCGCTCCTGCTCTTGTTTGGCTTCGCGCTCGCGTTTTTCCTTTTCAAGGCGCTTTTCGCGCTCCAGGGCGATCTCGGCTTCATGCGGATCGGGCTGGGGCTTTGGAGGCGGCTCGACGGCCTTGGGTGGCGTCGGCGCGGGCGGCGGGGGTGTCGGAGGCAGGGGTGGCGCAGGGGGCTCCTCGGCGCGGGGCGCGGCCTGCTGCGGCACGGCGGACCAGAGTTCGGCCACTACGGCGGGCTGGTCGCTGTCGCGCTTCCAGGCCACGCCCCAGGTCAGTGCGCCCACCAAGACCAGGTGCGCCAGCACGGCCAGCGCAATGGCGCGCCCCCGGCCGGGGGGACGGGGCGGGATGAACTGGTCGCGATCGTCGTGGGCGTGCATGCAGTGGCTTGAATGGGGTGGCGGGCCTTCAGCCCCCCTGTTTGACGGACAGGCCTACGCGCTGCACGCCGGCCTTTTGCAGGGCATCCATGGCCTTGACCACGGCTTCGTAGGGCACGCCCTTGTCGGCGCTGATGACCACGGGCGCGTTGTCCGGCTGGTCCTGCTGCCATGCCCGTGCGAGGGTGCCCAGGGCCTGGGCCGTGACGGGGCGCTCGTTGCCGCCGGTCTTGAGCTGAAAGCTCCCGTCTTTCAGGACGATGACTTGGCCAAACACCTTGGGTGGCTTGGCGCCCTTGCCCACGCTGGGCACGTCGATCATGCCCGGTGTCAGCATGGGGGCCGTCACCATGAAGATGATGAGCAGCACCAGCATCACGTCGATGAAGGGCACCATGTTGATCTCGTTGATGGTGCGGCGGCCGCGGCCGCGCGATGCTGTGGCGGGCATGGCGTTCTCCGAAACGGTCAATGGCCCGGGGCCGCCGGGGCCGGGTGTGCGCCCAGGTTGCGCTGCAGGATGTTGGAGAACTCTTCGATGAAGGTCTCCTGGTGGATGGCCACGCGGTCGATGTCGCGGGCGAAGCGGTTGTAGGCGATCACGGCAGGAATGGCCGCAAACAGGCCGATGGCCGTGGCCACCAGGGCCTCGGCAATGCCGGGCGCCACGGTGGCCAGGGTGACCTGCTCCATGCCGGCAAACCCGGTGAAAGCATGCATGATGCCCCACACCGTGCCGAACAGGCCCACATAGGGCGAAACGGAACCGACCGACGCGAGAAAGGACAGGCTGGACTCCACCACATCCATCTCGCGCTGGAAACTCGCGCGCATGGCACGGCGTGCGCCGTCGAGCAGGGTGCCTGGGTCCTGGATGCGGCGCTCACGCAGTTTCTGGTATTCGCGCATGCCGCTGGCAAAAATACGCTCCATGGGGCCCGCATTCTTGGCGTTCTGCACGGCGCTGGCGTACAGGTCGTTCAGGCTGGTGCCGGACCAGAATTCACGCTCGAAGTCATCGTTGAGCGATTTCACGCGTTTCAGGCCGAACAGCTTGCGGAAGATGGCTGCCCAGCTGGCGACGGAAACGGCCAGCAGCAGCGCCATGACGAGCTGCACCACCCAGCTGGCGTGCAGCACCAGGCTGATGATGGACATGTCTTGGGAATTCATGAAAGTTGTTCCAGGAGGGAGGCGGGGATTCTGGCGGGGCGCATCGTGGCCGCATCCACCCAGCCAATGCGGATGGTGGCTTCGCTCAGCAGGGTTGGCGATGGAGAGGTCACTTGCTCTTGATTCAATAGCGCTTGCTGCACCATTGTCAAGGAGGCGCGGCCCTTTTCCTGCAAGCGGGCGGTAACAATGAGTTCATCATCCAGGCGTGCCGGACTGAGGTAGCGCAGACGGGCATCGGTTACGACAAACATGCCGCCGGTTTGTTCCCGCAGCCGGTGCTGCGACAGTCCCAAAGAGCGCAGCCACTCCGTGCGGGCGCGCTCGAAGAACTTCAGGTAGTTGGCGTAGAACACGATGCCCCCGGCATCCGTGTCTTCCCAGTAAATACGCACGGGCCATTCAAAAACCATGGATCAATCCTCGGTCAGCCCAGCAGGCGCTGCAGGCGCGCCACCGCTTCCTGCAGTTGTGCCATCGAATTGGCGGTGGAGAAACGCACGAAGCGCTGGGGTTCAAAACTGCCGAAATCGCGCCCCGGCGTCACGGCCAGGTGGGCGCGGCGCATCAGCTCGAAGGCAAAGTCCCAGCTGCCCTCCACCCCCAGCCGGGCGCACGCACTGCTGCAGTCGGCCCAGGCGTAGAAGGCGCCATCGGGCAGTACGGGCACACCCAATCCCAGGCGCTGCAGTCCGGGAATGAAGTAGTCGCGCCGGGCCTTGAACTCGGCGCGGCGGCGTTCGTATTCGGCAATGCTGTCCGGTTCGAAACAGGCCAGTGCGGCATGCTGCGAGACGGTGGAGGCGCAGATGAACAGGTTCTGTGCCAGGCGCTCGACCACGGGCACCAGCGCTTCGGGCACCACCATCCAGCCCAGGCGCCAGCCCGTCATGTTGAAGTATTTGCTGAAGCTGTTGATGCTGATGATGTTGTCGTCGATGGCCAGCGCCGTGTGGCCGAACTGCTCTTCGTAGGACAGGCCCAGGTAGATCTCGTCGATCAGCGTGATGCCGCCGCGCTCCTGCACCACGTTGTGGATGCGGCGCAGCTCGTCGGGCGCAATCGAGGTGCCCGTGGGGTTGGACGGGGAGGCCAGCAGCACGCCCCGGGTTTTGTCCGTCCAGGCGGCGCGCACCTTGTCGGCGGTCAGCTGGAAGCGCTCCTCGGCCGTGGTGGGCACCAGCACTGCCGTGCCTTCGGCGGCGCTCACGAAGTGCCGGTTGCAGGGGTAGCTGGGGTCGGGCATGAGGATTTCGTCGCCCGCGTCCACCAGCGCCAGGCAGGCCAGCTGCAGCGCGGCCGAGGCCCCCGCAGTGACCACAATGCGCCGCGCCGGCACGTTGACGCCAAAGCGCTCTTGGTACCAGCCGCTGATGCGCTCACGCAAGGCGTCGAGCCCCAGGGACTGCGTGTACTGCGTGGCACCGGCGGAGATTGCACGTGCCGCAGCCTCTTGCACCAGCGGCGGCGCCGTGAAATCGGGCTCGCCAATGTTCAGAAAGATCATCGGCTCGCGCGTGCCCGCCACCTCGCGTGCCATGGCCTGTGCGGCCTTGGCTACTTCCATCACATAAAAGGGTTCGATGCGGCTGGCGCGGGTGGAAATTTTCATGGGGGAGTGTTCTGGCCCGCGGGTCGCGGGATGCGGGAAAAGGACAGGGCGGGCGGGTGGCCCGCACTGTTCGGTCGTTCAGCTGCGGGGTGTCCCGGCCTTGTCGGCGGCTACTTCGTCGGCGCGCAGCTTGGGAGCCAGGCCGCCGAGTACGCCATTGACGTACTTGTGGCCGTCGGTGCCGCCAAATTCCTTGGCCAGCTCAATGCATTCATTGAGCACCACGCGCCAGGGCACGTCCAGGCAGTGCTGGAACTCGTACACGCCCATCCACATCACGGCATGTTCGATGGGCGAGATCTCGGTCATCTTGCGGTCGAGCAAGGGGGTGATGAGCGCATCGAGTTCGGCCGAGGTTTCGATGCAGCCGTGCAGCAGTGCGTCGTAGTGCGCCGCGTCGGCCTTGTGAAAACCGGTCAGGTCGCGCGTGAAGGCGTCAATGGCAGCTGCCTCGTTGCGGCCCACCAGGTGCTGGTAGAGCGCCTGCAGCGCGAACTCGCGGGCGCGGCTGCGGTTGGATTTGGCCGAGGCCTTGCGGGCGCCGGTGCTGGTGACGCCGGGGCGCTTGGCGGCGGGTACCGCAGGGGTGTGCTCGCTCATGACAGCTGGTCCAGCAGGTTGGCCATTTCCACGGCGACATAGGCCGCATCACGGCCTTTTTCCGACTGGCGGGCAATGGCTTGTTCCAGGTTTTCGGTGGTGATGATGGCATTGGCCACGGGCACCTGGTAGTCCAGGGAAACGCGCGAGACGCCTGCTCCGGACTCATTGGCCACCAGTTCGAAGTGGTAGGTCTCGCCGCGGATGATGCAGCCCAGGGCGATCAGGGCATCAAACTCATCCTGTTCGGCCAGGGCCTGCAGGGCCACAGGCACTTCCAGTGCGCCGGGCACGAACACATGCGTGATGTGCTTTTCCTGCACGCCCAGGTCGATCAGTGCGCTGCGGCAGGCTGCCGCCAGGGCGTTGGTGATGCCTTCGTTGAAGCGGGCCTGGACGATGCCGATGTGCAGTTTCTTGCCATCGAGCTTGTCCGCTGTTCCTTTGTCTGCGCCAAACATGCTTTTATTCCTTGGGGATGTAGCCGGTGATTTCGAGTCCGTAGCCTGCCATGCTGGGCATGCGGCGGGGCTGGCCCATGAGCTGCATCTTGTGCACGCCGCATTCGCGCAGGATTTGCGCGCCCACGCCGTAGGTGCGCAGGTCCATGCGGCCGCGTTCGGGCGCCTGGGCGGCGCGGGCCGTGCCTTCAAACTGGGCCAGCAGCTGCGCCGCGCTTTCGCCGCAATTGAGCAGCACGGCAACGCCCTTGCCTTGCTGGTCGATGTACTGCAGGCTGGTGTCCAGGCCCCAGGAGTGCATGGAGCGGTTGACCTCCAGCGTATCGAGTACCGACAGCGGCTCGTGCACGCGCACGGGCACCACGCCGTCGGCCGCCCATTGGCCCTTGACCAGGGCCAGGTGCACGGCGCCGCTGGGCTTGTCGCGGAAGGCATGCGCGGTGAATGCACCGTAGGGGGTTTGCAGCGCTCGCTCGCCCACCTTTTCGACCAGCGACTCGGTGCGGCTGCGGTGTTCGATCAGGTCGGCAATCGTGCCGATCTTGATGCCGTGCTCGGCCGCGAACACCTGCAGGTCGGGCAGGCGCGCCATGGTGCCGTCGTCTTTCATGATCTCGCAGATCACGGCGGCGGGGCTGCACCCGGCCATGGCAGACAGGTCGCAACCGGCCTCGGTATGGCCCGCGCGCATCAGCACGCCGCCGTCCACCGCCTGCAGCGGGAAGATGTGGCCCGGCTGCACCAGGTCGCTGGCCAGGCTGTCCCTGGCCACGGCCACCTGCACGGTACGGGCGCGGTCGGCGGCCGAGATGCCGGTGGTCACGCCTTCGGCCGCCTCGATGGAGACCGTGAAGGCCGTGCTGTACACCGTGCCGTTGCGCGTGGCCATGGGCGGGAGCTTGAGGAACTCGCAACGCTCGCGGGTCAGCGTGAGGCAGATCAGGCCGCGGCCAAAGCGCGCCATGAAGTTGATGGCCTCGGGCGTGACATGGTCGGCCGCCAGCACCAGGTCGCCTTCGTTCTCGCGGTCTTCCTCGTCCACGAGGATGACCATGCGCCCGGCGCGCATCTCGGCAACGATGTCCTGTACCGGTGAGATGGAGGCGGGGGGGAGGGGGCTCGTCATGGGGGCTTTCTTCGGGTGGGCCGCAGGGGGGAGGGCAGCCTGCAACGCGGGTTCTCCGGTCCGGGCGCCGGGCGGGGGCAGAGCCCGCCGAGCGTCCCAAAGAACATGCGATGCGGCGCTGCCGCAGGGTGGGCTGGTGGGCGCTGCTGTGGCACGCCAGTCCAAAAGGCTGATTTTAGTGCAGTGCGCCCTGGCCGTGGGTGGCAAGCCCGGTGCGGGGCTGGGTCAGATGGACGGTGCCTCCAGCACCACGTCCGATGCGGGATAGGCCACGCAGGGCA
>JAMLIQ010000096.1 GCA_023954095.1 Burkholderiaceae bacterium | reverse complement strand
CTGCCCGACAGCCTGAGCATTGACGACATCCGCCACGGCAAAAGCAACCGCCGCAACCCCACGCTCAGCGAGCACGCCTTTCGCCTGCTGCCCTACCGGGGCATGGGCAGCGGCATCCCCAGGGCGCTGGGCGAGTGGCCCCAGATCGAGCTGATCAGCGAGCTCAGTGGCAACCAGTTCACGGCCCTGGTTCGGCGGCCCCAAGGGCAGTGGAAGGGTGCCTCCGAACAAGTCGAGGCCCTGGCAACCGAACAAGTAACCGAACAAGTAACCGAACAAGTTCGCCGCTTGTGCCTGGCCCTGCAGCAGGGTGCCAAGGGAACCAAGGAGCTCATGCAAACGCTCGATCTCAAACACCGCCCCAGTTTTTTGGACGCCTACTTAAACCCTGCCCTGCAACAGCACCTGGTGGAGATGACCCAGCCCAACTCGCCCCGCAGCCCCACACAGAAATACCGCCTGACGGACAAAGGCCGGAGTGCATTGAAATGAGTGAAGAAAAGAAATTGGTGCCTAAGTTGAGGTTTCAGGAGTTTCGGGGGGCGGTGGGGTGGAAGGAAAGGCCGCTTTCCAAATTGATGAGTGAAAGCCGCCTGCCTGGGAGCAAAGGCAACGTCGCGAAGAAGATCACTGTAAAGCTGTGGGGAAACGGCGTCTTTGAAAAGAACGGCTCTAGCCCAGGCAGCATCAACACCCAGTACTTCAAGCGGAAAGCTGGGCAGTTCATTTACAGCAAGCTGGATTTCCTGAACCAGGCTTTTGGCATCATTCCACCGAACTTGGACAACTTCGAGTCAACGGTTGATCTGCCGTGCTTCGACTTCTCGGACGAGTTGAATCCCGTGTTCTTGTTGGAGTACGTGAAGCGTCGAGATTTTTACGAAAGACTGGGTGAAACGGCCGACGGAAGTCGAAAGGCGCGACGCATCCATGCTGAGACATTCCTGTCGTTCCCAATCGCGCTTCCTAGCCCAGCCGAACAACAAAAAATCGCCGACTGCCTGAGTTCCTTGGACGAACTGATCGCCGCGCAAGCCCGCAAAGTGGACGCGCTCAAGACCCATAAAAAAGGGCTGATGCAGCAACTTTTCCCCCGCGAAGGCGAAACCCAACCGCGCCTGCGGTTCCCAGGATTTCGGGATGCGGGAGAATGGAAAGAAAGCTTGTTGAGAAGTCGTCTTGAGGAGTTTCGAGAAAGGTCAACCAAGCAGGACGAGTATGAGGTTATGACATCTGCCCGAGGCGGCTTGGTGAGGCAGCGCGACTACTACGATAACGACCGTATTACTGAACGTGACAACATTGGATTTAACGTTGTACCGCCAAACTACATCACATATCGGAGCAGAAGTGACGACCGACATTTTTACTTCAATGAAAATAATCTTGGAATAACTGGGATTGTTAGTATTTATTACCCGGTGTTTCGAGTCATTAATGGTTCAAACAGGTTTTTCACTGAACTACTGTCTGCATTCTCTAGAGTGGTTGGAAAATATAGTGTGGGGACTTCGCAAACGGTTCTCTCGCTAAACCAGCTTGGAGCGATAAGGCTCCCATTCCCGCCGACAGTGGACGAGCAGCACCGCATCGCCAACTGCCTCACCTCCCTCGACACCCTCATCACCGCCGCCACCCAAGAACTCGAAACCCTCAAGACCCACAAAAAAGGGCTGATGCAGCAGCTTTTCCCTTCGGCGGAGGCGATAGCGGCATGAGCAGCCTGATTCTGTACACCACCGACGACGGCAAGAGCCAGATTCAACTGCGCGCCAAAGACCAAACCGTCTGGCTGTCGCAGCGGGAAATGGCCGAGCTGTTTGATGTGAGCACGGACAACGTGGGCCTGCACCTCAAGAACATTTACGAGGATGGCGAACTGAGCCGGGAGGCAACTGCCGAGGAATCCTCGGTAGTTCAAACCGAGGGCACGCGCCAAGTGCAGCGGCCTGTCACGCTCTATAACCTCGACGCCATCCTGGCCGTGGGCTACCGCGTGCGCTCGCCGCGTGGCGTGCAGTTTCGCCGCTGGGCGTCCACGGTGCTCAAGGAGTATCTGGTCAAGGGCTTTGTGATGGACGACGAGCGGCTGAAGAACCCGGACGGCCGCCCCGACTACTTTGACGAGATGCTGGCGCGCATCCGGGACATTCGGGCCTCCGAAAAGCGCTTCTACCAAAAGGTGCGCGACCTGTTTGCGCTGGCGGCGGACTACGACATGTCGGACGAAGCCACGCAGACCTTTTTTGCCACGGTGCAGAACCTGTTGCTCTACGCAGTGACGCAAAAGACAGCGGCAGAACTCATCGTGGGCCGCGCCAACCCTGCCGACCCGCACTTTGGCCTGCTGAGCTGGAAGGGCACCCAGGTGCGCAAGCAGGACATTCTGGTGGCCAAAAACTACCTGACCGAAGACGAGGTGGACACCCTGAACCGGCTGGTGGTGATCTTTCTGGAAACGGCCGAGCTGCGCGCCAAGCGGCAGACCATCACCAGCATGGGCTTCTGGCGCGAGAACGTGGGGCAGATCATTGTGTCCAACGGGTTCCCGCTGCTCAGCGGGGCGGGCACCGTCAGCCACGCCCGCATGGAGCAAAAGCTGGAGCCGCTGTATCTGGACTTTGACCAGCGCCGCAAGGCCGAAGAAGCGCGTGCTGCGGATGCGCAGGATGAGGCCGATTTGAAGGCGCTGGAAAGCACCCTCAAAAACCGCCCCAAGCCATGACGCCACACCAACGAGCCACCTCTACCGCAAAGGACACCCCATGGTCTTAGGCAACAAACTTCAGCTGACCAGCCAGGTGGAGCTGAACCGGGCAGAAGAGCGCTTAAGCAAACAAAAAGCCAAGCAGTTGTTTGAAAGTGGCGACATCAACAACGCAGAAGTGGGCACTTTTGCAGGGCTGGCGTATATCCATGCCTATCTGTTTGGGGATGTGTATGAATTTGCCGGGCAGGTGCGCGATGTGAACCTGGCCAAAGGCAGTTTCCGGTTTGCCCCGGTCATGTATTTGCAGCAGGCGCTGGAGCACATCAGCGCCATGCCGCAGCAAAATTTTGACCAGATCATTGAAAAATACGTGGAAATGAACGTGGCCCATCCCTTCAGAGAGGGCAACGGGCGCGCCACACGCATCTGGCTGGATTTGATACTGAAAAAAGAAATTCAGCAGGTGATTGACTGGAATGCGGTAGATAAAGCCGATTATTTGTCGGCCATGGAGCGCAGCGTGGTCAAAGACATTGAAATCAAGCACCTGCTGAAAAATGCCTTGACCGAAAAAATCAACGACCGCGAGCTGTACATGAAGGGCATTGACGTCAGCTATTACTACGAAGGCTATAGCGAATACCGGGTGGAGGATTTGTAAGCGTGGCGACCGACGACATGGAAATCATCCACTCGCCGCTGGAGCAAACGTACAGCGCCGAAGGGCACACACTGTGCATCCAGATTTACCGCAGTGCTGACAGCCTCTGGATTCTGGAGGTGGAGGATGAACGGGGAACGTCTACGGTGTGGGACGATCAGTTTGAGACTGACCAGGCGGCGCTGGAGGCCGCGCTGTCAGAGATTGAGGCCGAGGGCATCCACAGTTTCCTGACCGATGCGCCCAAAGCTGCACAGCCTCCGACCGGTACACATGACCTGTTTGAGCCACTGTCAGACGAAGAACTGGACGAGCTCGACCAGTTTCTGCTCTATGAGGTGGACACCGAAGAGGGCATGACGCTGGACACGCTCGATGGTTTCTTGCACGCCATCGCCATTGGGCCGGAGTTCATCCATCCCCATCAGTGGCTGCCCAAGGTGTGGGGCACGGCTGACGGAGAGACGCCTGCCATGCCCAGCGTGGAGGTGTTCAATCGTGTTCTGCAATTGCTCATGCGCCACTACAACGGCATCGTGTCGGGCTATGCGGCGCAGCCGCCGGAGCTGTGCCCGGTGTGGGGTGTCCGCACAACGGACTCAGGCGAATTTGACGATGCCGAAATGTGGGCCTACGGATTTTCTGAAGGTGTCAGGCTCAATCCGTCTGCATGGCAGGCACTGCTGCATGACCCTGAGGGCCAGCGCTGGTACCGCCCCATCGGCTTGCTGGGTGAAGACGCGTTTTCAACCGATCAGGATGCCTTGACAGAGACCCCCGCGCAGCGGGCGGCATTGGCGGCAGAGATCGAAAGCAGTTTGTTGCGCATCCATGCTTTTTGGTTGCCGGTGCGGCAGGCCATCAACGAGCGCCAGCGGGCACAACGCATGAGCACCAAAGTGGGCCGTAACGAGCCATGCCCCTGTGGCAGTGGGAAGAAGTTCAAGAAGTGCTGCGGAGGGCCGTTGGCCCTGCACTGACCCGCTTCACATACCAACACCAACATGACCGAACAAAACCAAAAACAACTGGGCAAGACCCTGTGGGCCATTGCCGACCAGCTGCGCGGGGCCATGGACGCGGACGATTTCCGCGACTATATGCTGTCGTTTCTGTTTCTGCGCTATCTGTCGGACAACTACGAGGCGGCGGCCAAGAAGGAACTGGGCAGCGACTACCCCAAGCTACCGCTGGCGGGCGATGACAGCCGCGTGCCTTTGGCCGTCTGGTATGCCGACAACGCGGCCGATGTGCCCGCGTTTGAAAAGCAGATGCGCCGCAAGGTGCACTATTGTGTGCAGCCGCAGCACCTGTGGAGCAGCATTGCGCACATGGCGCGCACGCAGCACGCGGGTTTGCTCAACACGCTGCAAGAGGGCTTCAAGTACATCGAGACGGAGTCTTTCCAGAGCACGTTTGGCGGGCTGTTTTCTGAAATTGACCTGGGCTCGCCCAAGCTGGGCAAGACCTACACCGAGCGCAATGCCAAGCTGTGCGTGGTGATTCAGAAGATTGCCGAGGGGCTGGCCGAGTTTTCTACCAGCGTAGATGCGCTGGGCGATGCGTATGAGTACCTGATCGGCCAGTTTGCGGCGGGCTCGGGCAAGAAGGCGGGCGAGTTTTATACGCCGCAGCAAATCTCGGACATCCTCTCCACCATCGTCACGCTGGACAGCCAGGAGCCCAAAACCGGGGTGAAGCAGCGCCTGGACAGCGTGATGGACTTTGCGTGTGGGTCGGGTTCACTGTTGCTCAACGTGCGCAAGCGCATGGGGCCGCATGGTATTGGCAAGATTTACGGGCAAGAGAAGAACATCACCACCTACAACCTGGCGCGCATGAACATGCTGCTGCACGGGGTGAAGGACACGGAGTTTGAAATCTTCCACGGCGACACGCTGGCCAACGACTGGGACATGCTGCGCGAGCTGAACCCGGCCAAAAAGCCGGCGTTTGACGCCATCGTGGCGAACCCGCCGTTCAGCTACCGCTGGGAGCCCACCGAGGCCATGGCGGACGATGTGCGCTTCAAAAGCCACGGCCTGGCGCCCAAGTCGGCGGCGGACTTTGCCTTTTTGCTGCACGGCTTTCACTTCCTGAAGGACGAGGGCGTGATGGCCATCATCCTGCCGCACGGGGTGCTGTTTCGGGGTGGGGCGGAGGAGCGTATTCGTACCAAGCTGCTAAAGGATGGCTACATCGACACGGTGATCGGCCTGCCGTCCAACCTGTTCTATTCCACCGGCATTCCGGTGTGCATTCTGGTGCTCAAAAAGTGCAAGAAGCCAGACGACGTGCTGTTCATCAACGCCGCCGAGCACTTTGTCAAGGGCAAGCGCCAGAACCAGCTGACGGATGAGCACATTGCCAAGATCATCAAGACCTACCAGTTCCGCGAGGAAGAAGTCCGCTATGCACGCCGGGTGGAGATGCCCGAGATCGAAAAAAACGATTTCAACCTGAACATCTCACGCTACATCAGCACGGCGGTGGGCGAGGTGGAGATTGATCTGGACGCTACGCAGGGCGAGCTGGTAAAGATCGAGGAAGCCATTGCAGCGGCCAAGGACAAGCACAACGCCTTCTTGAAAGAACTGGGGTTGAAGCTGCTGCCGTAAACGCCGTGGGCGCGCCAGCGCCTCTGCTGGTTTGAAGCGACCCGCCGCTTTGCCTCCCCAACCCTCACTCCGACAGCGCGTGCAGCAGCTCCGTCTCGATCTCGATCTGCCGAAAATTGTTCTGCAGTTCATTGCCCTGCACCAGAAAGGTGTCTTCCACTCGCTCGCCCAGCGTGCTGACCTTGGCCAGTTGCACGCTCAACTGGTGGCGTGCCAGCACGCGGGCGACCAGGTAGAGAAGGCCGGTGCGGTCGCTGGCAGAGATGCCCAGCAG
Source organism: Burkholderiaceae bacterium (assembly GCA_023954095.1). Lineage (GTDB taxonomy): Bacteria > Pseudomonadota > Gammaproteobacteria > Burkholderiales > Burkholderiaceae_C > Simplicispira. The sequence goes on along the minus strand of JAMLIQ010000096.1, from coordinate 4,108 downwards.
CCAGCGCTGCGCCTTTTCGTCGGGCCGCAGCGTGACGCGGGGGGTGATGGGGAAGCTCTTGACGCGGCGCGACACGCGCTTGCGCCCGGGCTCGGGCAGGGGGCCGCCCTGCACGATGGCCTGCGCCAGATCGTTCTCCACCATGTGGGTGAGTTCGCGGTAATGTCCCTGCATCGATGCGCTGACCACCTGGAAGGTGTCGAGCGCATAGCCGTTGCTGGCGGTGTGCACGCGGGCGTCGAGGATGGAAAAACCCGCCCGGTCGAAGTAGCCGCAGATGCGGGCGAACAGGTCGCTCTGGTCGGCGGCGTATACCAGCACCTGCAGGCCTTCGCCGGCCAGTGACTGGCGTGCACGCACCACGGGCTGCTGCGAGCCCACGTGGCGCGAGAGGTGGCGGGTGTGCCAGGCGATGTCGGCGGCCTCGTGGCGCATGAAGTAGCCCACGTCCAGCGTGTCCCAGAGCTTCTTGTGCGCCTCGAAGGGCAGGGCGCTCAGGGCCAGCAGCACCAGGGCTTCGCGTTTGCGGGCCTCGATGAGGGCGGCGGCATCGGGCGCCCGCCCGCCCAGCACCCGCAGGGTGGCGCGGTACAGATCTTCGAGCAGCTTGCCCTTCCAGGCGTTCCACACCTTGGGGCTGGTGCCCCGGATGTCGGCCACGGTGAGCAGGTACAGCGCCGTCAGGTAGCGTTCGTTGCCCACGCGCTGGGCAAAGGCGGTGATGACATCGGGGTCGGACAGGTCCTGCTTCTGTGCCACGTTGCTCATGGTGAGGTGCTCGCGCACCAGGAATTCGATGAGCCGGGCGTCCTCGCGCGCTACGCCATGCTGGCGGCAAAAGCGCCGCGCTTCCATGGCGCCAATCTTCGAATGGTCGCCGCCGCGCCCCTTGCCGATGTCGTGGAACAGCGCGGCCACGAACAGCACCCAGGGCTTGTCCCAGCCGCCGGCCAGCTGCGAGCAGAACGGGTATTCGTGGGCATGCTCGGCGATGAAGAAGCGCCGCACGTTGCGCAGCACCATCAGGATGTGCTGGTCCACCGTGTAGACGTGGAACAGGTCGTGCTGCATTTGCCCCACGATACGCCGGAACGGCCACAGGTAGCGCCCGAGCACGGAGGTCTGGTTCATCAGCCGCATGGCGTGGGTGATGCCTGCGGGCTGCTGCAGGATGCGCAGGAAGGCCGCACGGTTGGCGGGGTCGCGCCGGAAGGCGCTGTCCATGACGCCACGCGCGTTGTACAGCGCACGCAGCGTGCGTGCCGAAAGGTTCTGCAGCCCGGTCGAACTCTGGTAGAGCAAAAAGGTTTCGAGGATGGCGTGCGGGTCGCGCTGGTACAGGTCGTCGCTGGCCACGTCGATCATGCCGCCCTTGTCGAGAAACCGGTCGTTGATGGGCCGGGGTTGCTGCGTGGGCGGGTCCAGGCGCTCCTCGATGTTGAGCAGCAGGATCTGGCACAGCTGCGACACGGCCTTGGCGGCCCAGTAGTAGCGGCGCATGAGCGTTTCGCTGGCGCGCAGGGCCAGGCGCGAGCCATCCAGCGCCTGCGAGCGGTAGCCAAACGATTCGGCCACGGCGGTCTGCAGGTCGAACACCAGCCGGTCTTCGCGGCGCCCGGCCAGGGCGTGCAGCCGTGCGCGCACCAGGAACAGCACCGCCTCGTTGCGCTTGATCTGGCGCACCTCAAACGGCGTGGCCAGGCCGCTGTCGGCCAGATCCTGCCAGGTATGGCCCAGGCCGGCGGCGCGGGCCACCCACAGAATCAGGTGCAGGTCGCGCAGGCCGCCCGGGGATTCCTTGCAGTTGGGCTCCAGCGCATACGGGGTGTTCTCATGGCGGGTGTGGCGCTGGCGCATTTCCAGCGTCTTGGCAACCAGAAAGGCATGGGGATCCAGTTGCGCACCAAACTGGTGCTCGAAACCGGCAAACAGGTCGGCATGGCCGCACACGCGGCGGGCTTCGAGCAGCGACGTCTGCACGGTCACATCGCCAGCGGCCTCGTTCAGGCATTCCTGCACGGTGCGCACGCTCGAGCCAATCTCCAGTCCCGCGTCCCAGCAGTTGCGGATGAACTCGGCCACTTGGCCGCGCACGGTGTCCGCGTTGGCCAGGTTGTCGGGCAGCAGCACCAGCACATCGACGTCGGAGTATGGAAAAAGCTGTTCGCGGCCAAAGCCGCCCACGGCCACCAGCGCCAGCGTGGGCGGCAGGGCGGCGCGTTGCCAGAGCGTGCACAGCAGGCCATCGGCCAGCCGCGAGAACTTGCGCAGCAGCGCGTGGATGCCGCGCGTGGAGGAGCCCGTCGCCTGCAGAGAGGCCAGGAGTGTGTTCTTCTGGAGGCGGTAGGTATCGCGCAGATCGTGGAGTTCGGTCATGTCCGGGGCCCCATGCAAGAAGCGTGCGCGCAATGGGGCGCTCAGGTGGCTGTGGCCTGCACGAAGGACGGCAGCGGGGGCGAGCCTGCCGAGAGGGTCATCACCTCGTAGCCCGTGGGCGTGACCAGCACGGTGTGCTCCCACTGCGCCGAGAGGCTGCGGTCCTTGGTGACGATGGTCCAGCCGTCGTTGCCGAATTCCTTGATCTCGCGCCGGCCGGCGTTGATCATGGGTTCGATGGTGAACACCATGCCGGGCTTGAGTTCTTCCAGCGTGCCGGGGCGGCCGTAGTGCAGCACCTGGGGCTCTTCATGGAAATTCTTGCCGATGCCGTGGCCGCAGAATTCGCGCACGATGGAAAAGCCATGGCCTTCGGCGAACTTCTGGATGGCGTGGCCGACGTCGCCCAGGCGCGCGCCCGGCTTGACCTGCAGGATGCCGTGCCACATGGCCTCGAAGGTGATGGCGCACAGGCGCTTGGCGGCGATGGAGCATTCGCCGATCAGGTACATGCGGCTGTTGTCGCCATACCAGCCGTCCTTGGTGATGACGGTGACGTCCACGTTCACGATGTCGCCCTTCTTCAGCGGCTTGTCGTTCGGGATGCCGTGGCACACCACGTTGTTCACCGAGGTGCACAGCGAGGCCGGGTAGGCCGGGTAGCCGGGGGGCTGGTAGCCGATGGTGGCCGAGATGGTGCCCTGCTGGGCCATGCATTCGGCGCCGAGGCGGTCGATTTCCGCCGTGGTGATGCCCGGCTGGATGTGGGGCGCGATGTAGTCCAGGACTTCCGAGGCCAGGCGGCAGGCCACGCGCATGCCTTCAATGTCCGCAGCGTCTTTGATGGTGATGCTCATGGGGCGGAATTATCCCATCGCCCTCTGCTTCGTGCAGGCTGGTGCCAGCGCGGCCTTGCGTGCGCCCGGTAAAATGCCGGGCTTCGGTCGTGCGGGCCGGGGTGGTCGTCGGGCCGCCGCCGCCCGGCCATTCTCCCTCTCACCACCTTCCAGGCCGTCAACGTGACCTTGCACCTGACCACGATTGCGGGCGGCAACGCCCTCAGCCCCTTTCGCGCCCAGCAACTCCAGCCCGCACTCGAAGCCATCCACCCGAAGATCGCCTCCATCGCGGCGCGCTTCGTGCACCTCGTGGCCCTTGACGCGCCCCCCACGCCCGACCAGCACGAGCGCCTGGCCGCGCTGCTGACCTATGGCGACCCGTACCAGGGCCCGCAGGATGGCGCGGCCATCGTCGTCACGCCGCGCCTGGGCACGGTGTCGCCCTGGGCCTCCAAGGCCACCGACATCGCGCGCAACTGCGGGCTGCCGCTGCGCCGCGTCGAGCGCGCCACCGAATACCGTATCCAGATGGCGTCCAGCCTGCTGGGCAAGCCCACGCTGAGCGCCGAGCAACTGGCCCAGGTGGCCGCGCTCCTGCACGACCGCATGACCGAGTCGGTGCTGTTCGACCTGGCCGACGCGCAGGCGCTGTTTTCCGAGCTGCCGCCCCAGCCCATGGAGCATGTGGACGTGCTGGCCGGCGGCCGCGCCGCTTTGGTGGCCGCCAACACCCAATGGGGCCTGGCGCTGGCCGACGACGAGATCGACTACCTCGTCAACGCCTTCCAGGGCCTGCAGCGCAACCCCACCGACGTGGAGCTGATGATGTTCGCGCAGGCCAACAGCGAGCACTGCCGCCACAAGATCTTCAACGCCCAGTTCACCATCGACGG
>JAMLIQ010000095.1 GCA_023954095.1 Burkholderiaceae bacterium | reverse complement strand
CGCCCCTTTCTGCGCATCCTCGGCGGGGCCGCCGTGCTCGCCGCCACGCCCGCGCTGCCGGGCTGCTCGTCCGCCCTGCCCGCCGAGGCGCTGGCCGCGTGGCAGCCGCCCGCGCCCGTGCCGCCCGGGGGCGACGTGCGCCGCTGGCTGCTGGCGCACGCCATCCTGGCGCCGCATTCGCACAACCTGCAATCGTGGCTGGTGGATTTGCACACGCCGGGCGAGATCTGGCTCTACTGCGACCCCACGCGCCTGCTGCCCGAGACCGACCCGCACGCGCGCCAGATCCTCATGAGCCAGGGCACCTTTCTTGAACTGCTGCACCTGGCCGCGCTGCAGCAGGGCCTGCGTGCCGAGATGGAGCTGTTTCCACACGGCGTGTTCGACCCGGCCACGCCGCCCGCGCCGCCGCGCACCCACCACGCCACGGCCCGCGTGCGGCTGGTGCCTGACGCCAGCGCGCGGCCCGATCCGCTGTTTGGCCAGATTTTTCACCGCCACACCAACCGCTCGGCCTACGAACCGCGCGCCCCCGAGGCGCAGGCAGTGCAGGCCATCGCGGCGGCCTCTGCGGCGCCCGGCCTGCGCGTGGACTTCGCCCTGCCGGGCAATGCACGCCTGCCGGAGCACCGCGCCATCGCCCGCGATGCCTGGCGCGTGGAGCTGGTCACGCCGCGCACCATGCTCGAATCGTTGAAGGTGCTGCGCGTGGGCCCGCGCGAGATTGCCCAGCACCGTGACGGCCTGAGCGTGAACGAGCCGCTGCCGCGCCTGCTGGCGGCTTTAGAGCGTGTTCACAGTCTTTTCATGGTGCCCGCATGGCAGCAGAAAGCCGCAATCTAGGCGCGTACCGCAGGCCATGCTGGCGGCCTGGGCAAGGTGCGCAACGACGAGTGCGGCTTTCTGCTGCCTTGCCCGAAGGGTTGCCCCGAAAAAGTGGCATCTGCGGCGTTGCAAATGCTCGCCGGGCCACCAGCCCGGCCGCGCTTTGCGCCTTGCATCTGCCACTTTTGCGGGGCAACGGGCACCATGAAAAGACTGTGAACACGCTCTCAGGCCTGTTCGACCGCAGCCGCGCGCCCGGCCCCGACGACATGGCGGTGACCCAGCAGGTGCAGGACTTCAACGCCAAGATCGAGGCCACGCCCGCCTTCTTCGCGATGGTGACCGAGGCCAACGACCGCGCCACGCAGGTGCGGGCCGGGCGCGCCTACGCGCGTGCGCAGCTCGCCGCCACGGCGCACGGTCTGGCCATGCACCCGCTGCAGCAGGCCTTGCAGGAGTATCCCGAGCAAGCGCTCCATTACGCGGCCATCCACGCGCTGCTGGGTGCCGATGGCGGCCGTGGCACGGTGCAGATGTGGGCGCGCCTGGGCTATGCGCCGCCCGTGGGGCCCGCGCCGCGCCGGGGCGTGCAGGCGCATGTGCTATGAGCCAGGGTGTGGTGTTTGAAGTGAAATATGCCTTTAACGCAATGCTGCCCTGCGTCAGTAGCTATTGAAATGATAGTGATTTGGGCTCAGCGCCCCACCACCGACCAGCCCGCCTGCTGGTTGTTCTTGTCGTTTTCGTATTCCCAGGCCGTGCCGCAGCGGTCGCACTGGTAACGGGTGATGGTGACGGTGCCCGTCTCGCGGTCTTCCTTGCGGTTGCCGCGCTGCACCAGCTCGGCGTGGCCGGGGGCGCGGCGCCAGTTGCGCTGGATGCCCTTGCAGGCATCGCACAGTTCCATCGGGTTCAGTTCGCGCTGTCGTGCCAGTTCTTTGTTCATGGAGTGAAAGCCCTCGGGGGCTGCTGTGGTGGGATAGGTTTGCGTGGTACGGGGCGGTTACTGTAAGGCACCGGCCATGCACAGCCTGCGCGCCTGTCGTCCTGCCCCAGGGACGGCAAGGCGCGTTCGGGTCAGCGGGCGGCCGTTGGTTCCGCCTGCGGCACAGGGGCGGGCATCGGCGGCTGTGCCGACCACACGCTGTCTTGGAGGCCGTTGTGCACGCGCCGGGCCGTGGCGCGTGCCATCCAGGCCAGCGCCAGGGCGCCCAGCAGTGCTGTGGTGTCCACACCCAGCACGGCCTCCTGCATATGCATCTGCCAGGCGGTACCCGACACCCCCCACGCCAGCAGAGTGCTGGCGGGAATGGCTGCCGTGCAGGCTGCGGCGAGCCATAGCAGATGTACGGCGGCCCGACCCGCGCCGCGCCAGAAGGCCCAAGCGATGCTGCCTAAAAAAACGGCATAGTAAATGCCCTGGTGCCAGGCGGTCAGGTGGGTCAGCGGGCCCTGCAGCCATTTTCCTGCAGCGATGGTCAGTGAGGTGCCCGCCACACAACCCAGGCACACCCCAACGGTGGCGGCGGCCATCCATACCGCGTCACGTCGTTGCACGGGCATGGCGGCGCCCTTGCGCTGGGCCTTGCGGCGCGACTCCACCCACAGCAGGTTGCCGCCATAAAAAAGCCATGCACCCGCCAGTCCGAGGAAAAAGTACATCCACTGCACCACCCCGCCACCGAACGAAGCCATGTGCAAGGCAAAGAAGCTGCTGATGAACAGATTGGCGGTGTTCTGTCGTCCGGGAAGGAAGTCGGTGGTCAGCACCTTGCCGCTGTAAGGATCGAAGGCGATGAAGCCGCCGCGTGCCCGGGGCGAGATGGCTGCTGCGTCCTTGCCCCAGATGCGTACCACGGCGCGCGGACCGGTGACTTGCTGGTATTGCAGCAAGGTGGGCTCAAAGCCAGGTGCGATGGCCTTGGCCGCCTGCACCAGTTGCAGCGGTGTACGCAGTGCGGATGTGTCGCGCGCCGGTGGCGCGCCCGGTGTGGCTGGCGGTCGCGGAAACGCCTGGGCCCACTGGCCTTGGTGTACCAGCTTGTCCTGCACGTCATAGATCTGATCGTGGTAGGCGAAGACCACCGCCGTCAGCGCCATGACGATGTGAAACGGCAGGCTGATGATGCCCACCACGTTGTGCGCATCCAGCCACATGCGCTTGAGATTTTTTCCCACGCGCAGCGCAAAGAAGTCCTTGACCAGCGAAGGCAGCAACACCACCACACCAGAAACCAGCGCCAGGCTGTAGAGAACCGCGATCACGCCCATGACCCAGCGGTTCGGGTCCGAGTCTGTCGGCAGGCCGACGACGCGGTGGAGCACGTCGAGGAAATTTGCCAGCGGTGAAGGATGTCGCTCCTCGATCTGCGTGTTGCCGCTGGCGTCCAGCGTGGCGCTGTAGTGGCGCGTGGAGGTGCTGTCGTGGTCGTCGGCCTGCGGATCGCGCACCTGCCATTCCAGGCGCGGGATGGCATGCCCGGCGTCTTGCAACTGCAAGGCAAAGTCCCGTGCGGCAACGGGCGTGCTCGCCACGGTGTGCAGGATCAGCGGTTGCACTGCATCCAGCGGTACGGCGCGTGCTGCGCTGGGCGGCGAGACCCAGCGCGTGATGGGCTCCTTGAAGACCGTCAGTGCGCCTGCGTAGAAGGCGATGAACAATGCCATGCCACTCAAAATGCCGGTCCAGGTGTGGACCGATTTGTAGATCCGTACGTAGTCTGCTCTCATGTAGCCGTCCTGTTCAGGCGCCCAGGCGTATCGCCGCCAGCGCGCCGTAAGCCAGCGCGTTTGCGCCGCCCAGCCACAGCCAGGCGCGCAGGCCGCTGGTAAAAAAGTACACCCCCGAGAAAATGCCCAGCCAAATGGGCGGCACCATCCACATGGCCAGCTGGCCACGGACGGCGAGCGGCATGTCCGCAGCCATGTCTGAAAACAGCGCACTGGCGGCCAAGGCAAAAGCCAGGCCCAGCAGCAATCCGGCCAGTGTTTTGGAGAGCCAGTCGGGCCTGATCGGCACGGGCTTGTCGCGGGGGGCATCAGCGGTTACGGCGCACATGCAAAAACGCTCCAATGTAGGGAAGCACGGCAAACACCAGCATCAGCGCCGTCACAAATACAAAGGCCGCTGTGATGCGTTGCAGGGAGTGCGCAAGACCCAGCCAGCCCAGCGCCAGCAGCACCATGGCCGCCGCCCGTGCGGGCAAGCGGGGCCATGGGGTGGCGAACCACCGCTGGTGGGCAGCGGCCGCGTAGATGCAAAGGCAGCCCAGGGTGATGGCGGCCAGGCCGATGAGCATGAAAATCGACATGGCGTTCATGGGATTGTGTGGAATGAAAAATCCGGCCGGACGGATGTGGAGCAGTTCCATGCGCGGCCGGTCGACAGCCCGCGTGCCGACTGCATCAGAAGTCGACCGTGACGGAGGCTGAAACGGTACGCCCCTGGCCCAGCGTGGCAATGGGCGTGGTGTCGCTAAAGACCCCCGAGTAGTAGCGGCGGTTGAGCAGATTCGCGATGTTCAGCCGCAGCACAGTCTTGTGGCCGCTGATTTGGGTGGCGTAACGTGCACCTACTTCCAGTTCGCCCCAGCCGGGCAATGTCAGCGTGTTGGCCGCATTGAGATACTGGCTGGAGTTGGCAACGATGCGGCTGCTGAGCGTCAGGCCTGGAGCGGTATCCCATTCCACGCCCACATTACCCTGCCAGCGCGGACTGCCTACGGAGGCATGGCCGTTGTAAATGTTGTTCGCGGTCTTGGTTTGCACGCCCTGTGTGTAGGCCGCGCCGCCCAGCAGACGGACACCGCGCGCTACTTCACCAAAGGTGTTCCATTCCAGCCCGCGCACCCGCTTCTCGCCACTGTCCGATGCATCGTTGCCGTTCACCGGCACCAGCATGGGCCTGGTGATCTCGAACAGGCTGGCTGTGTTGGCGAAGCTTCCTGCATTCCACTTGATGCCGATTTCCTTTTGCTGGGTCTTGTACGGCGCAAAGGTGTAGTTGCGCACGTAGGTGGGCGTCGAGATCGAATCACCCTTGCTCAGCCCCTGCACGTAGTTGGCATACAGCGACACGTTGGGCCCCCAGGGCTTGAAGACGATCGCCGCCGAGGGCGATATCGCGCTCTTGTCGTAGGTGCCGGTCACTACGCCCGTGGCGGAGTTGAAGTTGGTGGTCTTGACGGTCTGGTGGCGTGCGCCCAGTGTGAGGCGCAGGCGGTCGGCCATGAACGACATCGTGTCTACCAGTGCGATGCTGGAGAGGGTGTTCTCGGCATTCTTGGATGCGGCGGCCGGGGTTGTCGGCATGGCGTGGTACACCGGGTTGTAGATATTGGTGCTGAAAGCCGACGTGGCGCTGGCCGCGCCGGACTCCAGCGCCAGGTAGGAGGCCTGCAGCACCATCTCGTGCGCCACCGTGCTGGTGTTGAAATTCAGGCGCACGCCCGCCTCGGACGACACCGCGTTGTCATAGCCGCGCGAGGCAACCGTGACCGTGTTGGTACTGTCACCCGCTGCATTGATGTTGCGTACATGGGTGCCGTTGATGAATCCGTTGAAGTCGTGGTTGCGCACGCCAATGCCCGCAAAGGCCGACACATTGGCATTGAACAGGTATTGCGCGCGTGCAATGACGGCCTTGCTTTCCAGCGCGCCCTGTGCAGCGGGGAACTGGTTCACGCTGGCATCAGGGGCCGGCAGCACGGTGGAGGGCATCCAGAACATCGCCGGAATGCCGCCGTTGTGTGACTCTTTGCTGAAATAGGCATCGATCGATGCCTTCAGTGGCCCGCCGCGATAGTCGAGTCCCGCAGACACCAATTGCCGCTGTTTGGACTGGCCGCTCAACTCGGTGTCGCCGTCGGTGAATGCGCCATTGACGCGCAGACCCCATTCCTTGTGTTCACCAAAGCGTCGGCCCATGTCGAGCTTGACACCCAGCTGGCTGTCGGACTGGTAATCCAGCGAGACGCGACTCAGCGGTTCGTCGTCGGCGCGCTTGGGCACCAGGTTGACCATGCCGCCCACTGCGCCGCTGGGCGACATTCCCGAGAACAGGGCGCTGGGGCCCTTGAGCACTTCGACGCGCTCGAACATCTCCACTGGTGTATGCCCTATGGGCATGAGGCCGTACATGCCGTTGATCGCCAGATCGTTCTGGCCTACATCAAAACCACGGATACGGAAATTCTCATACGCATGGCCGCTGGAGGTAGTGAAACGTACGCCAGGGTCGTTCGCCAGCACATCACCAATGGTGCGGGCTGCCTGGTTCTTGATGAGTTCGGCCGTGTAGCTCGTCACGTTGAATGGGGCGTCCATCACATCCAGATTGCCGAGCGCACCCAGGCGGGCTCCGTTGGCTACCTGGTTTCCGGCAAAGGTGCCTGGCAGTTCCTCGGGCCCTGCCGTATCGGCCGTTACGGTCACGGCGGGCAGGGATACATCGGACTGCGCATGTACGGCAGAAGGCAGCAGCACACCGCCGGCCACGAATGCGCAGCAGGCCAGTTGGGCTGCGAGAGACACCGTGCGTATGCCGCCGCAGAGAATGTCCGCTGGGGCAACGATACGAGGGCTGCGTTCGGCAACGCGCGAGGCTGCATCGCACGGGGTGAGAAACATGTTGGTAATCCTTTTATTGGCACTGGAATGTTGGTGTTGCCGGGTGCTCCCTGTGGGGCTGTCGACAACGTGGCTTTCGCGCCACTGTTGGCCCAGCGACCCGCCCGCAGGGCGCGAGTGCTTGGCCGTACAGACAGGCGGCATCAGTGCTGCTTTGAAACTGTGAATGTGTCAAAAGATAGCAATGATGTTAGCGCGAATCATTCTCATTCTAGATTAATGATTGCAAATTCCACAACCGGCATCAACGTCCAATATGAAGAAAACAACGGTGCATGCCACATTTCAGGGCGGCGGACCGCAGGTGTTTCGGCCAAGTGCCTGGCCAGCGTGAATTCGCACGGTTCACCGTGCTGTCGCCAGCGCTCTACGCTGCGTCTATCGCGCGTGCGGTAGTGGCCCGCAGATGCTGGTGCAACGCATCCGTCCTGTCCACGGGCAACTGGCGCTTGGCCTGCAGGTAGTGGTGGGTGAACACATCCAGGTACGCATCGAGCACCTGGGCCGTCCGTGGCTCGCCCGCCTGTTCCAGGCACAGGGCGGCTACCTCGGCGGTGCAAAACTGGTCGCCACGCCGGGAGCGGCGCAGGCGGTAGCGCGAGATCTGCTCGGGCGCGAGGCTGAGCACCGGAAAGTGGTTCAGGTACGGGCTTTTGCGGAACATCCTGCGTGCTTCAGGCCAGGTGGCGTCGAGCAGGATGAACAGCGGGCGCGGGGTGGTGCCGCCTGTGGTGGGCTCGGCAGGCCGCAGTTGGGTGACCACGCGCGCCGCATCGACGAACTCGCCGGGGAACACCACATACGGCTGCCACTGCGGGTCGGCCAGCAGCGCCAGCAGGGCGGGATCGACCTCGGTGCGTGCCCAGCCAAAGGCAAAGGTGTCGGGCACCACGTCGGCAATCAGCCAGCCGGTGTTGCTGGGCTTGAGCGGCTCGATGTCGGCCATCAGCAGGCACACCCCGGCGTGCGTGGGCACCCGCGGGCGCAGCGCGCACAGGCAGTGGCTGGGCACCAGGCGGCAGCCCGGGCAGCGCGCGCCCTTGGGGCCGCCGCGGGCCAGAAACGGCTTGGCACTGCGCGCCAGGCGCGCGGCGCGCAGGCGCGAGACGGCATGGGGTGCGGCAGGCGGCAGGGCAGGCGCGCCTTCAGGCATTGCGCAGGCTCTCCAGCGCAAACAGCGGCGCCTCGGCCTCGCGGCTGAGCCACAGGCCGCCGCCCAGCGGGGTAAAGCCGGTGTCGAGCCCGCGCCGGTACAGGGCCGCGCGGTGGCGAAACATGCGCGGGTCGGTCAGGTCCTCGTCCAGAATGCCCTGCTCCCAGTCCTCGCGCGAGACGGCCTCCAGGTACATCGCCCCGCAGGAGAGCTGGCCCAGGTTGTGCAGTGCGCGCTTGAGGTCGGCCGTGCCCAGGTAGGGCAGCACGCCCTGGCAAATCACCAGGTCAAACGGTGCGCTGGCGCGGTAGTCCACCACCGAGCCGCGCTCCCAGCCAAAGCGCTCGCACAGGTAGGGGCTGAATTCCACGCCGTGGTAGCTGGCCAGCGGAAAGTGGCGCGCCATCACGTCCTTCCACAGGCCAATGCCGCAGCCCACATCCAGCACGCGGCGCACCGGCACGCGCAGGTACTGCAGGTAGCTGCACACAAAGGCGCCCAGCCGTTCCAGGTGCTGCGGGTCGGCCACGCTGGTTTTCTTGTCGAAGTAAAAGCGCTGGTAGTACGCCTCGTCGAACAGGGTTTCGCTGGCAGATTTCAAGCGCTCATTCCTTGGAGTGGGTTGCATGGCGCAGGCTGGCATGCCATGGGCGGGGTGTCTCAATAGTTGTGGGCATACACAATGGCGGCATGGGTCAAGTGTGCCGCCAGAAACACCGCCGAGAGGGCAGCGTACATCCAGGGCCGGTAGCCGCAGCGCCAGACCAGGCGGCGGCCCAACAGCGCAAGCCCCAGCAGCCACAGCGCCGGGGTGTAGGCCGGTGCCAAGAAACCCATACCGCTGGTGGCCCAGGCCGACTGGGGCGCCACGATGAGCGGCACCCAGCTCGCAAAATACACCACGGTGCCCGCCGCAAACACGGCCAGGCCCCATTTCTGCTGCCGCGTGGCAAGGTTCAAGGGCATGAAGAACGGCAGCGCGAACACCAGAATGCGCAAAAAGTTCTCGGTCAGCGCCAGGGGCCGTGCAATGGCGTCCCACCGTTCCGGCATCGAGATTGCCGGGGGCAGGCGGCCTATCAAAGCAATGTTCCACGCCAGAATCGGCAAGAGCAGCATGCCGCAGCTCACGGCGTGGCGCCGTACCAGGCAGGCAAGCGCCTGCCCGCGGTGCGCAGGGGTGGCCTGCATCACCGCAACATGGCCGCCATCCGGCCCGCGTACCACCCGTGGCGGGGGCGCTGGTGTGCGGACGATGAAAGGGCGGGCATGGGCGGTATTGTAGAAAACGCGGCTGGCGGCGGGAAACAAAGGGATATATGGCAAAAAATGCCTACAGCGCTTATGCATAAAGCGCTGGCAGCTATCAAAAATAAAGCAGATTAGCGCGGAGGACGGTGCAGCGCGCAAAGCTTGTTGCCGTCGGGGTCGCGCAGGTAGGCCAGATACAACTGCCCTACCGCGCCGTTGCGCATTCCTGGCGGGTCTTCGCAGGTGGTGCCGCCGTTGGCGATGCCGGCTGCATGAAAGGCATCGGCCTGCTCGGGCGACGCCATCGCAAAGCCGATGGTGCTGCCGTTGCCATGGCATGCAGGCTCGCCATTGAGGGGCTCGGTAATACCGAAGCTGCCGGCGGGGCTGCGGTAAAAGTAGCGGCCCACAACCCCGTTGTGGTTGTGAACGCCGGGTGCAATGCCGAGGGTGCCCAGTACAGCGTCGTAGAACTGGCGGGATTTCTCGAGGTCGGTTACGCCGACCATGACGTGGCTGAACATGGGTTGATCTCCGTGGTGGTGGGAAAGGGCCGCAGGCATGGTAGCCGGGTCGGGCTGCGCATGCATGTCTGGGGGTATGGCGGGTGATACGCATGCGGGCAAGGCCCTCCGTGGCGTGTCATCCTGCGCATCTTCGATGGCGGCAGCGGCCGCCCCGGCGACTTCTACCGGGGCACGATCACCATCCAGCCCACGCCAAAGCGGTCTGCCACCATGCCAAACGCGGTGGCAAAAAAAGTCGGGCCGAAGGGCATCTGGATGTGGCCGCCGTCGGCCAGGGCGTCGAACAGGCGCCGGGCTTGGGCGTCGGTGGCGGCGGTGATCGAGAGCGAGAAGCCTTTGAACAGGCCCTCGCCCGGGCGCTGTCCGTCCGAGGCCATGATCTGCGTCGCGCCGATCTGCAGGTTGGCGTGCATGATCTTGTCTCCTGCCAGGGCGTTGCCGGGCGGCGGCGGCTCGGGGCTTTCCCGGTAGCGCATCAGTGCGGTGACTTGGGCGCCCAGGGCTTGGCTGTAGAAGGTCAGCGCCTCTTCGCAGCGGCCGTCAAAGAACAGGTAGGGCTGGACTTGCATGGGGACTCTCCTGCGGTGTGGAGGGTGCCGGTATACCTCTTTTTTGGGCGGCTGTCGCGCCCGCAGGGGCGTGCAACCCAGGGTTACAAGGCTTGCAGGTAGCGCTGTGCCAGCTCTTTGCGGGCGGCGGTGTCCAGCCCCAGCACATCCACCAGGTAGGTGTCGATGCCGCCATAGTCGGCATCCACGCGGTGCAGCGCGGCATCGAGGAAGTCTTCCTGCACGCGCCACAGCACGGCCAGCACCTCGGATGGCGCCAGGCTGGCCAGGCCTTCGGGGCGGCGGTAGAGGCCGTTGGTGAGCAGGTAGTCCTCCATGACCGTGGCGCGCGGCACGCCCAGCGCCAGCAGGATGAGCGCAGCAGCAAAACCGGTGCGGTCCTTGCCCGCCGTGCAGTGAAAGACGATGGGACTGTCGCTGTCGAGCAGCAGGCGGAACATTTGCGCAAAGCGCGGAGCGCTGTCGTGCACAAAGCCCCGGTAGGTTTCCTGCATCAGGCCCACGGCGTCCTGGGCAGTCAGCGTGTGGCCTTGCTGCTGCAGGGCCAGCGCGCGGTGGATGACGGTGGGTTCGATGGTCAGCGGGTGGCAGGCCACGCCGGGCAGCGCATAGGCCTGGGCGGCGCGTTCGCTGGCGCCCCGGAAGTCGATCGCGCGCGCAATGCCCAGCGCCTGCAGCTTGGCCTGGTCGTCCGGGGTCAGGGCCGCCAGGTGGTCCGAGCGGAACAGGCGCCGCCAGCGCAGCGTCTGGCCGCCCAGGCCCTGGTAGCCGCCCAGGTCACGGAAATTGCT
>JAMLIQ010000094.1 GCA_023954095.1 Burkholderiaceae bacterium | reverse complement strand
CTGGGCGTGAACGACGCCTGCAGCGAGGGCGGTGGTCAGGCTCAGGCCCAAGCCGATCTTGTGAATCCAGCGCATGGATAAGTCTCCTGTTCTAGGTTGAAGGTCAGAAGGGCAGAATAGCGCAAGTTGCCACAGGGGCGTCCCCGCAGATGTCGCTTACCGCAGAAGGGTTTACCCGGGTATGTGTATTCCGCAGTGGCAGGTTTTATCCACTTTCTACACCTGCTGGATGTCCATTTCCTCCATGTCTGAGATGTCTGCACACGGATTACACCTGTCGGCCAGCCGGGCCGTGATTGAGCATTTTGTGGATGCGCTCTGGCTGGAGGAAGGCTTGTCCCGCAACACGCTGGATGCGTATCGGCGTGATCTCACGGTGTTCGGTGCGTGGATGGGAAGCCATGGCAAGGATGTTCTGCAGGCCGATGAGGCCGATCTGAATGCCTATTTTGCCCATCGCCACAGCCAGACCCGGGCCACCACGGCCAATCGGCGCCTGACGGTGTTCAAGCGGTTTTTTCGCTGGGCTTTGCGTGAGCGCCAGATCGGCGTTGACCCCACCGTGCGCATGCAGGCTGCACGCCAGCCCCTGCGCGTGCCCAAGACCTTGACGCAGGCGCAGGTGGAGGCCTTGCTGGATGCGCCCGATCTTGACACTGCACTGGGGTTGCGCGACCGTGCCATGCTGGAGCTGATGTACGCCAGCGGCTTGCGTGTGTCGGAACTCGTGACGCTCAAGACATGGAACGTGGGCATGAACGAAGGGGTACTGCGGGTCCTGGGCAAGGGCGGCAAGGAGCGCCTGGTGCCCTTTGGCCAGGTGGCGCAGCAGTGGCTCGAGAGCTACCTGCGCGATGCGCGCGCACCCATCCTGGGCGGACAGCAAACCGACGACCTGTTCGTGACGGCGCGCGGCAGCGGCATGACGCGTGTGATGTTCTGGATGATTGTGAAGAAATATGCCCTGGTGGCCGGCATCACCACGCCCTTGTCACCGCATACCTTGCGCCATGCCTTTGCGACGCATTTGCTCAACCACGGCGCTGATCTGCGTGTGGTGCAACTCTTGCTGGGACATGCGGATATTTCCACCACGACCATCTACACCCATGTAGCCCGCGAAAGGCTGCGCCAGATCCATGCGCAGCACCACCCGCGAGGGTGACTCGGGTGTTGGAACTATTCCGCGCCGAGGCTGTCGGCCCAGGCCAGCGCCTGCAGGTGGGCCATGTTGACCTGGTGGTTCGAGAGATGGAGCAATTCGGTGTTGTACGCGAAGGCGGCATCGTCGCCACTTTCGCAGGCCTTGGTCAGTGCCAGGAAGGGTGCAAAAACGCCTTTGTGGTTCAGCAGCGCATCGAGTACGGGCTCGGGCAGGGCGACCGATTCAAGCGCTTCTTCCAGGGGGATGCCGAGCATGGCATCGAGCAGAGAGAACACGCCGACGACGAAGGCGTTGTCGCATTCTTCGGGGGGCATCATTTCTTGCGCGAGCAACTCCATCAGCCGCCCGCGCACCACTGCGGTGGTGCCGATGGCCGGGGCAGTGCCGCTGGCGCGTGATGTGGTCAGCAGCAGGGCCGCCCAGCGGAACAGCTTCTTCAGGCCCAGAATCATCACCGCATGGCGGAACGAGGTGATCTCGCACGACAGGCCAAACCCTGAGGAATTGATGAAGCGCAGCAGGTTGAACGAGAGCGTGGGGTCTTTCTTGAGGAGCTCTTCGATCTCGGCGGAACTGGCCTGCTTGCGCACGAGGTTAATCAACTGAATGATGATGGCCTGCGAGGGACGGATGGTCTTGGTCTTGACCAGCGACGGCTGGGCGAACCAAAAGCCCTGAAACAGCTTGACACCGAGATCGAGCATCAGCTGGAACTGTTCGGCTGTTTCCACCTTCTCGGCCACCAGTTCCGCCTTGGTGTTGCTGCGGGCGTACTTCACCAGAGGCGCCGCCATTTCAGGCTTGAACGCCTTCATGTCGAGCTTGACGAATGCTGCCAGGGGCAGCCATTGCGCATAGCCCCGGCGCAGCACATTCTGATTGAAGGCCAGGCGGAAGCCCCGCTGCGTCAGTGAAGTGAGAAGCTCCACCGTGTTTCCGATGTCTTCGGCACTGGCGCCTTCGGGCAGGGTGGGCACTTCCAGCACCACCTTGTCGGGGTGGATCAGTTCCAGGTGGCCAGATACCAGGCTCTCGTGCGTGCAGTTGATGAAGATGATCTTCGTGCCCACCAGGGCTTCCGTATCGCCGTGCGAGAGGGCGTTGAACAGCAGGGCCGCATCGCTGGCGGCGGTGTGCGTGTCCTGCTCGGTGGAGCGGTCGTACAACTCATAGCCGAAGACGGCGCGTTGTGCGTCCACGATGGCCTGGCGCGCAATCAGTGCGGCTGCGCCGTCGTGCGGAGAGGGCTCGGAGGCGGGAGAGGCGGCGGGCGCTGGCGTGCTGGACATGGGGAATGTGTGCTGTTGTGGACGCAATTCTAGTGCGGCGCTATCCATCGATGTGGTCGGCCCAGGCCAGCGCCTGCAGGTGTGCTCCATTGATTTGCGGGCTGCTCAGGTGCACGGTGCTCGCTGCCTGGTTGAAAGCATCATCGTTACTGGATTCGCAGGCCTCTGCCAGGTTCAGCAGGGCGCCCAGATAGCCTTCCCGGTGCAACAGTGCGGCGCTGACGGCCTCGGGCACGCTCAGCAGATTCAGCGCTGCAGGCATGGGCATGCCCAGCATGGCGTCCAGCAGCGAAAAAATGCCTACGACGAAGGCCTCGTCAGCCTCCTCCTGGGGCTGAGTTTCCAGTGCCAGCAATTCCATGAGCCGCCCGCGCACCACGGCGGTCTGACCGACAGATGACGGGGGGCCGCCAGTGCGCGAGGTTGTGAGCAGCAGCGCCGCCCAGCGGAACAGCTTTTTCAGGCCCATCAGCATCACGGCCTGGCGGAAGGATGTGATCTCACGCGTGAGCCCGAACCCCGAGGAGTTGATGAGCCGCATCAGGTTGAAAGCCAGGCCGGCATCCTTTTTGAGTACGTCTTCGATGGCGTCGGTGCTGGCCTGCTTGCGCACCAGATTGATGAGTTCAAGAATGCTGGCCTGCGATGGCGAAACCAGCTTGGCCTGCACTACCGACGGCCGTGCAAACCAATAGCCCTGAAACATCTGTATGCCCTTGCTCGACGCCATGTCGTACTGTTGGGCTGTCTCCACTTTCTCGGCAATCAGGTCGGCCTGGGAGTGGCGGTTGGCGTAGCTGATGAGCACGGCCAACTGGTCGGGGGCCAGTGTGGACAGGTCGAACTTGATGTAGTCGGCCAAGGGCAGCCAGGAGGCATAGGTGGACTGCAGCACCGTATGGTTGAAGGCGAGATGGAAGCCACGTTCACGCAGTGCCGTGAGGATGGGCAGCCGCGTGGCGACTTCCTCTGTGGCCACGTGGCCCAGCGGAGGAATTTCGAGCACCACTTTTTCCGGGTCGACCAGTTCCAGGTGCCCGCCTGTCAGGCTTTCGTGCGTGCAGTTGACGAAAATCAGCTTCTTGCCCACCAGTTCTTCGGTGCCTGCATGGGAGAGCGCAGTAAAAACCAGCGCCACATCGGTGGCCGCCGTGTGCGCGGGGCCTGTGCGCGAGCGGTTGAACAGCTCATAGCCGATGACGGCCTGCTGTGCGTTGACGATGGCCTGGCGGGCAATGAGTGCCACGGACGTCTGGTGGATGTCCTGGGGGGAAGGGGCAGAGCTTCCAGTGCTGGAGTGACTCGGCATATCGGAGGGCATGGGCGTCAGGGATGGGGCCAAGGAGGTGGGGGAGTGATTGTAGAAAGGTTTGTTCTGCCAGACTGTCTCACGCGTTTTCCAGCCATTGCAGCTCGGCTTCGCTGAAGCCCGCCAGCCGTCGGGCCGTGCGGTTGAGTGGGGGCTTGGGACGGGGGGCGTGGTAGCGTTCGACCAGAGCAGCATAGTGCGTTTCGGGCTCCAGGCCATCGCGCTCGCACAGCCAGCGATACCAGTGGTCACCAATGGCAACATGGCCGACTTCCTCGCGCAGGATCACCTCCAGGATGTCGGCCGCGGCCAATGCATCGGGGGTGCCCACCTGCCGCAGCTTGCGCTGGATGAGCGGCGTGGCGTCCAGCCCGCGCGCTTCCATGGTGCGCGGCACCAGGGCCATCCGGGCAGTGACGTCATGCGCCGTTTTTTCGCACAGTGTCCACAGGCCCTGGTGGGCAGGGTAGTCGCCATAGTCGTGGCCTTGTGCTTGCAAGTGTGCACGCAACAGGCTGAAATGCCGGGCCTCTTCGGCGGCCACGCGCAACCAGTCGAGGTAGAACGGGCGTGGCATGCCATCAAAGCGCCAGAGGGCATCGAGCGCGAGGTTGATGGCGTTGAACTCGATGTGCGCGATCGCGTGCAACAGCACCGCCCGCCCTTCGGGTGTGGCCGGTGAGCGGCGGGCCACTTCCGTGTGGCTGCGCAGCGCGGGCCGCTCAGGGTGGCCGGGCAGGCTTTGCGCGCCCTGGGGCGGTGCGGGCGCCATATCTGCTATTGAAAGATGAGCTGCTTGCGCCTGCATGGCAAGCGTTTGAGTCACTTTTTCCTCAATGTCGCAAAGACACAAGACCTGCAATGCACGGTGGCGTAGCTCCATCCTTACAATTCTAGGTGCTGCCCCGTCCCACCAGGCCATGGCTTTGTGTAACCAAAGGCAGCATCTTTTTTTGGGGAGTGTGTGTGCATGGCGATTTATGAACTCGATGGCATCGCGCCGCAGGTGGCGGCTTCAAGCTGGGTGGCGGACAGCGCGCAGGTGATGGGCCGGGTGGCTCTGGGTGAAGACGCCAGCATCTGGTTTGGCACTGTGGTGCGGGGTGATACCGAAAGCATCACCATCGGCGCGGGCTCCAATATCCAGGACGCCAGTGTGCTGCACGCCGATTTCGGCAAGCCCCTGGTCGTGGGCGAGCGCGTAACGGTGGGCCACAAGGTGATGCTGCACGGCTGCACCATTGGCGATGAGACGCTCATAGGCATCGGTGCCGTGGTGCTCAATGGCGCAAAAATCGGCAAGAACTGCCTGGTGGGTGCGGGCGCTCTGGTGACCGAGGGCAAGGAGTTTCCCGACGGCTCCATGATCATCGGCAGCCCCGCCAAGGTGGTGCGCCAGCTCACGTCCGAGCAAATGGAAGGACTGCGCATGAGCGCGCTGCATTACATCGAAAATGCCCGCCGCTTCAAGAGCGGTCTGCGCAAGCTGGATTGAATTTTTTGGAACCCCTGCGTGTCTGAACTTCACAAGTTTCTTTTCGATGGTCTGCCCGTGCGCGGCATGCTCGTGCGTCTGACCGATGCTTGGACCGAACTGCTGGACCGCAGGGCGGGGAATGCCGATACGGGCGCCTATCCCGCGCCGGTGCGCTCCCTGCTGGGGGAGATGGCGGCGGCGGCCGTGCTCATGCAATCGAACATCAAGTTCAACGGCGCCCTGGTGCTGCAGGTGTTCGGCGACGGCCCGGTCAAGCTGGCGGTGGCCGAGGTGCAGTCCGACCTGGGGCTGCGTGCCACTGCCACGGTCAAGGCGCCGGTGGACGATGCCGCGCGTTTGAGCCAGATGCTGAACATGGCAGGGGGCGGGCGCTGCGCCATCACGCTCGACCCCAAGGACCGCTTGCCTGGTCAGCAGCCCTATCAGGGCGTGGTTCCCCTGGAGGATGCCCAGGGCCGCAAGCTTGAGCGCCTGAGCGATGTGTTGCAGCACTACATGCTGCAGTCAGAGCAACTCGATACCGTGCTGGTGCTGGCAGCCGACGACAAGGTGGCCGCAGGGCTGCTGATCCAGCGCATGCCCCTCAAGGGCGAGGGCAATTTGGGCGGTGCGCTCTCGCACCGCGAAAATGAAGACCAGATCGGCCGCAACGAGGACTACAACCGCATTGCCCACCTGGCGTCCAGCCTGACGCAGGAAGAGCTGCTCGCACTCGATGCGGACACCATCCTGCACCGTCTGTTCTGGGAGGAAAGACTGCTGCGTTTCGAGCCTTTGGAAGGGGCTGGCGGCCCACGTTTTGCCTGCCGCTGCAGTCGTGAGCGTGTCGGCCGCATGCTGCAGAACCTGGGTGCCGCCGAGGCCGAGGACATTCTGGCCGAACGCGGCAGCATTGATGTCGCATGCGAGTTCTGCGGCAAGCATTACCCCTTTGATGCCGTGGATGCGGTTCGCTTGTTCACCGCGCCTGAAACGCAGCCACCGGTATCGTCCAAGGTGCAGTAGCTTGACGGTAGCGCAGCGTCAGCGCGTCGGCTGGGTGTACTGGACGTAGATCTCGCCTTGCTTGACCATGCCCAGTTCGCTGCGGGCTTTTTCCTCGACCATGTCGAGACCTTCTTTCAGGTCGTGCACTTCCGAGGCCAGGCGTTCGTTGGCCTCGTCCGCCTGTGCATTCGCCGTCTTTTGCGTATTCAGCTGATTCTGCATCGCCGCAACGCGTGGGATGCTGCCGCGGCCCAGCCAGAGCTGGGCCTGCAGGGCTGCCAGCAGGCCCAGCAGCACGACGAGCAGCAGGCGGGAGCGCACGGGATGCCGTCGCCTGGTCAGCGCAGGTTGTAGAACGCGCGGCGGCCGGGGTAGTGCGCGATGTCGCCCAGGTCTTCCTCGATGCGCAGCAGCTGGTTGTACTTGGCGATGCGGTCCGAACGCGAGAGCGAGCCGGTCTTGATCTGGCCGGCGTTGGTGCCCACGGCGATGTCGGCGATGGTGCTGTCCTCGGTTTCGCCCGAGCGGTGCGAGATCACGGCGGTGTAGCCGGCGCGCTTGGCCATCTCGATGGCGGAGAAGGTCTCGGTCAGCGTGCCGATCTGATTGATCTTGATGAGGATCGAGTTGGCTATTGTTTTCTCGATGCCTTCCTGCAGGATCTTGGTATTGGTGACGAACAGGTCGTCGCCCACCAGCTGCACGTTCTTGCCCAGGCGCTCGGTCAGAATCTTCCAGCCGTCCCAGTCGCCCTCGTGCATGCCGTCCTCGATGGAGATGATGGGGTACTTGTCGCACCAGGTGGCGAGCATGTCGGTCCACTGCTGGGCCGTCAGGCGCAGGCCGCCTTCGCCTTCGAGCACGTACATGCCGTCCTTGTAGAACTCGCTGGCGGCGCAGTCCAGGCCCAGGGCGATCTGTTCGCCCGCGGTGTAGCCGGCGGCGTCGATGGCCTGCAGGATCAGCTGGATGGCGGCCTCATGGTTCTCGACGCTAGGGGCGAAGCCGCCCTCGTCGCCCACGGCGGTGCTCATGCCCTTGTCGTGGATGATCTTCTTCAGGGCGTGGAACACCTCGGCGCCCCAGCGCACGGCCTCGCGGAAGCTCGGTGCGCCTACGGGGATGATCATGAACTCCTGCAGGTCCAGGCTGTTGTTGGCGTGCGCGCCGCCGTTGATGACGTTCATCATCGGCACGGGCAGCTGCATGCCGCCCATGCCGCCGAGGTAGCGGTACAGGGGCAGGCCGGATTCTTCGGCGGCGGCGCGGGCCACGGCCATGGAGACGGCCAGCATGGCGTTGGCGCCCAGGCGGCTCTTGTTGTCGGTGCCGTCGAGGTCGATCAGGGTCTTGTCGAGGAAAGCCTGCTCGGAGGCGTCCAGGCCCAGCACGGCCTCGGAGATCTCGGTGTTGATGTGCTCCACGGCCTTGAGCACGCCCTTGCCCAGGTAGCGGGCCTTGTCGCCGTCGCGCAATTCGATGGCCTCGCGCGAGCCGGTGGATGCGCCCGAGGGCACGGCGGCGCGGCCCATCACGCCCGATTCCAGCAGCACGTCGCATTCAACGGTGGGGTTGCCGCGGCTGTCCAGCACTTCACGGCCTACGATGTCAACAATGGCACTCATGGTTTTCCTTCTGCAGAAGTTATAGATTAAATTGGCCTCTAGCGCTTATCCGGTAAGCGTTAGTAGCTACAAATATTGAAGCGCCTGTCAGACGCCCTCCACGCACACCAGCCGCATGATGGCTGCGCCTTCGCGGGCTGCGCGGGCCTTGCCGTACTCGGGCGAATGGTAGAAAGCCTTGGCCGCTTCGAGGCTTTCGAATTTGGCGATCACCACGCGATCGGGCGTCCAGTCACCTTCCATCACTTCGACCTGGCCGCCGCGCACGCAGATCTCGGCGTTGTGTGCCTGAAAGGCCGCTGTGGACCACTTCTTGTATTCCTCGTACTGCGCGGGATTGGTGACACGGACGTTGGCAATGATGTATCCACTGGGCATGTTCAGACTCCAAAGTTGTTTTCGAGAAAGCCGTTCTTCTTGGTGATGTCGTCGAGCGCCACCAGCGTCTCCAACAACGCCCGCATGTGCTTGAGGGGCACCGCGTTGGGCCCGTCCGACCAGGCCTCGGCGGGCTTGGGGTGGGTTTCCATGAACAGGCCCGCCACGCCGACGGCCACGCCGGCGCGGGCCAGCACGGGCACCATCTCGCGCGCGCCGCCGCTCACCGCGCCCAGGCCGCCGGGCTTCTGCACTGAGTGGGTCACGTCGAACACCACGGGGGCCCCGGCGTTGCGCATCTCGGCCAGGCTGGTCATGTCGGCCACGAGGTTGTTGTAGCCGAAGCTCACGCCGCGTTCGCAGGCCAGGAAGCTGTCGGGCGACAGACCTGCTTCCTGCGCGGCAGCGCGGGCCTTGTCGATGACGTTCTTCATGTCCCAGGGCGCGAGGAACTGGCCCTTCTTGATGTTCACCGGCTTGCCGGACTGCGCCACGGCGCGGATGAAGTCGGTCTGGCGGCACAGGAAGGCCGGTGTCTGCAGCACATCGACCACGCTGGCCACCTCGGCCACCTGGGCGGCTTCGTGCACATCGGTCAGGATGGGCAGCTGCAGCTGGCGGCGTACTTCATCAAGGATCTTCAGGCCCGCCTCCAGCCCCACGCCGCGCTGGCTGGTGCCCGACGAGCGGTTGGCCTTGTCGAACGAGCCCTTGTAGATCAGGGGAACACCCAGCGCCGTGCAGGTCTCCTTGAGCTGGCCTGCGACGTCCAGCGACATCTGCAGGCTTTCGATGGAGCAGGTGCCCGCGATCAGGAAGAAGCGGTGTTCCAGGCCAATGTCGAAGCCGCAGAGTTTCATGGCAGTCTGTCCTTTCAATGGGCTTGCAGGCGCTGTTTCTGGTGTTCCACGGCCGCCTTGATGAAGGCATTGAACAGCGGGTGGCCATTCCAGGGCGTAGATTTGAATTCGGGGTGGAACTGCACACCGATGTACCAGGGATGCACGGCCTGGGGCAACTCGACGATCTCCGTGAGGTGCTCACGTTGGGTGAGCGCGGAGATCACCAGGCCCGCTGCGCGCAGCTGGTCCAGGTAATTCTTGTTGGCTTCGTAGCGGTGGCGGTGGCGCTCTGTGACCACATCGCCGTAAATGCTGTGCGCCAGGGTGCCGGGCTCCACGTCCGAGCTTTGCGCGCCCAGGCGCATGGTGCCGCCCAGGTCAGAACTGGCGCTGCGCGTCTGGATGCTGCCGTCGGCATCTTTCCACTCATTGATGAGTGCAATCACCGGGTGCTTGCAGTCCGGGTCGAACTCGGTGCTGTTGGCGCCTTCGAGGCCCGCCACATGGCGCGCGTATTCGATGGTGGCCACCTGCATGCCCAGGCAGATGCCGAGGTACGGAATCTTGTGTTCCCGGGCATACCGTGCCGTGCTGATCTTGCCTTCCACGCCGCGCTGGCCAAAGCCGCCGGGCACCAGGATGGCGTCGTAGCGGCCCAGGCTGGCCACCCCTTCGGGAGTGATGGTTTCCGAGTCGACATGGTCGATCTTCACGCGCACATGGTTCTGCATGCCGGCGTGGCGCAGCGCCTCGTTGACCGACTTGTAGCTGTCCGACAGGTCGACATACTTGCCCACCATGGCAATCGTCACCTCGCCCTGGGGATGCTCTGTTTCGTAGACCAGCGCATCCCAGCGCTTGAGGCTGGTGGGGGGGGTGTTCAGGCGCAGCTTGTCGCAGATCAGGCCGTCCAGCCCCTGCTCGTGCAGCATGCGCGGCACCTTGTAGATGGTGTCCACGTCCCACATGCTGATCACGCCCCATTCGGGCACGTTGGTGAACAGCGAGATCTTGCCGCGCTCGTCTTCAGGAATGCGGCGGTCGGCGCGGCACAGCAGTGCGTCGGGCTGGATGCCGATTTCGCGCAGCTTTTGCACCGTGTGCTGTGTGGGCTTGGTCTTGAGTTCGCCTGCGGCCGCAATGAAGGGCACGTAGGTCAGATGCACGAAGGCGGCGTTGTTCGGACCCAGCTTGAGGCTGAGCTGGCGCACGGCTTCGAGAAAGGGGAGCGATTCGATGTCGCCCACGGTGCCGCCGATTTCTGCGATGGCCACGTCCACGGCATCCTCGGTGCCGACACCGGCGCCGCGTTTGATGAATTCCTGGATCTCGTTGGTGACGTGCGGGATCACCTGCACCGTCTTGCCGAGGTAGTCGCCACGGCGTTCTTTCTCCAGCACGCTCTGGTAGATGCGGCCTGTGGTGAAATTGTTGGTTTTCTTCATGCGCGTTTCAATGAAACGCTCGTAGTGGCCCAGGTCGAGATCGGTTTCCGCGCCGTCGTCGGTCACAAAGACCTCGCCGTGCTGGAAGGGAGACATGGTGCCCGGATCCACGTTGATGTAGGGATCGAGCTTGATGAGGGTGACTTTGAGGCCGCGCGATTCGAGAATCGCGGCAAGGGAGGCTGAGGCGATTCCCTTGCCCAGGGAAGACACCACACCGCCGGTGACGAAGAC
>JAMLIQ010000093.1 GCA_023954095.1 Burkholderiaceae bacterium | reverse complement strand
CCGCACTACGACGGTCCCGTGGTCTACGTGCCTGATGCATCGCGCAGCGTGGGCGTGGCGCAAAGCCTGCTGGGCGAGGGCGCCGAGGCGTTTTTGCAGGAGGTGAGCCAGGATTACGACAAGGTGCGCCAGCAGCACGCCAACAAAAAGCAGACCCCCCTATGGACGCTGGCGCAGGCGCGCGCCAACCGCACCGCCATCGATTGGACGGCCTTTCAGCCCACGCCACCGCGCGCGCTGGGCCGCCGCGTCTTCAGGAATTTTGACCTGAACGAGCTGGTGCCCTTCATGGATTGGGGCCCGTTCTTTCAGACCTGGGACCTGGCAGGCAGTTACCCCGCCATCCTGCAGGATGAGGTTGTGGGGGCCGAGGCAACGCGCGTGTTCGCCGACGGCCAGGCCATGCTGAAGAAAATCATCGAAGGCCGCTGGCTCCAGGCCAGCGGCGTGATGGCGCTGTACCCCGCCAACAGCGTGGGCGACGATATCGAGTTCTACACCGACGAGAGCCGCTGCGAAGTGCTCACCACCTGGTATGGCCTGCGCCAGCAGACCGAAAAGCATGCGGTCGATGGCGTCATGCGTCCCAGCCGCTGCCTGGCCGATTTCGTTGCACCCAAGGACAGCGGCATTGCCGACTACGCCGGTCTGTTTGCGGTGACGGCGGGTCTGGGTGTCGAGAAGAAGGAAAAAGCCTTTCTGGAGGACCTGGACGACTATTCCGCCATCCTGTTCAAAAGCCTGGCGGACCGCCTGGCCGAGGCTTTTGCCGAGTGCCTGCACCAGCGTGTGCGCACCGACCTCTGGGGTTACGCGAAGGATGAGCAGCTGTCCAACGATGCGCTGATCGCCGAAAAGTACCAGGGTATCCGTCCCGCGCCCGGCTACCCGGCCTGCCCGGACCACAGCGCCAAGCGCGAGCTGTTCCGTGTGCTGCAGTGCGGGGAGATCGGCATGGAACTGACGGACAGCCTGGCCATGGCACCAGCCGCCAGTGTCAGCGGGTTCTATCTGGGCCACCCGGACAGTACCTATTTCAGCGTCGGCAGGATCGGGGAAGACCAGCTCAAGGACATGGCGCAGCGCCGCGGCATGGACGAGGCCGCATTGCGGCGCCTGCTGGCTCCCTGCCTGTAGGCAGATCAAGCCCTTGCGGGACGGTGTTGCACATCGTCCCGGAGGATGGTGGTTTGGTATTGACGGGGTGCGCTGCGGGCGCCAGACTGGCGCGACCTTCCGGATGCCCGCATGACAGCCCCCTCTGACCAACCCTTTGACGCGCAGCAGCTCTTGCAGCTGCTGTCCACGGCGGCGGCGCTGCCGGAGAAGGACTTTCACGCCGGAGTCGTGCGCGCACTGGGCACCCTGCACGGTGTGCTGGAGGCCCGTTTCACGGCGGTCTTGCCCGTGGGCGATGGCATGCAGGATGCGCGGTGGCTGTGCCTGCCGCTCGGCGCTGGAGGCGCAGATGCCTGTGCCCATGGCGTCCTGTGCCTGCGCGCCCAGAGCGCGGCGCTGTGGGAGACCCATGGCACGGCGTTGCGGCACTTCGCCACGGCGCTGGCGCACGTGCTGGAAGCGCGCCGCCTGTGCGCATGTGCCCGGCAGGCCCAGGCCCAGGCGCAAGCCCTGCAGCGCAGCGAGAAGCGGTTCCGCGATTTGTTCGACAACTCACCCGATCCCTGCTGGCTGATCGAGAACGGTGTCTTCATCGACTGCAATCGAGCGGCGATCCATATGCTGGGCTACACGCGGCGTGAAGACATCCTGCAGCACCCTTCGCGGCTCTCCCCCGAGAAACAGCCCGATGGCAGGCTGTCCTTTGAGAAGGCCGAAGAGCTGATGCACCGCGCCCTGCAGGAGGGCATGGTGCGCTTCGAGTGGGAGCATTGCCGTGCCGACGGGACCTTTCTCTCCGTCGAGGTCACGCTTGCACGGCTGGAACTGCAGGGCCATGCCGTGCTGTACTGTGTGTGGCGCGATGTCACCGACCGCAAGCGGGCGCAGGAAGAGGCCTACCACCTGGCATTCTTTGATCCGTTGACGGGCCTGCCCAACCGCCGCCTGCTGCTCGACCGTCTGCAGCAGGGCATGGCGGCCAGCTCGCGCAGCGGCAAGCACCGGGCTGTGCTGTACCTCGACCTGGACCATTTCAAGAACCTCAACGACACGCGCGGCCACGCGATGGGCGACCGCCTGCTGGTCGAGGTGGCGCAGCGCCTGCGCTCCTGCGTGCGCGAGGGCGACACCGTGGCACGCCAGGGCGGCGACGAATTCGTGCTGCTCATCCAGCAGCTGGGCGAGAACCTGGAGACTGCGGTGTCCCAGGCGGGGGCCGTGGCAGAAAAAATCGTTACCCGCCTGTCCGAGCCCTGCAGCCTGGGGGGCATGGTCTATCAGGGAACGACCAGTGTGGGCATCGCCCTGTTTGTCGGCCAGGCGGTCCCGGCCGACGAATTGCTGCAGCGTGCCGACCAGGCCATGTACCAGGCCAAGGCTGCGGGGCGCAACGCCGTGCGGTTTTTTGAGCCCGCCATTCAGGAGCGGATCAATGCCCGCGCCGCGATGGAGAGCGAGCTGCGCCACGCCGTGGAGCGCAATGAACTGGTGCTGCACTACCAGCCGCAGGTGGACCCCCAGGGCTGCTGCACCGGCGTGGAAGCCCTGGTGCGCTGGAACAGCCCCCTGCGGGGCCTGGTGCCTCCCCTTGATTTCATCGGGCTGGCCGAAGAAACCGGGCTGATTCTGCCCATCGGGCGCTGGGTGCTGGCCGAGGCCTGCCGCACATTGAAGGCTTGGCGGTTCGACCCGCTGACCGCCCATCTGGGCATCGCCGTGAACGTGAGCGCACGCCAGTTGCGCGAGGGTGATTTTGTCCAGCAGGTTCGGGCCTTGCTGTACGGCCATGGCATCAGGCCGGGGCAGCTCAAGCTGGAGATTACCGAAAGCATGCTGGTGGACGATATCGAACAGACCATCGCCACCATGCGCGCGCTCAAGGACCTGGGGGTCCGCTTTGCGCTCGATGATTTCGGTACGGGCTATTCGTCCCTGTACTACGTCAAGCGCCTGCCGCTCGACCAGATCAAGATCGACCAGTCCTTTGTGCGCGACATTCTGGTGGATCCGAACGATGCGGCGATCTGCCGCGCCGTGGTGGCCCTGGGCCACAGCCTGGGCCTGGCCACCATGGCCGAAGGGGTGGAAACGCCCGCGCAATGGACCTTTCTGGCCAATGAGCGTTGTGACGGGGCGCAGGGTTATCTCTATGCCCGACCCATGCCCGTCGACGAACTGCTGGCGTGGCTGCGCCAGCGCAGTGCGGCGGCTTCCTAGGAATCCGCGGGCGTGTGTGCACCGCCGCCCTGGGCGCTGGCGGCCATTTCCAGCTGCATCATCACCATGTTGACCAGGGTGCTGACCGTGGGGCGTCCCGTCTCGATCACATAGTGCGCGGTTTCGCGGTACAGGCCATCGCGCTGGGCGTAGAGCTCGCGCAGCCGCTCCAGCGGGTTGCCCACCTGCAGCAGCGGGCGCGTGCGGTCATGCCGTACGCGGCGGAAAATGTCTTCGGGCGAGGCGCGCAGGTACAGCACGCTGCCAAAGTGGCGCAGTGCCTGCCGGTTCTCGCTGCGCAGAACGGCCCCCCCGCCTGTGGACAGCACCATGCCGCCGGGCTGTGCGGTGACCTGGGCCAGTACCAGGGCTTCCTGATCGCGAAAGCGCTCTTCGCCCTCGGTTTCGAAATACTGGCGGATGGTGGTTCCCAGGGTCTGTTCAATGCGGTGGTCGAGGTCCACGAAAGGCAATCCAAGCCGGTGGGCCAGTTGTCGGCCCACGGTGGTTTTCCCCGAGCCGGGCATGCCGACCAGTGCACAGCGAATCTGCATAGGTTTCGATACGGTAGTGAGACATTGCGTGCCCGGAGCGGCCCGCCGGAGCCCGAGTTTACGGGGCCATGCGGTCGTTTCCCCGAAAGGGGTGTGAGCCGTCTGCACGGGTCAGGCGCGGTTCTGCGCCTGTGCCAGCAACAAGGCCACCAGTGTTTCGGCCGCAGTGAGCACGATCTCGCTCAGGACGGCCACCCGGTCGGCCTCTTTGCGCATCTGCGCGGGGTTCTGGCTTGCGAACAGAACTTGCTCGTAGGGCGCCCATACGCGCCGCACTTCTGCCGCCTGGGCCTTGACCGGTTCCGAGACAAAGGGCGAGTTTTCGATCGCGGGCAGTACGGCGGTGAAATGGGCCCGGCTGAGGTGCAGTTCCATGTGGGCGGGAGCATCGTAGAGCCCCCAGGTGCGGTAGAAGTAGAACTTGGCCATGCGCTGCGTCAGCATGCGTTGGCGCCCGGCGATGCCGATCAGATGGTCGAGTGGCGCACCGACCACGTTTTCGTAGGCCACCGTGTTGCGGTGCGCCGCCTGCTGCAGGGCCTCGTTGGCGTCGTAAAGCAGGTTGGCCTCTTGCCGGCCGGGGGGCTCGGCCAGCTGTGTCCGGAAGTGGGCCCACTGGGTTGCGAGGAGAGCCATGGCATTGCGCACCGCAGGGGTGGGCTGGAATGCACGCAGGGTGCCCAGGTGCGACTCGAATTGGTCGATCGATGCCTGCCACAGGCGGGCGGCCTGTTCAGGGGCAATGGATTGGCCAACCTGCAGATAGGTCTTGACGATGCGCTGGGACAGCATGCGCAGCCGACCCGCCAGGTCCACGGCCGAGGCCGTGTCCAGCCGGGGAGCCGTGGGGGCCGACTGCGCAAGAAGCGATGCGGGCCACGCAGCGGCGCCGGACCCTCCCAGAAGCCACACGCAGAATTGGAATCGGTCCACGAATGACCTCCCGCAAAGTCACGAAAAGGGGCTGTGCATGTGCCCTTTGATCCCGCCGTGGGCGGATGGACCGGCCTGTGCCCGTTCCGGATCAAAGTCCGGAATGAGTATAGGGGTTTGCCTGCGCGCTGCGGTCTACTTTTCGACGAAGGCCCGCTCGATGACGAAATCGCCAGGCTTGGTGGTGTTGCCTTCCTCGAAATCGCGCTTTTCCAGCAGCGTTTTGAGCGAGGCGAGCATCTCGGGGCTGCCGCAGAGCATCACGCGGTCGGTCAGCGGGTCCAGCGGGGGCACGCCCAGGTCGGTGAACAGCTTGCCGTTCTCGATCAGGTCGTTGATGCGGCCCTGGTTCTTGAAGGGCTCGCGCGTCACCGTGGGGTAGTACTTGAGCTGCTGGCTCACCATCTCGCCCAGGATTTCGTGGGCGGGCAGCTCCTGGGTCAGGTAGTCGTGGTAGGCGAGCTCGTTCACCTGCCGCACACCGTGCACCAGGATCACTTCCTCGAACTTCTCGTAGGTCTCGGGGTCGCGGATCACGCTCAGGAACGGTGCCAGCCCCGTGCCCGTGGACAGAAGGTACAGGCGTTTGGCCGGCAGCAGGTAGTCGATCAGCAGGGTGCCCGTGGGCTTCTTGCCGACGATGATGGTGTCGCCCACCTGGATGTGCTGCAGGCGTGAGGTCAGCGGGCCGTCGGGCACCTTGATGCTCAGGAACTCCAGGTGTTCCTCGTAGTTGGCGCTGACGATGCTGTAGGCGCGCAGCAGGGGCTTGTCGTTCACCTTCAGGCCGATCATGGTGAAGTGCCCGTTGGAGAACCGCAAGGCCGGGTCGCGGGTGGTGGTGAAGCTGAAAAGGCGGTCGGTCCAATGGTGAACCGACAGCACGCGTTCTTCAAGAAAAGCGCTCATGGTGTATTGGCAGGGATGTTGGAAACAGGTGCGCGCAACGCGTCGCGGCGGACTGGAGCCAGGGGCGACGCGCGATGCGGGTATTCCCCGTATTGTCCCGCAAAGCGCCACACCGGTTCTGGCAGGGATCAAACCGGGGTGATTTCTGTTCTTGTGTGCGGGCCCCAGGACCGTGGAATCAACGGTACTGCGCCAGATAGCGCCGCTCGAACCCGCGCTTGGCCCAGTGCATCAGGCGCAGGGGCGGCAGCAGCAGATTGCGCTGCTCGGTGCGCCAGACCAGGGTGCCGGTGCCCAGCGCGTCGATGATGCAGGCCAGCTCGACCTTGAAACCCGTGGTTTGCGGCCGCCCGGCCAGTCCATCGATCAGGTTCTGCGCGGCGGCCGCTGCCTGCAGGTCGGCCATGTGGGCCTGCTTGGGCATCCAGTCGGGGCCGGGAAAGCTGCCCGAGTCGCCGACTACATAGACATGCTCCAGGCCGGGCACACGGCACTGGGCGTCGGCCTGCAGCAGGCCGCCGGGCGAGCGCGGCAGGGGGGTTTCGTCGAACCAGGCGTTGCCGGTCATGCCGGGCATGAACAGGATCAGGTCGGCGGCAAATTCACCGCCTTCGGTCACCACCTTGTCGGCCTCGAAGCGCACCATCTTGTGGCCCAGGTGCGTGGTGATGTTGCGGCGTTCCATCTCGGCCAGCAGATGGGCCACGGCCTTGGCGCCCAGGCGGGCGCCGGGTTCCTTGGAAGGGTTGAAGAAGACCAGTTCGAAGGCGTCGCGCCGCCCCTCGCGGCGCAGCTGCGCGTCGATGCCGAACAGAAACTCGAACATCGGCCCGCCGCGCACCGCTGTCGGTTCGTTGGGGTTGCCGGCAAAGCCCACGGCAATGGTGCCGCCCTGCAGGGCCCGCAGCCGGTCGCGGATCTGCTCGGCCGCCGCAATGCCTTCGCAGGGCGTGATGGCGTGTCCGATGCCGGGCAGCTTCTTGATGAAGCGCCCGCCGGTGGCGATCACCAGCGCGTCGTTGGCCACTTCGCCCGCCGTGGTCTGCACGCTGCGGCCACCTTGCGCGAGGCCGGTGACCTCGGCGGCCAGGTGCTGCACGCCCATCCGTGCAAAGAATGGCGCCAGCGGCACGATGAGCTGCTCGCGCGTGCGCAGGCCGCTGGGGACCCAGATGATGCCGGGCAGGTAGTGCAGTTCGCTGCGCGGGGAGATAAGGGTGATGGCGTCCTTGCAGCCGCGTGCGCGCAGTTCGCGCACGGCCGAGAGCGCGCCAAAGCCGCTGCCCAGGATGGTGATGTGCTGGTTTGCCATGTCAGTGGCCCTGGCCGCCCAGGGCCGTCACGACCCGCAGCAGGGCAGAGCGTGCGCCTTCCAGCGCCTCGCGCACGGCGGGATTCTGGCTGCCACTGGCGGCGAGAATGACGCGCGGGTCCTGCAGCAGCACGCGCGTCTGGCCGGGGGGGGCCTCGTGCGCGCTGGCGCCGCAGGGCAGCAGCGCGGCGATGTCGGGCTCTGCCGTGACCAGCGCGTGCGCCACCTTGGGCGAGCACACGCCGAGCAGGCGCTGGGGTGCGCTGTCGAGGCCCAGCTTGGCTTTCAGTGTGGCCTGCATGTCCACCTCGCTGACGATGCCCATCTGCTCGGCGGCCAGGGCTGCCCGCAGGGTGTCGATGGCGGCGGGCAGGGGCTGCGCAAGGGTGATGGCAAAGGCATAGGAGGGGGACATGGCCGGTCTTTCTGAAATATGAATAAAAAGTGCCTCTGGCGCTTGATGGGCAAGCGCTGTCAGCTATCAAATAAATAGCAAACTGGCTACTTCTCCAGCCGCTCGATGCCCAGCGCCTTGAGCACATGCTTTTCATACAGGGGCTCGGAGGTGCCGTTCTTCATCTTGTACATGAAGTACTTTTCAAACGCCACCTTGGCCAGGTGCACCCACTTGCCCTTCTTGAACCAGTTGACGTTGCGCGGCGGAATCTGCGGCAGGGCCACGAAGGCGGCGCCGGTGTCGCCCATGTCGGCCAGGCAGATGGCGTTCCAGGTGCCCTTGGCATCGGCAGGCTTGCCTTCGAGTTCGGCGGCAATGTTGTGCACGATGGCGGTGATCATGCTTTCGATCATGTACCCGGTCTTGGGCGCGCCGGTGGGCACGGGCGTCACTTCCACGGGTGGGATGGCCACACAGACACCGGCCGAGAAAATGTTGCGGTACTTCTTGCTGCGCTGGAACTCGTCGATCAGCACAAAGCCGCGCGGGTTGCACAGGCCTTCGACCTGGGCGACGGCGTCCACGCCCTTGAAGGCGGGCAGCATCATGCTGAACTTGAAGGGCAGCTCGTGCTCCTTCTTGACCTGGCCGTCCTCGCCCAGCTCGGTGACGAACATCTTGCCAGGCTCCACCTTGGTGACCTTGGCGTTGCAGATCCACTTGATGTCGTTGTTGCGCAGGTCGCTCTCCAGCATGCCCTTGGAGTCGCCCACGCCGCCCAGGCCCATGTGGCCGATGTAGGGCTCGGCCGTGATGAAGGTCAGCGGCACCTTGTTGCGCAGTTTGCGGCGCTGCAGGTCCTTGTTGAAGATGAAGGCGAACTCGTAGGCCGGGCCAAAGCACGAGGCTGCGGGCATGGCGCCGATGATGGCCGGGCCGGGGTCCTTGATGAATTCCTGGTAGTCGGCCCAGGTTTTCTCGGCGTGGTCGATGGTGCAGATGGAGTGCGTGGAGCCGTCGGGGCCGGCGCCGGGGATTTCGTCAAACGCCAGCTTGGGGCCGGTGGTGATGATGAGGTAGTCGTAGGTCACCTGCGCGCCGTCGGCCAGCACCAGCTGGCTGCCCTCGGCGTCGATGCGGTCCACGCGCTGGGCGATGAAGTCGATGCCCTTTTTCTCGAGGTAGGGGCGGATCGGAATGGTGGTGTCCCCGCGTTCTCGCCAGCCCACGGCCACCCAGGGGTTGGACGGCACGAACTGGAAGTAGTCGACCGCGTTCACCACGGTGATCTGGTGCGATTTGTCGAGTTTGGCGCGCAGCTCATAGGCGGCGGGCATGCCGCCGGTGCCTGCGCCGAGAATCACGATATGGGCCATGCTTGTCTCCTCTGTTGGTGCCGGTGCACCGGCTGTGGGTGGTTGAAACTCGGTTGTGGTCGGTCAGGCGGCAGACTTCATTTGCCGGAGTCGGTCATGGCGGCGCTCAGGGCCTGCAGCGCGGTCTCGCCGGGGCGGCCGCTGAGCGTGGCCAGTTGCAGGCGGGCGAGCAGCCAGTCGGTGCGCGCCTGGGTCAGTTGCAGGCGCGCGGCGGCCTGGTCGTTTTCGGCGGAGAGGACGTCGAGCAGGGTGCGGTCGCCCACCTCTTGGCCGAGCCGGGTGGCAGCCAGGCGCTCGCTGCTGGCGGCCAGCGCCTCGGCCAGCGCGCGCACGCGCTCGGCGCCGGTGGCCAGTTGCAGCCAGGCCGTGTTGACGTCACGCGCCACCTGTTCGCGCAGCGCGTCCAGCGTGGCGCGTTCTTTTTCCAGCAGCGCAAGGGCTTCGCGCTCGCGGGCAGTTTGCATGCCGCCGGTCCACAGCGGAACGGTGAGCTGCACGCCCACCAGGGCGTTGGTCGCCTTGTTGCGTGCGCTGCCGTAGTCGCCGCTGCCGTGGATGCGCTCTTGCCCGACCTGGGCCACCAGGTCCACGCTGGCGCTGCTGGCGGCGCGCAGCCGGTCGGCGGCGGCCTGGGCGTTGTCCACGGCGAGTTGCTGCAGCGCCAATTGCAGGTTGTGCGCCTCGGCCTCGGCCTGCCAGGCGGGCAGCGGTGTGGTGTCGGTCGCCACCTGGGCGGGGGCGTGCGCTTCGAGGGCCGCCACGGGCAGGCCGGTCAGGTCGGTCAGCACGCGTTCTTTCACGGCCACGTCGTTTTGCGCGGCGAGGCGCTGGGCGCGCAGCAGCGCCAGGCGGGCGCGCGCTTCGTGCGTGGCGGTGATGGGGGCGTCGCCCAGGTCGTAGCGGTCCTGGGCCTCCTGGCTGATGCGCTGCACAGCGGCCAGTTGCGCATCGAGCACGGCCAGCGATTCGCGCGACAGCGCCAGGCCAAACCAGGCCTGCGCCACGCGCTGGGCGAGCTGCTGGCCCGCCACCTGCCAGCTGCGCTCGGCCACTTCGGCGGCGGTGTGGAGCTGGCGCTGCTGGGCGCGGCGCTGCGGGTTGTAGAGCGGCTGGCTGGCCTGCAGCGCCCAGCGGGTGCTGGCGCCACCGTTCACCGAGGTGGAAAAATCCACGCCCTGCGATGTGCCCAGGCCCGGCGCGCCAAACTGCGCGCCGCGCGTGTCGGTCTCGCTGCTGCCCAGCCCGGCCGTCGCCTGGAACTGCACCCCCGGCCGCCACAGCGCGGCGGCCTGGTCGCGCCGGGGTTGCGCCGTGTCGTGTGCGGCGCGTTCGGCGGCGTAGCTGCGGTCGTGCTGCTGGGCGGCGGCAAACGCGGCCGCCAGGTCGGCGGCCTGCGCTTGCGGCGCTGCGCACAAAAGGCTGGCGGCAAGGAGGAGCGCGTACGCGGGGGCGGTGAGGCGCTGGCGGGGCATGAGCGGTCTCCGATGGGGTCAGGCCGTGGCCGGCGCGGCCAGGGCGGCAAATTCGTCGAAGGCAGCGGAGGCCTTGGCGGCGTACATCAGCGAAGGCCCGCCGCCCATGTAGACCGCCATGCCCAGCATCTCAGTCAGCTCGGCGCGGCTGGCGCCGAACTTCACCAGGGCCTGGGCGTGGTAGCCAATGCAGGGGTCGCAGCGCGAGGACACCGACAGCGCCATGGCGATCAGCTCCTTCGTCTTCGCATCCAGCACGCCCGGCTGGCCGGCGGCCTGCGCCATGGCGGAAAAGCCGCGCAGGGTGTCGGGGATGTCGGCGCGCAGCTTGTGAATTTCGGCCGAGATTTCGCGGGTCAGGTCGAGGTAGCTTTGGGTCATTTTTATCAATCAAATGGGGCTCTAGCGCTTATTGGGTAAGCGTAAGCAGCTATTAATGAGATAGCGTTGCCGCTTCTGCAGGCGGCAGCAGCCGGTGCAGGTGCTTGCGGTACGCCGCGTAATACAGGGTGGGAATCACCACCAGCGTGAGCAAGGTGGAGACGGCGATACCGAAGATCAGCGAGATCGCCAGGCCGTTGAAGATCGGGTCGTCCAGGATGAAGAACGCCCCCAGCATGGCGGCCAGACCCGTGAGCACGATGGGCTGGGCGCGGGTGATGGCCGAGTGGAGGATGGCCTGCCGGAATTCGACGCCGCTTCT
>JAMLIQ010000092.1 GCA_023954095.1 Burkholderiaceae bacterium | reverse complement strand
TCGTCCAGCACCAGGTTGCGGTAGCCCACCAGGCGGCGCTGTGCCTCGATTTCCTGGGGCGCGGGCAGGCTGGCCTGCCCTTCGCCAAAGTGCCAGGCCTTGAGCGAACCCACCGTGATGTCGAAGGCACCCTGCGTCTGCACGGCCAGCCTGTGCGCAGCCACCAGGACCGGCATCACCTCGGCAGGGACGCTGACGGCATGCACGCCAGCGGCGCGGTTGATGCGGCTGACCACGCTGTCCGGGCTGTAGCGGGTCATGAGCGCGGCCAGGCGCGCCATTTCCTGCCACGCCTGCTCTGCAGCGGCCTGCAGGGTGTGCCCGGATGCGCCATGGGCCACGATATCGACCTGCGTACCCATCAGTGCGCGGCGGCTGCGTGCCACCGTGGCGTCCGTTGTGGCCTGGGCAGCGGGCAGCCAGGCCGCGCTGCCCAGCAGGGGCAGCGCCATGGCCATGCGCCGCCGGGTCAGCCCACGGAGTGGATTGATGCTGTGCATGGCCGACGCTCCTTTTAGCTGGACAAGCCGACCATGTAGTCCACGGCGGCCTTGACGTCGTCGTCAGGCAGACTGCTGCTGCCGCCACGGGCGGGCATCATGCCCTTGGCGCCCGTGAAACCTTCCAGGGCGTGCTTGTACAGCGTGTCCTTGCCCTGGGCAATACGGGGACCCCAGTCGTCCTTGTTGCCTGGCTTGGGCGCACCGGCCACACCTGCGGCATGGCACAGGGCACAGGTCTTGTTGTAGACGCTCTTGCCCAGACCGCTGTCGGCCACGGGTGCAGCGGCAGGGGCAGCGGCGGAAGCGGCTTCGGGGGCTGCGGCAGCGGCCGGGGCCTCTGCGGGGGCGGGTGCTGCAGCCGGTGCTGCCACAGGGGCGGGTGCCGGGGCTGCCGTCTCTGCGGGCTTCTTGTCGCCACAGGCGGTCAGGAACAGTGCCAGGGCGGCAATGGCGAAAACGGGGGTACGGTTTTGCATGGGGTGTCTCTAGAGGGTTGGAATGGTAAGAAAGTGCGTAGTCCACGGCTTTGCAAGCGGCCTCGCGCGAATGCGGCATGGCGGCGCCACGGGCGCCGGATGGGCATTTCTGCACCGGACCGCCACAGCACCGAAAGCACAGTCCGTAATGTAAGCCGAGTCACGCGGATTTTCGGGTTTACCCCCGCAACGAAGCGTGACAAATGTCAAGGACATTAGGGATTACCTGAATATACTGGCCTCCATGAAAACCCTGAGATCCATGGCACGACTGCGCTGGTGGCTGTTGGCGTGGTTTGCGCTCTCTGTCGGGGCTGCCGTCGCCTCGCCCATTTTTCAGCCCAAGGTGACGGAGTTGGTCTGCTCCAGTGCAGGCACTGTCAAATTCCTCGTCCATTCCGATGATGGCACCGTGGAGTTCGGCGCCGTGGGCATGGATTGTCCGATGTGTCTGCTGGGTGCTGCGGTGCCTGTCGCAACGCAAGCCCCCCTGCCTGCGCTGCTGCCGCAGGCCCTTCTTCCTGTCTTCCACGCCCGCGCATTTGCGGTGGCGGCCATGGCGGCACCACCGCCGGCGCGTGCGCCCCCCTGTTTTTCCTGAGCCCATCCTAAAGAGGTAATTCACCATGAGTAACAAGAAAGAAGACCTGAGCGCAGCAACCGTTGGCATCGGACGCCGCCGGTTCATCAACACCGCTGCCCTGGCCGGGCTGACCGTCGGGGTCGCCGCCTGCAATGACAAACCCGCCGCTTCCGCAGCGCCCGCTGCCTCCGCCCCTACGCCCGTCGCGCACGCCGCCTCCGAGGTGGGCAAGTACGAAGTGGCTCCCGGCCAGCTTGATGAGTACTACGCCTTTTCGTCCGGCGGCCACTCGGGCAACGTGCGCATCTACGGCCTGCCCTCGGGCCGTTTGTTCAAGAACATTCCTGTCTTCAACACCGACTGCCTGGTCGGCTGGGGCATTACCAACGAATCCAAGAAGATCATCGGCACCAAGCCCGACGGCAGCCTGAAGTACCAGACCGGCGACACACACCACGTACACCCTTCGTACAAGGATGGCACCTACGACGGACGCTACATCTTTGTGAACGACAAGATTCACGGCCGTCTGGCGCGCATCCGCCTGGACACCATGGAAACCGACAAGATCACCGAGCTGCCTCTGGTGCAGGGTTTCCACGGTGTCTTCCCGGACAAGCGCGATCCGGTGGACGCTGCCATCAACCACACCACGCGCGTGTTCTGTGGCGGCGAATTCAGCATTCCGCTGGACAACAACGGCAAGAACATGGATGCCACGGCGGACTACCGCTCCGTCTTCAGCTGCGTGGACGCCGAAACCATGGAAGTGCGCTGGCAGGTGCTGATCGACGGCAACTGCGATCTGGTGGCCACCTCGTACGACGGCAAGCTCGCCTGCTCGAACCAGTACAACACCGAGAACGGCGCGCACTATGAAGACATGATGTCCGCCGAGCGCGACGCCTGCATCTTCTTCAACGTTGCCCGTATCGAGGAAGCCGTCAAGGCCGGCAAGTTCAAGACCTATGGCGGCTCCAAGGTGCCGGTGGTCGATGGCACCAAGGCCGGCAACGCCGATCCCAAGACCGCGCTGGTCTGCTACGTGCCCGTATCCAAGAACCCGCACGGCGTGAACGCCAGTCCGGATGGCAAGTACTACGCCTGCTCGGGCAAGCTCTCGCCCACGGCCACGCTGATCGAGCACGCCCTGGTCCTCAAGTGGTTCGACGGCGAACTCAAGACCGAGCGCGATGCCGTGGTGGCCGAGCCCGAAATCGGCCTGGGCCCGCTGCACACCGGTTTCGACGGCCGTGGCAACGCCTACACCACGCTGTTCCTGGACAGCCAGATCGTCAAGTGGAACGTGGAAGCCGCCATCAAGTCCTACGCCGGCGACAAGACCGCCAAGCCCGTGGTAGACCGCCTCGACGTGATGTACCAGCCCGGCCACGGTTTCACCTCCATGGGGGAAACCAAGGACGCCGACGGCAAGTACTTCCTGTCGGACAACAAGTTCTCCAAGGACCGCTTCCTGCCCGTTGGCCCGCTGCACCCCGAGACGGCGCAGCTGATCGACATCAGCGGCGACAAGATGAAGCTGGTGGCCGACCACTCGGTGTGGTCCGAGCCGCACGACTCCATCATCATCCCGCGCAATCTGATCCGTACGCGCCAGGTGTACGACATCAACGAGTTCCCCAATGCCGTCAAGGACGCCAAGGACTGCCGCGTGGAACGCAAGGGCAAGAAGGTCACCGTGTACCTGACGTCCCAGGCGCCGACCTTCGGCCTGCGCGAGTGGACCGTCAAACGCGGCGACGAAGTGACCATCATCCTGACCAACCTCGACAAGGTGGAAGATCTGACGCACGGCCTGGCGATTCCGAAGTACGACATCAACTTCATCGTCAATCCGCAGGAAACCAAGTCGGTCACCTTCATTGCCGACAAGCCCGGCGTGTACTGGGCCTACTGCACCAACTTCTGCCACGCACTGCACCTGGAAATGCGTTCGCGCATGCTGGTTGAGGCCTAAACAGCCCCACTCTGGGCAGCGCGGTCACCGGGCTGCGCTGCCCTTTTTCTTTTCTGGATATCCGATGCTTCTGCCGAAACTCCGCCTTCTGTCGATTCTCTGGCTTGCGCTGGCTGCTGCACTGACGGCAATGCCTCCAGGCGTGCAGGCGGCGGGTGCAGGCACTTATGAGGCCGAACTGCCGGCCGATCTGGCGACCGCCAAAGACATGTGCGCCTTGCTGCCGTGCAAGGACGTGTTCCCGGGCGCCACCCATTTTTCCGAACGCAAGGGCCAGCCGCCCTACGTTGAGGCCTACGACAAGGTCGGCGAAGGCAGCCAGTTGCTGGGCTATGTGATGCTCTCGACCGACATCACCGACACGCCCGCTTATTCGGGCAAGCCCGTGGTCACCTTGATCGGCATGGACAAGACAGGCCATTTTGTCGGCGTGAAGGTGCTCAAGCACTCCGAGCCCATCCTGCTGCTGGGCATTCCCGAATCTGCGCTGCTGCAGTTCAACGACCAGTACCTGGGCAAGTCGGTGGCCGACAAGATTGAAATTGGCCAGTCGCGCCCCGACGAAAACGTGGTCGGGCTCGATGCCATCTCGGGCGCCACCGTCACGGTGATTGCGCAAAACCAGGTCATGATGGCCTCGGGCGCCGCCGTGGCGCGGCAGGTCGGCATTCTGGCCCCCACGGTGCGCGAGCCGGCCCGTTACAAGGTGACGGGCAGCGCCCTCACCTGGGATGAGCTGGTGGGGCGTGGCGCGGTGCAGCACCTGCGCGTGATGCCCGAACAGCTGGGCCAGGACCGCAGTGCCGACCCGTTCATCGAGCTGTGGTTCGGGAGCCTGAGCCACCCCGACATCGGCAAGAGCGTGCTGGGCGCCACCGGCTGGGACAACCTCAAGCTGCAACTGAAGGAGGGCGAGCACGCCATCTTCATCATCCGCACAGCGGGGCGAGAATCGTTCAAGGGCTCGGGCTTTGTGCGTGGTGGCCTGTACGACCGTGTGCAGGTTCGCCAGGGGGCGGACTCCTTTACCTTCCGCGACCTCGACTATCTGAACCTCTACGGTGTGCAGGCCGCAGGCGCGCCCAGCTATAACGAATCGGCCATCTTCATCATCCGCTCCCAGGCGTTTTCCGATGCCTACCCCTGGAAGCTGAGCCTGCTGGGCAACCGCGTTGATCGTGCCACGGGCGCCCGCAGCTTCACCAGCTTCGACACGCCGTACTGGCTGCCAGGCTCCATGCTTGACGGCGGCCGCCCGAAAGTGGTCGAGCCCGATGCGCCCTGGGTGCGCATCTGGAAGTCGCGCGCCGTGGAAATCGCGCTGTTTGTCGCGCTGCTGGTGGCGGTCGGGGTGGTCTACGCCTACCGTGAGCGGCTTACCCGGCTGTCCACCCACAAGAACAAGTGGCCGGTCAACGGTTTCAAGTACACCGCCTGGGCCCTTTCCATCTTCGTGGTGGGGTTTGGTCTTCTCGCGCAGCCCTCTGTCACCCAGGTGCTGACCTGGTTCCATGCCTTGCTGTTCCAGTGGACGTGGTCGCTGTTCCTGTCCGATCCGTTCATCTTCCTGTTCTGGATCTTCATCATCGTCACGGTATTCCTGTTCGGGCGAGGGCTGTTTTGCGGCTGGATGTGTCCGTTCGGCTCGCTGCAGGAATCCATTTACAAGATTGCGCGTTTCGTCGGCCTGGGTCGCTTTCAGACCAAGCTGCCGCAAAAATGGCACGACCGCCTGAAGTGGGTCAAGTACGGTGTGTTCTTCTTTCTGCTGACGGTCTCCATGTTCTCCATGGGCCTGGCGGAGAAACTCTCCGAGGTCGAGCCCTTCAAGACCACCTTCCTGGTCGGTGTGATGAACCGTGCCTGGCCCTATGGACTCTTCGTGGCGGCCATCCTGGGGGTATCCATCTTCATCGAGCGCCCGTACTGCAAATACATCTGCCCGCTGGGCGCGTCGCTGGCCATGCCCAGCACCTTCCGCTGGTTTGGCCTCAAGCGCAAGCAGGACTGCAACAGCTGCAAGGCCTGCGCCGTGGGCTGCGGCGCGCAGGCGATTGACACCGATGGCCGCATCGACCACCGCGAGTGCCTGCATTGCCTGGACTGCATGATTCTGTACACCGACACCAAGGGCTGCCCGCCCCTGGCCAAGGAACGCAAGCGCCGCGAAAAGGATGGCCTGGAGATCACGCCGATTGGCGCCAACGGGTATTTCATCCCGATCCACCCCGCGCAAAGCTACACCGAGCAGATCAGCGCCAAGGCCGCGAATGGCCCTGACCCGCGCATGCCGACCGAACCTGTGGCACCCTGGCACAAGGCAGGCGAGTCGAGCCTGAAATGGATCATCATGGAAGTGCGCGATCACCTCTGGCCCTGGAGTACCGAAGGCTGGCACAGCCAGCGTGCGCTGCAGATCGCAGGGTTCTCGCTGGCCGTCGCCGCCACGGTGGCGTGGGTCATGACGGCCCTGGGCACGCTGTCGTCCGGCGCCATCATCGGCTGGTGGTTTGGCTGGAGCGTGTATGAAGTGCTGATCCGCCTGTCGGGCCGCCGCTACGTCAAGGACGGTCCATGGTGGCGCGGCAACTACCGTGCGGCCAACGTCATGGACATGATGAGCTATGTGGGCTTCAAGAACCTGCTGATTGGTGCGGCGCTGTTCCTGGTGCTCAAGTCGATGGGCTGGCTTGTCCCATGAGGAACGGCTTGTTGCGCGCGGTGGCCGTGGCGCTGGTGGGTCTGGGTGCGGCAGGCGCGTCCTGGGCCGCCACCCTCCGGGTGCAGCCCGGCCAGGACCTGGCAGCCGCAGTGCAGGCGGCGGCGCCGGGCGATGTGGTCGAGGTGGCGCGCGGCATGTACCGCGCCAACCTGCTGATCGACAAGCCCTTGACGCTGCGCGGCATCGACCGCCCCACCATCAGCGGCGGCAACCAGAACGACACCATCCGCGTCACCGCGCCCGACGTCACGATCGAGGGCCTGATCGTGCGCGACTCGGGCTCCAGCCTGCAGGAGCAGAACGCCGGCATCTACCTTTATCCCGGCGCGCACCGCGCCGTGGTGCGGCACTGCGACCTCACCTACAACCTGTTCGGCCTGTGGATCGAAAAGGTCAAGGATGTGCGCGTCGAAGGCAACACCATCACCGGCAAGCGCGACTACGACTCGGCGCGGCGCGGCAACGGCATCCAGCTCTACAACACCCAGGGCGCGCAGATCATCGGCAACAACATCAGCTTCGTGCGCGACGCGCTGTATGTCGACGTGTCGCACCACGCCACGTTCCGGGGCAACAAGCTGCACCACAGCCGCTACGGTTCGCACTACATGACGTCGTACTACAACGTGTGGGAAGACAACGACACCTACCACAACCGGGGTGGCCTGGCGCTGATGGAAGTGCGTGAGCAGGTGGTGCGCGGCAACCGTGCCTGGGGCAACTCCGACCACGGCATCATGCTGCGCTCGGTGCAGGACTCCGTGGTCGAGGACAACGTGGTGGCCGGCAACCAGCGCGGCTTTTTCATCTACGACGTCGAGTACGTCACGCTGCGCCGCAACCTCGTCGTCGACAACTTTGTCGGGGCCCACCTCTCGGCCGGGGTGAAGAA
Organism: Burkholderiaceae bacterium; assembly: GCA_023954095.1. Classification (GTDB taxonomy): domain Bacteria; phylum Pseudomonadota; class Gammaproteobacteria; order Burkholderiales; family Burkholderiaceae_C; genus Simplicispira. The sequence goes on along the minus strand of JAMLIQ010000092.1, from coordinate 4,094 downwards.
CAACGTGGTGGAGCAGAACGACTTCATCGGCAACCGCGAGCAGGTGCGCTACGTGGGCACCAAGGACGAAGACTGGGGCGGCAAGGTCGGCAACTACTGGAGCAACTACATCGGCTGGGACCGCGACGGCGACGGTTTTGGCGATGTGCCCTACGAAGCCAACGACATGGTGGACCGCCTGAGCTGGCGCCACCCCAGCATGAAACTGCTGCTGGCCAGCCCCGCGGTGCAGGCCCTGCGCCTGGTGGGCCAGCAATTTCCGGTACTGCGCGTGCCCACGGTCGTCGACCGCCACCCGCGCATGCTGCCGAGCAACCCAGAATGGAGTCCATGGCGTGGCAAGTACTTTTCCGGCCAGTGAAAGCGCAGCGGTCTCGCTGCGCGGCGTCAGCAAATACTATGGCGCGCTGCATGCCGTCGATGGCGTCGATCTCGACATCCCCCGGGGGGAGATTTTTGGCCTGATCGGGCACAACGGCGCAGGCAAAAGCACGCTGTTCAAGATGATGTTGGGCCTGATCTCGGCCACGCAAGGTGAGATCCTGATTGGCGGCGCGCAGGTCGGCGGGCGGGGCTTTCGGGCCGCCCGCCGCCACCTGGGCTATCTGCCCGAAAACGTGGTGCTGTACGACAACCTCAGCGGGCTGGAGACACTCCGGTTCTTTGCCCGGCTCAAGCACGCCAGCCCGGCGCAATGCCAGGAGGTGCTCGATCGCGTGGGCCTCGCCCACGCCGGTGCCCGCCCGGTGCGCGAGTATTCCAAGGGCATGCGCCAGCGCCTGGGTTTTGCCCAGGCCCTGCTGGGCGCGCCGCAGGTGCTGTTTCTGGACGAACCCACCAACGGCCTCGATCCCCAGGCCATCCGCGACTTCTATGCCACGCTGCGCGGCCTGCAGACGCAGGGCGTCACGGTCATCATCACCTCGCACATCCTGGCCGAACTGCAGGAGCGCGTAGACCGCCTGGCCATCATGGCGGCCGGAAAGATCCAGGCCGTGGGCAGTGTGCAGGCGCTGCGCGAGCAGACACAGATGCCGCTGGTGTTCGAGCTGCAACTGCAGGCCGAGGACGCCCCCGCCGTGGCCCAGGCCCTGGCGCCGCTGACGGGCGAGGCGCCCGAGCTGCTCGCCACCGGCCTGCGCCTGCGCTGCCCGCGCGAACACAAGATGGCCGTGCTGGCCGCGCTGGCGCCGTTTGGCGCGCGCGTGCGCGACGTGAAGATGCAGGAACCCTCGCTTGAAGACGTGTTCTTCGGGTTTTCCGACTGAAGGACAGGCCCCATGGAATTGACACCCATCCTCACCATCGCCGCCAAGGAATTCCGCGACCGCATGCGCAACCGCTGGGTGCTGGCGGTGGCCCTGGTCTTTACCGTGTTCTCGCTCGTCATCGCCTACTTTGGCGGCGCGCAGCAAGGCAGCGTGGGCTTTCGCTCGATCGAGTTCACCATCGCCAGCCTGGTCAGCCTGGTGATCTACCTGATTCCGCTGATCGCCCTGCTGCTGGGCTTTGACGCCATCGTGGGCGAGCGCGAGCGCGGCTCGCTCGACCTGCTGCTGGCCCTGCCCATCACGCGCCTGGAACTGCTGCTGGGCAAATACCTGGGCCTGGCGGCGGCGCTCACGCTCTCCACGCTGGCGGGCTTTGGCCTGGTGGCGGTGCTGCTGTACCAGCACATGAGCTGGGCCGGGCTGTTCCACTACGCTGGTTTCATGCTCAGCTCGGTGTTGCTGGGCCTGGCGTTCCTCAGCATGGCCGTGCTGCTGTCGGTGCTGGCGCGCGACCGTACCCGCGCCTCGGGCCTGGCCATCGCCATCTGGTTCTTTTTCGTGCTGGTGTTCGACCTGCTGCTGCTGGGCACCCTGGTTGCGACGGGCGGGCAGTTTGGCGGTGAGGTGTTTGCCTGGCTGCTGCTGCTCAATCCGGCCGACGTGTTCCGCATCCTGAACGTCTTTGCACTCGACGACGTGCGCACGCTGTATGGCCTGGCCAGCATCGTGCCGTCGTCCCTGGGCAGCCCGGTCATCATGGGCGCCGTCATGCTGGCCTGGATCGTTCTGCCCCTGGGCCTGGCCAACTGGAGATTCAAGCCATGAAACACACCTGTTCCTGCCGCCGCCACGGCGGCATCGCCCCGGCCTGCGGCCCGCGCCGCCAATTGCTGGGGTTCGCTGCCCTGGCGGCCCTGGGGTCACTCGGCACCCTGGTGGGCTGCAGCGACCCTGCGGGAACCACGCAGGCCCTGGGCCCCATCGATATCGACCGCTCCACCAGTTGCGAGCTCGACGGCATGCTGCTGGCCGACTACCCCGGCCCCAAGGCCCAGGTGCACTACGCCGGGCAGGAGCGGCCCAGCTTTTTCTGCGACATGGTGGAGCTGTTCAACACCCTGCTGGCCGGAGAGCAGGTGCGCGCGGTGCGCGCCGTCTATGTGCAGGACATGGGCAAGGCCGACTGGGAGCACCCCGTGGGCCACTGGATTGATGGCAAGACCGCGTTTTACGTGCTGGGCAGCCGACGCCAGGGCTCCATGGGCCCGACCATCGGCAGTTTCGCGCAGGAGGCCGACGCGACAAAATTTGCCGCCGAATATGGCGGCAAGGTGCTGCGCTTTACCGACATCAAGGCCGACATGGTCGACCTGACCGGCGGCGCCCTGCACGACACGAAGATGTAACGGCAGCATGCACCAACCCTGGCAGCCCCCCATGTCCGCACAGGCCCGCCGCCTGTGGGTGGGTGCGGGCCTTGCCTTGGTACTGCTGGTCCTGGTGCTCTGGAATTTGCCTGTCGTACGCATCGCACTCAGCTTCGGTGCCGCCCCCGAGATCGAAGCCGACGTGTGCGTCGTCGCACCCCCCACGCCCTACAACCCCGCCTCGGGCCTGCCCTTGCAGGCGGCCCGCCCGGTCCCGGCCGATGTGCGTTGCCCGGTGTGCGGCATGTACCCTGCGCGCTCGCCCGACTGGGCGGCGCAGGTTATTTTCGCCAACGGCGACGCGCAGTTTTTCGACTCCCCCTTGAGCCTGTTCATGTACCTGGGCGACGTCGCCCGCTACAGCCCCGGGCGCAGTGCCGACGAAATCGTGGCGCACTACGTCACCGACGTGCCCAGCCGCCGCTGGGTCGATGCGCGCAGCGCCTTCTATGTCACCGGCTCCACCGCCAAAGGCCCCATGCGTGCGGGCAACCTGCCCGCCTTTGCATCCCAGGATGCCGCGCGCCAGTTTGCCGCGCAGCGCGGCGGCAAGGTGCTGGCCTATGCCGATGTCGATGCCGGGCTGGTCGCGCAACTGGGTGGGCAGGGTGTGCACACGCATTGAGTTGCTATTGAAAAGGTAGCTGCTTGCGCTTGATGGGTCAACGATGCTGATATTTTTTTATCTCGATTGTTGAATCAATAAGCGTCAGCAGCTCTGTCTTTTGTAGCAACCGGGTCTGCGGATTCGCCCATGGATTGCCTGGTGCCCCGCTGCCCCCATGCCGTGGGTGCGGTACCCTGCGCGCGGCAGGACGCCCGGCGTGCTCATCGTCGTTGCCTTCACCGGTGCTACCTGTGCGGAATTTCACCGGGTCAATCCAAGCCGCCCTATTCCGACCACACGGCAAATTCGTTTCCACCGGGCTCGGTGAAATGGAATCGCCGGCCCCCCGGAAAGGCAAATATCGGTCGGACAATCCGGCCGCCTGCAGCCGTGATCCTGGCCTGCGTTTCCTCCAGCCGCGCACTGTAGAAGACGATGAGCGCGCTCCCGTTGTCCGTACTGGCAGCCGTGTCAGACTGAAAGAACCCACCGTCAAGGCCCTGGTCCGAGAAGGCGGCGTATTCTGGACCGTAATCCGCAAACGACCAGCCGAATGCTGCCTGGAAAAACGCCTTGGTTGCTTCCAGATTTCTGGACGGGTACTCGACGTAGTTGATTTTTTCGTGCATTGGCATATCTTTTCTCCGGTTTCAGGTCTCGAACGAATGAAAGAGACGGCTCCCACCCTTGTGTGATGCGTGCCGATGTGGGGTGCAGCATCCAGGGAACCGTGTCGGAGTCGCTGGCGGGAGGGGGCCGGCCGCTACCGTTCAATCGTATCTCCGGATG
>JAMLIQ010000091.1 GCA_023954095.1 Burkholderiaceae bacterium | reverse complement strand
ACAGCCGTGCAAAAACGGATGCTGGCGATGAAGAAGCGGGAAGTGCCCAAGGGCTGCACCACCACTTCGTCGAAGGGTGTCGCAGTGCTGGGCAGGAGGTTGGGCACCACGGTGCGTTCGTACGGGACGATGGCAGCAGGCGGGCCAGGCAGTGCCGGATAAACCACAGGCACCCCTACATTGAGCCCGGCCAGTTTGAACGTGAAGGAAATCTGCACCGTCGGATCGAGGCTCAGCACCCCCAGCGCGAATTTGTCGGCCGTCTTTCCACCAGAAAGCTTGAAGCCCAGGGACTTGCTGTTGTCCAAAGCCGATTCTGCATCCGTCACACAGGCTCCCGAGCACACGCCAATACCTGTGCCATCGGCATTGCGCGCAATGGTGCCCCCCGTGGAGGCTACCGTCATTTGGCCCCAGGCCGTCGCGCTATCCAATGTGATGGATGTGGTGTTGGCGTTCCTGCCGGTGTAAGCGACTGGCGTGATCGAATCGAGGCGTGCCGTGGTCAGCCGGACCGTCACCTGTTCATGGCCTGCGAGCTTCTTGAGGTCTGAGATGGACTCGTACCACAGCATGTCATCGATATGCGCAGCGTCGTTCACCGCATATTCCACGCCAGTGGCCGGATTCACCAGTACTTCCCCACGCCGGTAGAACACGGCTGGCGGTGCCTGGGTGTTGCTCCATTCATTGCCCCCCGGCCCTGGCATAGCCATGCGCGGCGCTGCGGCGCGCCAGGCCCCCAGGCCACTGGCTCCGTGGCTGATAAGCACCCAAGCCGTCAAGTTCTTGGGCATACCAAAATCGCTCACACTCAACCCTGCTGCACCAGCGCTGGCCAAGCCCGCAGCCTGGGTAAGCCCCGTGGCGCCATCGAACACCCGGTAGGAAATCTTGCGCCCCCAGCCATCCAAGGCATCGTCTGCCTGCAAACCCAGGCTGACCCAAGGCACTGCACCGTCGCGGTTCGTGCACGTCACCACCGCCGCTGCAGGCACCGCCAGTCCCGTGTCCTGCGCGCCATTGGCTGGACAGGGAAGCCGCCCCTGGCTTGCGGCAAAGGCGTGCAAGGCGGCCTGGATGCGCTGCATGTGCACCTGGGTCACCTGCTGCAGTTGCGTCTTCTCCTCCACCTGCCGCGCCATGCGAATCGCCAATGTCGATGCTGCCACCACCAGCAGGCCGGCAATCACCGCCAGCACTGCGCCGCCTGACTGGCGGTCCAGGGAGGACGAAGAATGCAACGAGAGTGCCAGCATGGCGATCCCTCAGGGCCTGCGCGGCCCCAGACCCGCCGCCAGCGCCACCGTCATGATCGTGGGGCGCAGCACAATGTCATCGTAGTAAGCGGCCGGATTCTCCGTGAAATCCGTGTCGATGTAGAAATCGTTGGGGCTTGTGGCGCGCAACGCCAGGGTATTGCGATTGATGTTCTCCAGGGGGCCTGGCGCCGGACCACTGGAGGTGCCCAGGTAGTTGCCATCGGCGCTGAATCCGCCGAAGCGGTTGGCCCCGTGGCTCACAAGCACGTAGGCCACGCCATTGCCATTGGCCTTGCTGGCCAGTTCCGCCGCAGATGCCGGGGCACACGCCACGGCATTGCACACGCGCAAACCCCGTGTCGCCAGCCAGGTGTTGACGGCTCCGGCATTGGTCGGGTCGAGCGCTTGCATGTTCATGCCATCGGGCAGGGTCAGCGATCCCGCGACGCCTGCCCCACCCCACACCCGATAGCTGATCATGGTGTTCCAGGCATCCAGGGCATCGCCCTGCGCCACGCCCAGGCTGCGCCAGGGCACGACGCCATTGGTCAAGGCCAGGGCCGTGCATGCGCCTCCGGCCGCCAGTTCCAGCCCCTGGTTGGCATTGCCCGGAGGCAAATCCCCGTCTGCCGGACACGGCAGGCGCCGGTTCACCATCACAAACCGGACCATCGCCTGCTCCAGCGCTTCGAGCTTGGCGCGGGTTTCCTTGCGGCGGTTGTTGTCCAGCAGGGTGTTGGTGGCAGGCAGGAACACGGCGGCCAGCAAGCCCACGATGAGCAGCACCAGGGCCATTTCGACCAGGGTGAAGCCCCTGGCGCCTGGGGCGCTGTGGGTGGGGTGGTGCATGTCGGAGGTGGTCATTACTATGATTTCGATAGCTATCACCGCTTATCAATAAAGCGCTAGAGCCTTATTTTTTATGAAATGATCCGGGGGGAACAAGGTCTTGCACAGCCGGTTCTGCCGAGGTGCCTTGCTGGCCGGGACGCAGCACGATGTCGGGCTGGCCTGCCTGTTGCAAGCGCACCACCAGCGGCTCGATCCGCACGGTGCGACCCGCGATGGTTTCACCCTGCTCCAGCATTTCGCCATTGATCCAGGCGCTGGCACCCCTGCGGCCCTGGGCCATGCCCTGCAATACGAAATGGGGCGGAGCGCTGGGGACGGTAGGCCCAGCTGCAGCAGGCACGGTTTCAGGCCCTGCGGGAATGCGCGCCTGTTCGATGGCCCGGCGCTGCGCCGCGTTGTAGAAAAGGCGCGGCCACAGCTGCGCGGCATCGGCCGTTTGCAACGAAGGCGCGGCGACTGCTGGCGCTGGCCACGCTGCGGCCACCAGCACACTGGCCAGGACGGCAGACACTGCAGGCAGCGCGGTGGTTTTCATGGTGAAAGGTTCACGACGCTTCATTGTGGGCAGCCGCAGCAGCAGGGTCAATGTGCAGAAAGTTGACACGGCAGCGCGCCGTCAGGCCTTCGGGCGTAGGCAGCTCCAGCCAGCAGGCCATGGGCCGCGCAATCAGGGCGTGGTCCTGGTGAAAGCGCTGCATGAACTGCAGAGCCTCGATCTCATGTACACGGTTCAGGCTGTATTCGAGCACATGGCGCCGGACCTGTGCGCCCGCCGCCTCGGCCTGCTCCAGCTCCAGCGCCTCGGGTGCCGCCAGGGTAAAGCCCAGCCGCTCCTGCAGACCCTGGTCGCGTGCGGCGCGCAGCAGGTCGTCCACCCAGGCGGCACGGGGATCGCCGCCCACCAGGCCGGCCGCCTTGAGCTGTTCAAAACGGCTGCGGTGGGCGGTCAGATCGTCCTGCTCGGCCTGGGCCTCGTCCCACTGCGCCTGGGCGGCCTGGGCCTGGGTTTCGGATTTTTGCCAGCCGGGCTGGAGGACATGCTGCGCACCCCATAGAACACCCCAGGCCAGTAGCTGCACCAGCAGAACAGCGCCCCATCGGAAGGCCAGGGGCCGCACCAGTGGAAACACATGGGTTCGAAATGCCTGCATGCTCATGTGCCGCCCCCTTCGCTACCGTCCGTCAGCGCCTCTTGCGCCTCGGCGCTGGGCACCAGGCACCAGCGCCAGCGGGCGAGTTGCTCGGTGGCGCCCGCCGCTCCGCCCACGATGGCGGCGCCGCTTTCTGCACGCACCGGATTGATCTGCACCTTCCAGCCCGGCCAGGCCTGCACGCTGGCCGCCAGTCCATCGAGCAGCGCCTGGCGCTCGCGGGGCGAAATCCCTTGCTGGGGCTCGATCTCGAAAGACCATTCGGTGCGCAAGGCAGCGCTGTCGCTCCCGGCGGCTTCCGGTGCAGGAGGCGCCTCTGCCTGGGTGCCTTGCGCGGCGCGGCAGGCCTGCGGCAGCAAGGCCATTTCGGTGCGCTGCAGATCCGCCTGCGGGTGGTTCTGCATCAACTGCCCCAGCAGCCACAGTGGCTCGGTCAGCGCAACGCCGCCCTGCAGTTGGCTTTCCTGCACCTGCATGGCCAGGCGCAGCAATGCAACGTTGGTGCCGCCAGCCGCCAACTTGGCGCGCAAGGCCTGCGCTTCACCCTCTTTTTGGGCTGCTTGCTGCTGCCATTGCTGGGCCTGTGCCACATGGGCCAGCAGGCCGCGCCCCTGCAGCACCAGAGCGGCAGTGATGGCCAGCGCCATCAGCAATCCCGTCCATTGCAGCGCCTGGCGTGTCTTGCCCGCCACATGGTGGCGACGCTGCTCCATGGATGCGAGCTGTCCAGGCGCGCGGGTATCGGCCAGGGCCAGCACCTCCGCCAGCACGCTGCGTGCGCCGCGTGCCACGGCGGAGGGAAGCAGTGTGCGGCCCTGGCTCTGCACGGCCTCTTCCAGACCCGGTGCAGGCTGCATCAGCAGAATGCCCGGCGTGTCCATGCGGGCCAGTATGCGGGTGTCGACCAGATACTTCAGCGTATGCCCCATTTCCAGCGCCTGTTGTTCCGGACTGGTGTCAAGCAGCAGGCGCGAGAACACGGGCACGTCCTTGTGCAGCAGCACCATGCGCAGGCCATAGGGCAGGCCCAGGCACAAGAACAGCCATTCGTTGGCGCGCAGCTGCTTTTGCCGTCCGGCCCAGCGCGCCATGAGGTAGCTCAGTGGCCAGACGCCCTCCAGCGGGCGCTGCTGCTGCCCCTGCTCCTGGAGCAGGGCGTTGAGCGCCTGCGAGGCCACCCCCACGGCATTCAGGGCAAAAGGTTTGGGCAGCAGGGGCTGCTGGCCCGCGCTCTGCCAGGTGGCACGCAGGGGCACATCGGGCAGCAAGGCCTGAAGCTGTACCTGAATGAAGCTGCTGCGGTCCGCTCCCATGAGGCCCGGCACTTCGATGCGGACATGGCTTTCCTCGATCAGGTCAGCCACGATGCGCACAGGCACCTCGGGCGCAGGGGGCTGCGCCAGCGCATGGCCTGCGGCATCCAGCCACTGGGCCTGCAGGGGCTGCACCAGCAGCAGAGCAGTAGGAGATTGGATGCGGATTTTCATGCCCGGATCTTGGAGATGGTGTCGTAGATGGGCCCCAGCACGGCCAGCATGATCCAGCCCAGGATGAGGCCCAGCACGACGGTCAGCACGGGCTCGATCAGCGCCTGCACCCGGCCAATGGATTCATCGATGTCGCGGGTGAAAAAATAGCTGACATTGGCCAGGGCATCGTCGAGCGCGCCCGTGGCCTCCCCCACGCGCAGCATGCGGACCACCAGCGAAGGGAACAGGTTTTCCATCGCAAAGGCATCGCTGATGGAGGCCCCGTTGGCGATGCGCTCGCGTGCGCGCACCAGGGCCGCGCGCACGGGCAGGTTGCTGGTGATTTTTTCGCAATAGCCCAGCGACTCGATCACCGGGATGCCCGTGCGGTACATGAGACCAAAACTGTCGGTCAGGCGCGCCAGGATGATCTTCTTGATGACCGGCCCCAGCGCGGGAATGGACAGCAAGGCCTGGTGCAGCTTGAAGCGCACCTGCTCATTGGCCCGGGCCGCCGCCGCCAGCGCCATGACAGCCACCACGGGGGCCGGCAGAATGATCCACCAGTAGTTGACAAAGGCCTCGGACAGCCAGATCAGCAGGCGCGTCTGAAACGGGATTTCCTGGCCCATGTTGCGGATGAAGCTGACCAGCTGGGGCACCAGGTAGACCATCAGAAACACCACCACCCCGGTGATGGTGACGGTGACAAAGGCCGGATACATGAGCAGTTTCTTGGTCTGTGCTGCCAGCTCGGCCTGCCACTTCAGCGATCGCACCAGCTCTTCCATCACCTCGGCCAGCTGGCCGGTGACTTCACCCGAGCGCACCAGGTGCACCATGACCTCGGAGAAGATGCCCGGATCGGCAGCCATGGCGTCGGCCAGGGTGCTGCCGTTCTGGATGCGGTCCATCAGGCTGGCCGCCACCTGGCGCAATTCCAGGCTGTCGGCGCCGTCGCGCAAGTCCTGCAGCGCCGTGATGATGGGCACGCCCGCACGCAGCAGCATCTGCATGTGGAACAGCATGTTGATGAGTTCGCGCGTGGGCAGGCTGGCCAGGCGCCGACTGCGGCTGCGCAGCTTGCTGGCGCGGATGAGCGACAACCCCGACGCACGCAGCTGCGCCTGCAGATCGGCGTCGTGCAGCGCGGTGATGTCGCCCTTGACGACCTCTCCGGCAGCGTTGATGGCGCGGTAACGGTATCGGGCCATGCGTGCGCTGCCCTAGCCTGCCAGCCGCACGGTCAGGTCCACCACCCGGCCCACTTCCTCGATGCTGGTCACCCCTTCCAGCACCCGGCGCAGGCCGTCTTCGGCAATGGGAGAGAACCCCTGTGCCAGCGCATGGGCCGACAGCTCACCCAGCGAGGCATTGCGCGTGATGAGCTCATCGATGGCGCTGTCCATGCGCAGCAGCTCCATGATGGCCAGGCGCCCCTTGTAGCCCTGGTAGTCGCAGGCCTCGCAGCCCCCAGGGTGCGGACGGTACACCTGCCGCCCCACGGCCTGCTCGCCCATCAGGCGCGCTTCAACACCACCAGGCACCACCTCGACAGGCTCACGACAGTGCCTGCACAGGCGCCGGATCAGGCGCTGGGCAATGATGCCGATGATGTTGCCGGCCATCACCTCGGGCGATACACCCAGGTCCTTGATGCGCTGGAAGCTGCGCAATGCCGAATTGGTATGCAGCGTGGAGAACACCTGGTGGCCCGTCATGGCGGCGCGAAAGGCCATTTCGGCCGTGTCCTTGTCGCGCACCTCGCCCACCAGGATGATGTCCGGGTCCTGGCGCATCAGCGAGCGCACACCGTCCGAGAAATCGATCTTGCTGCCATCGGAGATGGAGGTCTGGCGGATGCGGGTGATGGGATATTCGACCGGGTCCTCCAGCGTCATGATGTTGACGCTTTCCTCGTTCATGTGGCTGAGGACGGAATACAGCGTGGTCGTCTTGCCCGACCCCGTGGGACCGGTCACCAGAATGATGCCCTCGGGGCGCGCAAGCATCAGGTTGAGGATGTCGTACTGGCGGTCGGTCAGCCCCAGCTTGTCGTAGTCGACAATGCCGCGCTTGGCGTCGAGCACGCGCAGCACGAAGTTCTCGCCGTGGATGGTGGGCTGCACGGCAGCGCGAAAGTCCACGTTGCGCCCGCCAATCGACAGCGACACGCGGCCGTCCTGCGGTGCGCGGCTTTCGGCAATGTTCATGCCTGCCACGAGCTTGAGCCGCACCAGCATGGCCGACCAGTAGCGCCCGTGCAGCACCCGTACCTGGCGCAGCACGCCGTCGATACGGTAGCGGATGCGCAGGAACTGGCCCTCGGGTTCGAAGTGGATGTCCGAGGCGAGCTTGTGCACGCCATCCGAGAGCATGGCATCGACCAGCCGCACCACCGGATGGCTGTAGCCTCCCTGCCCCTGCGAAAGCGAGGCCAGGTCGATCTGGCCGGTTTCGATCTCGTGGATGATGCCGTCGATGGACAGCTCATAGCCGTAGAACTGGTCGATGGCGGCCAGCACATCGGCCGCGCTGGCCAGGCGCCACGAAATGTGCACCCCCAGCCCCACATGGGCACGGATCTGGTCGGCGGCAATGATGTCGTTGGGTTTGGGGCTGGCCAGTACCAGGGTCTGCATTTCGGGTGAATACGAGACCGGAAACACCTGGAAGCGGGTCGCCATGGCCTTGGGCAGGCGCTGGAGGGCCTGCGAATCGGCCAGAACAGACTGCAACTGGATGGTTTGCTGGCCCAGCGTCTGGCCCAGCGCTTCGCGCATGGCCTCCTCGGTCACAAAACCCAGGGCAATCAGCGCATCGCCCAGCTGTTTGCCTGTCTTCTTTTGCTCCAGCAAGGCAATCTGCAGCTGGTCGGCAGAGACCAGCCCCATGTGCTGCAGGCGATCGCCCAGCCGCATGGGGGGTGCGGCAGCCGGTGCGGCGGCGGTTGCGGTGTCGTTCATCGGGAAAGCTGCTCCTGCAAATCCTGCAGTCGGTATTCAATGGCCTTGACGGGAATGCCCGCACCACCGATCTGCAAGGCCTGGCGGTACATGCGCAAGGCGTCTTCGTAGCGGCGTGACTGGTCCAGCGCGACGGCCAGGTTGTAGGCATGGGCGGCACGCTCGGGGGCCAGCGACTGGGCCTGTGTCAGCGGCCCCAGTGCCTCGGCCCAGCGGCCCTGGCGTCCCAGCAGGTTTCCGAGCGCCGACTGCGCAGCCGCATCGCGCGGGCGGGTCTGCACCCATTCCTGCAGGCGGCTCTCTGCTGTGACGGGGTCCGACTCCGACAGGATGGACAGCAGCCCCGTGCGGGCCGTTTCGTTCTCGGGCCAGAGGTGCAGGCTGCGCTGGTAAGCCTTCCATGCCGGTTCCAGCTGGCGCTGGCGGTGCAGCGCGACGGCGAGCCCCAGGGTCGCGTCGGGATCATCGGGACGCTCGGCCAGCACCTGCTGGTACAGGGCCTGGGCTCGCACGGCGTCATTCTGGCCCAGCGCCGTCCAGGCACTTTGCAGGCGACGCTGGGTTTCGGAGCGCACCAGTCTGGCATCCTGAGGCGCCGCAGGCAGCTTGCCCGCTCGGCCCGGTGTGGCAGCGCCACCCGCCGGTGGCGTGGTCGGTGTTGCAGCCGACGGGGCTGACGTGTCAGCAGTCGCGGGCTCGGCCGCAGCCGCTGGCACCCGGTCGGCGTCACGGGCAGCGGCATTGCGGGCGGGTGCCGATTCAGGCTCCGGACGGGGTGGCCGAGGCGCTGGCAGTGCATCCTTTGCACTGGCGGCCTGCGCGGCATCCAGGGGTTTGGCTGCGGCGGGCGTCCTTGGCTTCGGCGGGCTGACCGGCGGAACGGCCTGCGCAGCCCGCTCACCGGCCGACGGTGTGCCTGGCGTCGGCGCGTCGCCCACAACACCTGGCATGGCGGTGGCGCCAGGCGCATCACCATTGCCGTCCACAGCGGCGGAGGCGGCATCGGCAGGGGCCATGTCATCGGCCGACGCGGCTGCATCTGCGGCAGCCGGCAAGGCAGCACCGTCGGCCAGCGGCTGCGCCGTGGGCGGCGTCACCGCCAGCGAGGAGCGCTGGGAAGACTGCCAGTACTGCCAGCCAAACCAGCTCACCGCCGCCAGCACCAGGCCCAGCAGCAAACTGAAAACCAACCGGCGCACCCGTGCCTGAGGTACTGGTGCAGTCGCGGGTATCGTCGCGCCCACCATGGTCTGCGCAGCCTGGCGGGCGCTGCCAGCCGCCGCAGGACGCACGGGCGCAGATGCAGATGCAGGCGCAGCGGATGGCGGTGCAGTGGAGGGCCCGGGGGCCAGCGACAGGGGCTGCTCCTGGGTGGACGAAGCAGCCGGAGCGGGAGACGGTGGCACCGACTCCGCAGGGACACTCTCGGTGGGGGCCAGCGTCAGCGGCGGGCGTTGCTCGCTGCGCTGCAGGGCGTCGAGCAGCAGACTCACGGCAGACTCCTTGCACCCGGCTCCAGGGGCTGAATATTCTGTATGCGCTCAGGCATGGGGCGCAGCGCTTCGCTCAACTGGGGCTCAAAAGCTTGGTAGTCCCCCGTCAGGCTGGCGCTGTTGACGACCGTGGGGCGCAGGAAGATGACGAGTTCGCTCTTGGAATTGCTGCGTTTCTTGTACTTGAACAGTTCGCCGATGCCGGGCAGGCTGCCCACCAGGGGCGTCTGGTCGGTGCTGGAGGACACATCCTCGCGCATCAGCCCGCCGAGCACCGCCGTGTCGCCCGAGCGCACCTTGATGACGGACTCCATCTCCCGCGTCTGGATTTGCGGAATGCGGCTGGTGACCTCGGACACATCGATACCACCCGAACGTGCCTGCGCCAGGTAAATGGGCACAGCCGGGTCTTCCACATAGCCCACCACGCGCGAAAGCGTGGGCCGCAGCATCAGCGTGACCTGGTCGGACTCGCCCACCTGGGGCATCACGCTCATGACCAGGCCCACCGACACCGTATTGGGCGTGGAGGTGATGGTGAACGTAGCCGGCGAGCCGGACTGTCCCGGCGTGTAGTTGGCCGCCAGCGTGAAATACACCAGGTCTTCGGTCACCTTGAGCAGGGCCGCCTGGTTGTTGAGCGCACTGATCTTGGGGCTGGAGAGCACCTTGGTATTGCCAAACGATTCGAGCAGGCGCAGGGCGGCAGCGATCTGGGTGAATCCAGCCGCATTCTTATAGGTGGGCGTGAACGATGCCATGCTGGGGATGATGCCGCTCACCGGCACACCGGAAGGCATGGAAGTGCCCGCAGGACCCACCTGCATCAAGGGCAGGCCGCGCCGGAACAGCGTCCAGTTGATGCCCTGCTGGTACTCGTCCGACAGGTTCACCTCGACGATGGTGGCTTCGATCATGACCTGGCGGCCCGCGCTGTTCATGACGCGGTCCATGAATTCGCGCACCCGCATGTGCTGGCGGTAGGTGGCGCGCACGGAGATCACGCCCGTCTCGGGGTTGGCAATGACCGATGCCGATTCACGGAACCGCGCAGGCGCCACCGCTGGCTGCACCGCTGCGGGGGCGGCAGCCCCGGAAGCCGGGGTGGCTGGCGCAGCCGCCACGGCCGCTGGCGCGGCTGCGCCTTCTGCCCCTTCGGGCAGCACCTTGTCGGTTTCGCGCAGCAGGTCGCGGATGTTCTGCGTCAGCGTCTCCCAGAACTTGTTGTTGGACGTGTTCGCCAGCGAACTGCTGGAACTGTTGCCCCCGGAGGCCCCCGCACCGCCAATACTGGTGCTGGCACTGACCGCACTGCGTGCCTCACGGGCCACGTTGGGGTAATCCACCCGGTAGTGGCGCAGCACGGGCGAGTCGGGCATGACGAAAAGGTTGCGCCCTTCCATCTCGTAGCGCATGTTCACCTGCAGCGCGGCGCGGTCAAGGATTTCCGTCAGGGTCTGGTCGATGGCATTGATGCTGACGGTACCGGCCAGATCGGGATGCACATCCAGGTTGAGGCGGGCATCGCGGGCGATGGCAAACAGCAGGTTGCGGATATCGACGTTGTGCACGCTGACCGAGAACTGCTCGGCCTTTGTACGCCCAGGGCCGGGCTGCGGCGGCAGAAGCGGTGCATCCACCAGGGCAGGGGGAGCTCCCGGAGCGGCGGTGCCGGGACGCAAATGGCCGGAGCCGGGTGTCTGCGGCGCGGCGGCACAACCCGCCAGCGCCAGCACCAGACAGACCATGGGCACCGGCCGTCTCCGGTGGGCGCTTCGCAAAAAAGACAGTGGCGTCGAGGAGAAAAAACGGTTCATGTGGGCGCACGCTCAGGGTAAGACTCGGTCCGCAGGCGACCCAGTGTACGGACCAGGGGGCTGTACACCTTGGTTTGTGCCGGAAATTTTTGCAAGGCCTGCATGGCCACTTCGCGGGACGCATAGCGTCCGGTGTACACCGCCCAACGCCCGGCCGGGCTGGCCGACGGGCTGGCGTACTGCCGGTCATGCACCCAGGTGGGGCTGTCGGCCTCTCGGGCGCGGGCCAACAGACGCAGCGCTCCAGCGGC
>JAMLIQ010000090.1 GCA_023954095.1 Burkholderiaceae bacterium | reverse complement strand
GCTTGATGCCTTCTTTCGGCCGGTCGTCTAGTTTTTGGATCAAATATGGCTCTATCGCTTGCAGGTATTGCGGTAGTAGCTATGTTTTTGATAGCTCACGCTGCGCTTTGGCTGAGGGCGGAGGCCGGGAGTCGCCCTGCGTGCGAGTAACTTTCTTTCGCTTCGCCTGTACGGACCGGACACATGGGAAACAGGTGTGCGGGGACATGGGTAACACCTCCTCAATTGGATGCCGTCATGGCATTCATGTCCAGACGCATGAATCGCTGGTGACAGAAGTACAGGTCATAGCACCCGTCGTGCAGGTCATCCGGGCGCAAGGCCACCGGCAGCCTGTGCAGGGCGCTGGATAGCCGCAACTTGTGCCCCTGAAACTTCACAAAGCCATTCCAGCCCACTGTGATCACATGGTCACGCTCGGAGTACTCGATGGGCGCCAGGCTCGTTGGCATGGGCCTGAGGCTCATGCGGTAGCGCTGCGCCGGTGTCTGCATCGCGAGGGCTTCGTGGGGCCGCTGGTTGTTATAGATATCGCGCCAACGCAGCATCGCCTCTTGCGCATGGGCCAGGCTGTCGAAGGTTCGCCCTCGCAGCACCTCGGCCTTCAGGGAGCGGTGAAAGCGCTCGATCTTGCCGTTGGTCTGCGGGTGGTACGCACTGCTGTGGCTGCTGCGCACGCCCAGGCGAATCAGCCAGACATCCAGCGTGCTCAAGTGACCGGGAGCACTGGGCGAGCCCCACGGCGCCCCGTTGTCTGAATTGATGCGCGCCGGCAACCCGTAGCGCTCCAGAATGCCTTGCAGCAACGCCTGGACCGTGCAGATGTCGGTCTTGCTGCAGGCGATCGTGGCCAGTGCAAAGCGCGAGTGATCGTCCAGCATGGTCAGCGGCGTGCAGCGCCCACCGGCAGTCTCGAAGTAGCCCTTGAAATCCATCTGCCACAGACCGTTGGGCAGTTCGTGCTCAAAGCGCTGCCAGTCTGCGTGCGCATCATCTGGCGGCAGGGCGATCAGTCCATGGCGGCGCAGCAAATCAGTGACCGTACTGGGGGCTGGCACCTGCTCATGGCCCAGGTCCTTCAGCCGCCGGCAGATCTTGCGCGCGCCCCAGGCGGGGTGTTGCCTGCGCAGTTCCAGCACGACCGACCGCAAGGCTGCAGGGGTCTGACGGGGGCTGTGCAGCGGGCGGCGTGAGCGCTCGGTGAAAGCTGCTTCAGCCTCAGCAGCAAACCGCTTGAGCAGCGCGTAGCCCGCCTTGGGGGAAATACCAAACCGACGACACAGTTCACGCCGGTTGGCGCCATCCTGCATTGCCAGTTGCACGAACTCTTGTTTGGTACTCATGAGAGATCTCGGTTGCCAGGGCATAGGTTTCTCCTGGGCAGGGTCTGCCAAGGAGAAGTGTTTCCTATGTCCCCGCACACCTGTTTCCCATGTGTCCGGTCCGTACAGCGTCGCCGAAAGAAAGTCACCAAAGAAAGGGCGACCCTACAGGCTGTGTCCCTGCGCTTCGCTGCGGGCAACCTGCGGTGCTCACGTCCAGCGGGGTCTCGCTCGAACTCGCTCCACTGCGTTGCGCCCAGACAATCGCGAGTCCTGATCCGCGGGCCGCTGTGCTCCTCGGCACATCCTGAAGGGAACCCGGGGACCGGGCATCCACCCGGGCCATTGCTGCGCTCGGCTCGGCTCGGCTCGGCTCGGCTCGGCTCGGCTTGGCTTGGCTTGTGCGGCGCGTAGCGCCTGCACCGGCCTGTGTCAGGCTTCCAACCCCCTTCTGGCTGCGCCTGTGGCGGGGTGCTTGCGGGGTGGCGGGTGTGCCGCAGGACACACCCGCTTCGTGATCTGACTCGCCGCATTTGTCCGAACGCAGCTGCGCAGCAGCGTAGTGAGTTATGCGGCGCACCCCGCAAGCACCCCGACGCAGGTTGCCCCGCAGGGGCCGCAGACTGTGGGGCGCGTATCGGCGCCTCCTTTCTTGTTGCGCACAAGAAAGGAGGTCGCCCGCCGGGGCGAATCCCGGCCTCCGCCCTCACCCAAAGCGCAGAGACAGCAAACGGCGCATCTTCACAACAGCAGCCCCGCCGACCTCAAGGCTTGGCCTTGGCAACCGCCCCCGTCGCCACCAACGTACGCAGCGCCTTCAGCCGCGCCTTCAAACGGCGCTCGTTCTCCAACCCCACACGCACCATGATTTTTTGCCCACTCGACAGGCTTTGCAGCTGCGGGTCGGCAAACTCGTAACGCACCCAGGGGCGGGTGGACGGCACGTCGCCCTTCACCGCGGTCAGCTTCACCGCCACAGGGCTGGCGGGCTCGGGGGCCTGGAGCAGGTGGTCGATCACCGCCACCAGGCGGTCGTTGAAATAACGGCCGGGATAGCCGAGTTCTTCGTAGGCCTGCTGGAACAAGGGGTAGAGCCGCGCATACAGCGCCACGGCCCGCTCCATGTCCACCGATTCAATCCAGCGCACCAGCGCGCCGTAGCGGGCGGCGTTGTCGAGGCCAATGGTCTGCACCGGGCCGCCGCCGACCACGACAAAGCGTTCGGGCGTGGGGTGGACCGGCCACAGACGCGCAGGGGCGTGCTCGCGCCCCAGGTTATCCACCGTGGCCACCACGCGGCGCACCAGGCCATCCATCTGCAGGAAGGCCGCAATATCACGCGCGCCCAGCAGTTCGCCCAGCGCGCGGGCCACATGGCCGTCCGACCCCGCCAGTGCGGGCAGGGCGGCCTCGGGCGGCGCCAAAGTCTCAACCGGGTTCTGCGGGCCGGAAGCCGGTTCCGATGCAGGCAGCGCAGGAGGCGCTGCTGCGACCGGCGGGGCACTGACCACAGCGGGAGTCACCACGGGCGCCTGGGCTTGCCACCACCACCAGGCGCCCCCGGCCCCAGCCAGCACAACCAGCACCAGCACCACAAGCCCCCAGCGGGACGACTCCTGGGGTGGGTTCAGTGTGGATCGTTCTGGTTCTTGCATGGGCGCCTCCCGGTATGGGTTGGAGAAAAGCCTATTGGAAACCCCAAAGCCGCAGAAGTTCGTAACGCCCTGTGCTCATGGGTGGATCAGCCCTCCAGCGCGAACTTCGCTGCCTTCGCGATGGCCTTCGCATCCACGCCAAAGAACGCGCGCAAGGCCGCCCGCGTATCACTCCGCCCAAACCCGTCGGTGCCCAACATTGGCATGACGCCGCAGACCGCCCAAGATCGCAGATGCGCGCCACGGAAGCCTATCTCCCGCATATGTCCCCAATCGAAACATGTGTCGGCGGGTCGAAATTTTGCTTTATCCTCGGGAAGATCCATCTACCATGACTCCTTCCCGTCCGCACGCAGGCTCAAAGGTGGCGCTATCCAACCTTTTTCATTAGAGAGCGCTTCATGACAAATGTTGTCTCCAGGATTCCGTTCCAACGCGCGGGCATTCTTGCCGCATTGGTTGTCCCGCTGCTCAGCGCATGCGGAGGTGGCGGCGCCTCTGCCCCGGTGCCCCCTCCTGCTCCCTCGACGGCCCTGTCGCTGCTTGCCGGCAACACCGACGGTGCAGGCAACCAGGATGGCACAGCGCCCTCCACCGCACGCCTCAGCGCATACATGGGTGGGATGGCCGTGACCAACGCGGGCGAAGTCATCATCCTGGACAGCGGCAACAACCAGATTCGCAAACTCAGCGCCGACCACGGGCAGGTCAGCACCTTGGCGGGCGGTGGAGGCTGGGTGGCGAACATCCCATCCAACCACGCCGATGGCAATGGGTCTGCAGCGCGGTTTTACCGCCCCATGGGAGTGGCCGTCGATGCGACGGGGAACACCTATGTGGCTGACACCGATAACCACCTGGTGCGCAAGATCAGCACTGCTGGTGAGGTGACCACCCTGGCTGGCAAGGCGGGTGTGTGTGGCAATGAGGACGGCGTGGGAAACTCCGCCACCTTTTGCAGCCCCACGGGCATTGCCGTGGACAAGGCGGGCAACGTGTACGTCTCCGAGGTCAAGCGGTCGTTGGGGACACTGAACCCTGTCGCCAACCCCATCCGCAAGATTGCTCCGACGGGTGAGGTGACCACACTCACCAGCAAGGCCAGCCAGTACCCCACGTTGGTATTCATTTCCGGCCCGGCCATCGAAACCTACCGGCCGGTGCATTTGGCCACCGACTCGGGCGGCGTGCTCCACGCGGCAGACCCCAATGACCACGTGATCCGCAGGTATGCAGCGAACGGCCAGGCCACCGTGGTATCCGGCGTTCCGGCTGCCGACAACGCTGGCAATGCCGATGGTTCCGCGTCCGCCGCAAAGTTCAGCGATCTCAAGGCGATTGCATTTGACACAGCGAATCGCCTGTTCATACTGGACTGGTACGGAACCCCGGCCATCCGCCAGATTGGCAGCGACGGAAGCGTGACGACTCTCGTTCGTGCCAACGCATGCAACTTCGCAGGGGACGGCAGTGGGGCCGGGCCAGGCACCCTGTGCACTGCGGACCAGATGACCGTCACGCCCGATGGTCGGATCCTTGTTGCCGAGTACGGGACACGCAACTCTGCCATCAAGTACGCTCAGTTGCGCAGTTACACGCTCCAAGGCGCTTCCGTCGCAGTCGCCGGAATACCCTCTGCGGAAGGCACGGACGATGGACAGGGCAGCACCGCGAGCTTCAACGCGCCGGACTCGATTGCTTTGAACCCTGCGGGCACGCTGTACGTGCGCGACAGCGGCAACCGCACCATCCGCACCGTACAGACCGACGGGTTGGTCCGGACCCTGGGCAAGCCGGATGGGCATTGCTCAGCGATCACCGGCCTGGGCGAGGACGTGCTGTCCAACTCCACGGCCCCCTTGACCACCGATGGCGCGGGCAACCTCTACACCATTGACGATGCGCGCGTCCTTAAAATCGCCAACTGCCAGGCCGTGCTTCTGGCCGACCTGGCGCCATGGCTGGACAAGGTTCCAACGGCTTTCCTCGGTGTCGCATCCGGCATTGCGGCCGACACCGTCGGCAACGTGTACGTCGCCAGCCTCAAGGGCGCCATCTTCAAGATCGATACCAAGGGCGAAGTCACCCTGTTTGCCGGCAGCGTGGGCACGGTGGGCCATGTGGACGGGCAAGGCGCGGCGGCGCAGTTCTCTGCGCTGGGTCAGATGACCACCGATGCGGAGGGCAACCTGTATGTGATCGACGGCCTGTTTCACGACATCAACAAGGTGGGGCCGACCGTTCGCAAGATCACGCCGTCTGGCGCGGTCACCACGCTGGCGGGCAGCCCCATTGCGGCCCCTGGCTACGCGGATGGTCCTGCCGCTGCCGCCCGCTTCACCGTGCAACAGTACGCAGGCTGGCCCGCGCAGACGGCCAGCCTCGCCGTGGACAACAGAGGCAATGTCTATGTCACCGATCCCTTCACCAGCGTGGTCCGCAAGATCGGCACCGATGGCCAGGTCAGTACTCCGGTGGGCCAGGCATGGAAATACGGTTTTGCTGCGAGCGATCTGCCGGGCATCATCAACCGCCCGACAGGTATCGCCGTGCGCGGCACCATGATGTACATCTCGGTGCCGAACGCCGTGGTGCAGGTGAAGCTTCCGTGAACGCAGCCGCCGCGCGGTGAAAGTGCCATCAGCAGTCCTTCGTCACCGCCCGGCTTTCGGCCGAGACACATAGCCCCGCGTGGTATACCGTTCCCGCGACGATCCGGCCCGCCCGCCTCATGCCATGAGATGGCGGGCCACGCGGGCAATGTGCTCCGCACCCACCCCGAAGTAACTGCGCAGCGCCGCCCGCGTATCACTGCGCACAGCCTAGCCGTCGCAAGACTGAAAGAACCCACGCGACCTGTTCGACTATTTAGCGCGTTGAACTTGTCTACCTGCGTTCACACGCCCGTACGAACTGCGTCAAACCAGATCAGTCAATAGGAGAAGGTGCGGATTCTTATAGCGTCTATGCCTTCACTACGCGACCCCAACCATTCGGCTAGCAAAAGCTGGCGTTGCGTCGGCAACCAGACGCGTTGCGCAAAGGGCTGTGCCAGATCGGGATCGGGCATCTCATGGAGTCGTTGCTGCTGGGCCTCGTAAACCATGATTGCCGGATGGCAATCGGCCCTGGCAGGTATGCATTCCAAAGCTCTGAAATAGAAGAGCCATTGTTGCCCATCGTACGCAGTGTCGAGTATTTCGAGGGTCTGGTTCTGCAACAGCTTGTCCCGTGACACTACCATCAGCTTGTCACTGGGCAAATGGTAGGCCAGCGCCATTGTCGAAGCTGTCTTCTCGACAAAGGCTGAATAGGCCAACAACCAGTCGGCGTTAACAAAGCGCCACATGACGGGGCTGCTGGGTCTGGACAGGAATTCCAACGCCTGCTTCTGCCATTGATCGAATCCGGGTCGACCTGCCAGCACCGGGCCAGGCTGCAAATCGCTGAGCCGGTAGACGCTCCCTGCAACAAGGGCCAGATCCTGGCTGGGTGCCAATACCAGATTACGGGTAGCACCGTCGGTTGGCAGGCTCAGTCCGGGCAAGGCCTTACAAACAGCTCCCTTTTGCAACCGGCAGCGTGCCAAGTGGCCTTCGCTGTCTTTGTGCAACACGATATCTGCGCTGACCTGGTAATCACTGAATTCCCGGTGCCTTTGGCCTGCGGCCGCACTGAGCGCTTGTGCACGCAGATCCGACCATGGTATGCGAGAGGTGTGAATTGGCACATTCACGGCCCACAATTCGGCACGCAGCACGTCTTCCTTCGCCGAATGGCGCCCAGGCAGATCGGTGTAGCGGGTATCCACGTCCTGCATCAGTAATTGCAACTGCAGCCCATCAGGCGACAAAGAGGTATAGACCAGTTGACGTTGCGCACGGAGTGTTTCGCTGCAGCCGACAAGACCAACCCATACCGCGAGCATCAGGGCCGCACACCAATACATCACAGACCACCTCCTGTGCAAATCGCGCTCAATCGACACTTTACGCCCATCAAAACTCTTTAATGAAGGGACTGCTGTCGAAATCGCCGCGTGCCAGGTGCGCCTTGAGGCAAGACTTTGCCACATCCTAGCGATGGCCCATACGCAGCGTAACCGTAACAGCCTCCCGATGAACGCCAGAGCACAGGAAATCCACCCCAATAGCAACGAAGGTCGAGGAACCCTTTGGGGCAACGTTGCGGCGAGGAGATCTGGAGGCCAGCCCTATCAGGCCAACTGTCCAAGCGCCGCCTGCACAATACTCGCCGCATCCACGCCAAAGTATCCGCGCAGCGCCGCCCGCGTATCGCTACGGCCAAAGCCATCCGTGCCGAGCGTTACGTAGCGGCGCTCCTCGGGCAGGTAGGCACGGATGCTCTCGGGCACGGCGACCACATAGTCGGTAGCTGCAATGATGGGGCCAGTGCTGTCTTGCAGTTGTCGCTCGACAAACGGCATGGGCACAGGTACATCGTCGGATATTTGGCGCTGCAAGCTGACACGACCGTCACGCGCCAGTTCGCTCCAACTGGTAACGCTGTACACGGTCACACCCACACCTTGCGCCGCAAGCAACTGCGCCGCCTTGACCACTTCGGTCAATATGGCTCCAGAGCCCATCAGCGTCACTTCTCTAAGAGAATCGGGGATGTGCGCCTCATTGTTCGCGCATGGATAGCTCGCAAATTTATAGCATCCCTTGACCACATCAGCCTCGACTCCTTCGGGCAGATCTGGCTGGGCGTAGTTTTCGTTCATCAGCGTGACGTAGTAGAAAACGTCGCGCTGCTCGGTCACCATCTCGCGCATGCCGGCGTCGATGATGACGGCCATCTCGCCCGCGAAAGCCGGGTCGTAAGCCTTGCAGCTGGGAATGGTGGCGGCCACGAGGTGGCTGGAGCCATCCTGGTGCTGCAGCCCCTCGCCGCCCAGCGTGGTGCGGCCCGACGTGGCGCCCAGCAAAAAGCCGCGCGCACGCTGGTCGGCAGCCGCCCAGATGGCGTCGCCCACGCGCTGGAAGCCGAACATGGAGTAGTAGATGTAGAACGGCAGCATGGCCAGGCCGTGCACGCTGTAGCTGGTGGCTGCCGCCGTCCAGCTGGCGATGGCACCGGCTTCGCTGATGCCTTCTTCGAGGATCTGGCCGTCGAGCGCCTCGCGGTACGAGAGCACCGAGCCGATATCCTCGGGCGCGTAGCGCTGGCCCACGCTGCTGTAGATGCCCACCTGCTTGAACAGGTTGGCCATGCCGAAGGTGCGCGCCTCGTCGGCCACGATGGGGACGATGCGGGGGCCGAGCTGGCCATCTTTCAGCAGCGTGCCCAGCATGCGCACAAAGGCCATGGTGGTGCTCATCTCCTTGCCAGCGGCCTGCAGCGCAAACTGCGCATAGCTCTCGATGGTGGGCACGGGCAGCGCGTCGCAGGCCGTCTGGCGGCGCGGCAGGTAGCCACCCAGTTGCTGGCGGTGGCGGTGCAGGTACTGCATCTCGGGGCTGTCTTCCGCTGGCTTGTAGAACGCCAGGCTGGTCGCCTGCTCGTCGGTGAGCGGCAGGTTGAAGCGGTTGCGGAATTCAATGAGGTCGGAATCCTGAAGCTTCTTCTGGCTGTGCGTGGTCATCTTGCCCTGGCCCGCCTGGCCCATGCCGTAGCCCTTCTTGGTATGGGCCAGGATCACCGTGGGCTGGCCCTGGTGCGCGCTGGCGACGGCATAGGCGGCGTGGATCTTCACCAGATCGTGGCCGCCGCGCTTGAGGCGGTCGATCTGCTCGTCCGTCATGCCCTGGGCCAGCGCGGCCAGTTCGGGGTTCTGGCCGAAGAAGTTGTCGCGGTTGAAGCGCCCGTCTTTCGCAGCAAAGGTTTGCATCTGGCCGTCGACCGTGCCCTCCAAAGCGCGCGCCAGGGCGCCTGTGAGGTCGCGGGCAAACAGGCCGTCCCAGTCGCTGCCCCAGACGAGCTTGATGACGTTCCAGCCGGCGCCGGCAAACAAACGCTCCAGCTCGTCGATGATGCGGCCGTTGCCGCGCACCGGGCCGTCGAGCCGCTGCAGGTTGCAGTTGACCACCCAGACGAGGTTGTCCAGCCCTTCGCGCGAAGCCAGGGTGAGCGCGCTGGTGCTCTCGGGCTCGTCCATCTCGCCGTCGCCAAACACGCCCCACACTTTTCGGCCTGCGCAGTCGAGCAGGTTGCGGTGCGTGAGGTAGCGCATGAAGCGCGCGTGGTAGATGCTGCTGATGGGGCCGATGCCCATCGAGCCCGTGGGGAACTGCCAGAAATCCGGCATGAGCCACGGATGCGGGTAGCTCGACAGGCCGTGCGCCCCTGCAGCGGGCGCACTCAACTCCTGGCGGTAGTACATCAAGTCCTGCTCGGAGAGCCCCCCTTCGAGAAACGCCCGCGCATAGACCCCCGGCGCGCTGTGCGGCTGGAAGAACACCAGGTCACCCCGGTGCTGGCCCGCGCCCAGCCCTTCGCGGGCGCGGAAGAAATGGTTGAAACCGCTCTCGAACAAATCCGCCGCACTGGCGTAGCTGGCAATGTGGCCGCCCAGTTCGCCATAGGCCTGGTTGGCGCGCACCACCATGGCGAGCGCGTTCCAGCGGATGATGGAGCCAAGCCGCTCCTCGATGGCCAGGTCACCAGGGAACACGCCCTGCTCCTGCACACCTACCGTGTTCACATACGGCGTATTCAGGCCGGGCTGCCAACCCACGCGCTGCGAACGCGCCAGGCGCGCGAGTTCCTGCAGCAGATGGCGGGCCCGCTCCGGTCCCTGCGTGGCGACCAGGGCCAGAAAGGCGTCGCGCCACTCGGCGGTTTCTTCGGGGTCGGTGTCAGGGAGTTCAGGCACTTGCAGCATGGCGTGGGGTGTAGGTGCGTTCATGGCATGGACTCTAGGCGGATATCGGGAAAATGTGGTGCTGATTGCACTGTGATACAAGACATAAACAGCACAATACGCTGCTAAAAACAACCTTTAAAGCATATGAAGCTGGATACCGTCGATTTGCGCATCCTGCACGAACTGCAGGCCGATGGCTCGCTCTCCAATGTGGAGCTGGCACGGCGCGTGCACCTCTCGCCCTCGCCCTGCCTGGCGCGCGTCAAGGCGCTGGAGGCTGCGGGCGTCATCAGCCGCTATGTGGCGCTGGCCAATGCGGCGGCGCTGGGCCTGGGGCTCAACGTGTTCATCAGCATCAGCCTCAAGGCGCAGAACAAGGAAGCGCTGGCCGACTTCGAACGCCGCATTGCCGAGCAGGACGAGGTCATGGAGTGCTACCTGATGACCGGCGACAGCGACTACCTGATCCGCGTGGCGCTGGCCGATATGGCGGCGCTGGAGCGTTTCATCCTGGAGCAGCTCTCGCCGATTCCGGGCATCGAGAAGATCCGCTCCAGCTTTGCCCTCAAGCAGGTGCGCTACAAAACTGCCCTGCCGCTGCCTGCGCTTTCGGCGCGCTCTTGAGCGCCATTGCATGGGCCAGGTCCAGCGCCTGGCCAATGTCGGCCAGCAGGTCCTGCACATCCTCCAGCCCCACCGACAGGCGCACCAGGCCCTCCGCAATGCCATGCGCGGCGCGCTCTTCGGGGGTGTAGGTGGAATGCGTCATGCTGGCCGGGTGCTGCGCCAGGGTTTCGGCGTCGCCCAGGCTCACGGCGCGGGTGACAAGCTGCAGCGCATCCATGAAGCACACGCCCGCCTCCAGGCCACCGTTCAGCTCGAAGGCGATCATGCCGCCCATCTGGCGCATCTGCTGCTTGGCCAGAGCGTGCTGCGCAAAGCTGGGCAGGCCGGGAAAATGCACCACGGCGGTGGCCGGGTGCGCCGCAATGAATTCGGCCACGGTCTGCGCGCTCTGGCAGTGGCGGTCCATGCGCAGCGCCAGGGTCTTGAGGCCACGCATCACCAGGTGTGCGTCCTGCGCCGACATCACCGCACCGGTCATGTCTTTCAGGCCATACAGGCGCACGCGCTGGGCCAGCTCGGCGTCGGCAAAGATGGCGGCGCCGGCCGTCAGGTCGCCGTGGCCGCCCAGGTATTTGGTCATGGAGTGCACGCTCACATCGGCGCCCAGCAGCAGGGGCTGCTGCAGGTAGGGCGTGCAGTAGGTGTTGTCCACCACCACCTTCGCGCCACGCGCGTGGGCCAGTGCCGACACCGCCGCAATGTCCACCAGGCGCATGTTGGGGTTGGCGGGCGATTCCAGGTACACCACGCGTGTCTTGTCGGAGACGGCTGCGGCCACATTGGCCGCGTCGGTCATGTCCACATGGCGCACGCTGACGCCAAAGCGTGCGAGGCCGTGGTGCAGGAACGAAAAAGTGCAGCCGTAC
>JAMLIQ010000009.1 GCA_023954095.1 Burkholderiaceae bacterium | reverse complement strand
GATGGCAGCGGCGGCCAGCAGCCTCAATGGCCAGGCGGGCGATATGGTGAATACCGTGGCGGTCTTCAAGCTCCCGTTGGACGCTGGACGGATCGCACCGCAACCCGCGCCGAAGCCGCAGAAGACGCGGCCTGTGGCTGCGGCGGCTGCCGTTTCCGAACCCCAGGTGCCCGTCAAGCCCAAGGCAGTATCGAAGCCGACGGCCCCCAGCCTGGCCGCACCAACCGCTCCCCGGAGCACGCCTTCGCACCAGCCGGAGGCCGAAGACGACTGGGAAAGTTTCTGAAAGTTTGAGAAAAATAGCCATCAAACGCTTTTCCATAAAGCGCTGATAGCTATGAAAGATATAGCTGTTGTCGGCCTTGCCAGGTTCCTCCGGTGCGACCTGTGGCGCCGTGTGTGCCTGGCGCCGCCGCCGGGGGGCGGCGGTCCTCCGTCCCCGCCTGCCTACACCTTGAGAGCGCAGTCGGCCAGCCGTGTGCGTTGTGGCTGCATACCGTGCGGGTGTGCAGGCCCAGCAGTTGCTGGGAGACCGCGTGATGATGGCGGCCGTTGCTGCCAGCGCGGTCACGGCGGTGGTCCTGGGCGCCAGCTTTGTCGAGTCCGGCCTCGATTGGGGTTTGGCGGCCTTGTTTGCGGCGGCTGCGGGGCTGGTCGATCTGCTGCGCGTCGGCAGCCGTGAGCAGAGCCAAGGCATGGCCCGGGTGGGTGAAGCCGTGACGGAAAGGGACCAGGCGACGCAGCAGACGCCGCTCTGGTCGAAGCAATGGCCGCAGCGGCCGGCAATCTGAACGCACAGGCTTCCTCTGGTGCAGGCTGTGGCGGTCTTCAAGGATCACCGGTAGACCGACCGCGCCGATACGGCAGTGTCGCGCGGACGCTGCAGGCCCTGGCTGCCACTTCAGGGGGCGATGTCCTCCTTCTTCGTGCATTGCATGCGATGGTGGTTTGCCTCTCGCCAATGGGGAGAAAAAGCAGTATTGTGGGTTGGCGTTGTCGCCTATGTGACCCGTGCAGGGGCGGCATTTCGCTCGCGCATTGCCTTTACCCCTGGGGAGACTTCCATGATTGCATTCCGACAGCTCAGTGTTTCCCGTCGGCTGGGATGGCTGGTGGGCTCCGCCGTACTGGCCATGCTGGCGCTGGCGGCCATTCTCATGGTGTCTGAGCGCGGCCTGATCCTGCAGGAGCGCCAGACCAGCGTGCGCCAGGCGGTGGAAACGGCCCATGGTGTGATTGCCCATTTTCATGCGCAGGCATCCAAAGGCGCCCTTACCGAAGACGAAGCCAAGCAGCGCGCGATGGCTGCCGTGCGGGCCTTGCGCTACAGCGGCAATGAATATTTCTGGATCAACGACATGCAGCCCAAGGTGGTCATGCATCCCATCGTTCCGGACCTGGAAGGCAAGGACCAGAGCCAGCGCAAGGACCCTACAGGCAAGTACCTCTACATGGAATTTGTCAAGGTGGTGCAAAAGGACGGTGCCGGATTCGTGGACTACCTGTGGCCCAAACCAGGCAGCGATGTGCCGGTCGAAAAAGCTGCCTATGTCAAGGGCTTTGCACCCTGGGGCTGGATCGTGGGTTCCGGCGTCTATGTTGATACCGTGCAGGCGACCTTTTTGAACAGGCTGGGAGAGGCGGGGGCCGTCACGGTGGTGCTGGCCTTGGCTTTGGGTTTGATCGGTTTTTGGATTGCACGCAGCATCCTGCGGCAGTTGGGTGGCGAGCCCGCATTGCTCAATGCCATTACGCACCGCATCGCACAGGGGGATCTGGCGGTGGATATTCCCCACAGTACCGATGAGAGCAGTGTGATTCATGGAATCCAGTCCATGCGCGACAACGTCGCCAGCATCGTGGTACGGGTGCGCCAAGGGTCCGAAAGCGTGGCGACGGCCAGTGCCGAAATTGCGCAGGGCAACCACGACCTGTCCTCGCGCACAGAGCAGCAGGCCAGCGCGCTGGAGGAGACGGCGGCATCGATGGAAGAGCTCAGCAGCACGGTGCGCCAGAACGCAGACAACGCCCGCCAGGCCAACCAGCTGGCGGTCAGCGCCTCCAGCGTGGCCCAGCAAGGCGGGGAGGTGGTGGCCCAGGTGGTGGAAACCATGAAAGGCATCAACACCAGCAGCCAGAAGATAGCCGACATCATTGGCGTGATCGACGGCATTGCGTTCCAGACCAACATCCTGGCCCTGAACGCTGCAGTGGAGGCGGCCCGCGCAGGCGAACAGGGGCGGGGCTTTGCCGTGGTTGCCAGCGAAGTGCGCAGCCTGGCAGGGCGCAGCGCCGAGGCGGCCAAGGAAATCAAGAACCTGATCAGCGCCAGCGTCGAGCGCGTGGAGCAAGGCAACGCGCAGGTTGACAAGGCGGGGGCGACGATGACCGAAGTGGTGGCGGCGATCCGGCGGGTGACCGACATCATGGGCGAGATCAGCGCGGCGAGCAGCGAACAGAGCACAGGAGTGGCGCAGGTGGGAGAAGCGGTCACGCAGATGGACCAGGCCACGCAGCAGAATGCGGCGCTGGTGGAGCAAATGGCGGCGGCGGCCAGCAGCCTCAATGGCCAGGCGGGGGAGCTGGTGGAGTCCGTTGCGGTGTTCAAGCTGGGGAACGACCATGCCGCGCCGGTGAGAACGCCAGCCGCGCCCGTGCGCCCTGCGCCGGGCAAGCAGCTGCCCGCTGCGGCGCCGGTGCGAAGCAAGGCGCAGGGCCAGAACGCTGCCGTGCCCAGGCCGCCAGCACCGCCCAAGGCCCCGCCTGTATCCAAACCCGCGCTGCCATCGACGGCCGCGCCCGGCAAGAACGAAGACGATTGGGAGAGCTTTTAGCCAACGCTTGTGTCTGACCGCCATTGCATTGAGGGCAGTACATGCGTTAAGATTCACATTGAATGAATCTTTTTAGAGACCGCCAGCCTGCACACCAGGGGCTTGCGCTCCTGCCTTTATGAGCCAACCGCTTCCTCCGATACTGTCCCAGGCCCAGTCGGCGCAGCCCGCAGCCGTTCTCCAGGGATGGCCCTTGCTGCGCCTGGGGTTCCGGCCCTTCTATCTGGCCGCCGCGTTGCTGGCATGCCTTTCGGTGCCCCTGTGGGTAGCTGTCTTTCTGGGCCATGCCCGCGTGGACCTGCCTGTCAGCCCCTTGCTCTGGCATGCGCACGAGATGCTGTTCGGCTTTGCGGCGGGCGTCATTGTCGGTTTCCTGTTGACCGCCGTGAAGGCCTGGACCGGGCTGCCTACGCCGCGCGGCGCCTTGCTGGGCGTGCTGGCCTTGTTGTGGATCGCAGCGCGCCTGGCGGCCGTAGCGGCGCCCTATGCGGTGTATGCCGCGCTGGATGTCGCGTTGCTGCCCATCGTCGCGGGTATTTTGCTGCGGGTGCTGCTGAAGTCAGGGAACAAGCGCAACATCCCCCTGATCTCCATCCTCGTGCTGATGTCGCTGGCCAACCTGGTCTTTCACCTGGCCGCCCTGGGGGTGCTCAAGGTGCAGCCGCTCACACCCCTGTATGCCGGCCTGGCGCTGATCGTGATGATCGAATGCGTCATGGCGGGCCGTGTTGTGCCCATGTTTACCAAGAGCGTGACACCGGGGCTGGTGATCACGGTGTCGCGCCGGTTCGAAATGGGTACGCTGGCCGTGACCGCGCTGGCATTGGCGCTGTGGGTGTTTGCTCCGGCGGGCCTGTGGACCCTGGTGGCTTGCGTGCTGGCCGCTGTAGCGCATGCTGTGCGTTTGTGGAAGTGGCACCCACTGGTCACGCGCAAACGTCCTATTTTGTGGATTCTGCACGCCTCCTACGCCTGGATTGCTGTGGGCTTCGCCCTGCTGGCCCTGGCCCAGGCGGGTTGGGTGGTGGCTTCGGCTGCAGTGCACGCCTTTGCCGTGGGAACCACGGGCGGCCTGATCATCGGCATGATTACCCGCACTGCACGCGGCCATACCGGGCGGCCCTTGCAGGCCAGCCGCGCCGAAGTGCTGGCCTATGCCCTGGTGATGGCGGCGGCGGTGTTGCGGGTCTTGCTGCCGATCGCCGTGCCGCAGTGGTATGGCATGGCCCTGGCATTTGCTGCGGCTGCATGGTGCGTGGCGTT
Source organism: Burkholderiaceae bacterium (assembly GCA_023954095.1). Taxonomy (GTDB): domain Bacteria; phylum Pseudomonadota; class Gammaproteobacteria; order Burkholderiales; family Burkholderiaceae_C; genus Simplicispira. The sequence goes on along the minus strand of JAMLIQ010000009.1, from coordinate 71,921 downwards.
TGCCATCTACCTTGTGATCTACACCCCCTGGCTTGCCCAGACCCGGCTGGACGGCAAGGACGGCTGAAAAGCCGCCTGTCTCGTTTTGTTCCCGGGGAGCGCGCAGTGCGTTCCCGTATTTTTATCCTCCGTTTGCCAAGAAAGGCTATTTCATGCTTCCTACCCAGTCCCCTGTGATTGATGTGCGCACCCTGGAGCCGCGCGAGCGCCATGTGCAGATCTTCGGCCAGTTTGATGCGCTGCGCGCAGGCGAGGCCCTGCAGATCGTGAATGACCATGATCCGGTGCCTCTGCGCCATCAGCTGGAATCCCGCGCGCCGGGCCAGGTTCAGTGGGCCTATCTGCAGTCGGGGCCAGACCAGTGGCGCGTGCTGATCAGCAAGCTGGAAGCCAAGAAGGAAGAAGCCGAGGATTCCTGCTGCTCGGGCGGTGCCTGCTGCGGTTGATGTGGCTTGCGCCCCCTGCCCGCCGCAGGGGCGGGCAGGGGGTGTTCACAGTCCGAGCGAGAGCATGGCAGCCTCGGACATCATCGAACGGTCCCACGGCGGATCGAAAACCATGTTGACCGTGATCTCGCCCACCCGAGGCAGTGCCAGCACCTTGTCGCATACCTCGTTGGCAATGGCTTCGCCCATGCCGCAGCCGGGGGCGGTCAGGGTCATGTCGATCACGACACGCACCTTTGCGTCGCCTTCGAGGGGCTCCAGCACGCAGCGGTAGATCAGTCCCAGTTCCACGATGTTGACCGGAATCTCCGGGTCGTAGCAGGTGCGCAGCACCTGCCACACGAGGTCGCTCACGTCCTCGGCCTCCACCGTCTGGGGCACTTCCAGTGCTGCGGGTTCCTTTTTGCCAATGGCATCGGCATCCACGCCGCGCAGGCGCACCAGCTGGCCTTCGACCAGCAAGGTGAAGGACGAGCCCAGCGCCTGCGTGATCTGCGCCAGTATCCCTGCCTCCAGGTCAATGGGCGAGCCATCGGGGATGCGCTCGACGCGCACGGCACGCCGCACCAGGACATCTTCGCGCTGGCGTTTCATCATGGCATGGACTCCGTGTCCTGGAGAGCCGCGCTGGCGCTGTCTGCGTTCTCGGTCAGTGCATGCATGAGGGCGTGCCAGCCGAGCAGGGCGCACTTGATGCGGCTGGGGTAGCGTCGTACTCCGGCCAGGCTGACGAGCTTGCCCAGGTGTGCGTTTTCAGGATCGGTCTCGCCGGTCAGTACGGCGCGGAACTGCTGCTGCAACTGGCGCGCCACTTCCACATCCTGGCCTTTGATGGCCTCGCTCATCATGGAGGCCGACGCCATGCAGATGGCGCAGCCCTGTCCGTGGAACCGGATGTCGTGCACCTGGCCCTGGCGGATGTCCAGCTCGACGGCAATGTTGTCGCCGCATTGCGGGTTGGTGCCGCGTGCCTGGTGGGTGGGATGGGCAAGGTGGCCGAAGTTGCGCGGTGCGCGCTTGTGTTCGACCACCACGTCCTGGTACAGATCGTTGTCCGGGGGGGTCATTGCAGCATCTCCAGTGCGTGGGCCACGCCTGACAGCAGGCGTTCCACTTCTTCGTGGGTGTTGTAGACGGCGAACGAGGCGCGTGTCGTGGGGCCGGCTCCCAGATGATCGAGCAGCGGCTGTGCGCAGTGGTGGCCAGTGCGCACAGCAATGCCTTGCCCATCGAGCAGGGTGCCGATGTCGTGCGGGTGCACATTGCGGGCCACGAACGACACCAGGGCCGAGCGTGTCGCGTGCGGTGCCAGCACCGTGATGCCGTCCATGGCGGCGAGGCCCGAGGCGGCATGCGCCCGCAGTGCATGCACATGGGCATCGATCACGCCGCGCCCCGTCTTGTCGATGAAAGCCGCCGCCGCCGCCATGCCCACGGCACCAGCGACATGGGGGGTGCCGCCTTCCAGCCGGGCGGGCAGACCGGCAAAACCGGCATCTTCGTACGTGACCCATTCCACCATGTCGCCGCCCAGGCGCAGGGGCGTCAGGCGTTCGAGCGCACTGCGCCGTCCTACCAGGGCGCCAATCCCCATGGGGCCATACATCTTGTGGCTGGAAAAGGCCATGAAGTCGCAGTCAAGCCGCGACAAGTCCGGCACGGCGTGTGCCACAGCCTGCGCGGCGTCCAGCACCGTGAGTGCGCCGGCCTGCGCGGCCAGGGCCAGCAGATCTTCATACGGCGGGCGCTCGCCGGTGGCGTTGGCGCTGGCCGTCAGGGCCAGCAGCCGGGTGCGCGGTGTCAGCAGACGGGCCAGGTCATGAGTGTGCAGACGGCCCTGCGCATCGGGCCGCAAGATGCACAGGGTCGCGCCGCTGCGCCGTGCAAGCTGCTGCCAGGGCACCAGGTTGGCGTGGTGCTCCAGGCCGCTGACGATGATCTCGTCCCCAGGTCGCAGCCAGGCCGGGCCTGCGCCTGCGGTGCCCAGCCCGTGGGCTACCAGGTTCAGCGATTCGGTGGTGCCCGACGTAAACACCAGTTCATGCGCGTCGCTTGCGCCGATGAAGCGTTTGAGGTCGCTGCGCGCCTGTTCAAAGGCGTCGGTGGCGCGTTGGCTCAGTGTGTGCACGCCGCGGTGGATATTGGCGCGCTGGGATTCTTCGAACTGGCGCATGGCCGACAGAACCGGCAGCGGCATCTGCGTGGTGGCAGCGTTGTCGAGGTAGGCCAGTGCAGCCCCGTGAATGCGCTGCTGCAGCACCGGAAACAGGTCGCGCAGGCCTGTGGGCAGGGAATCTGCCGCCCGGGCTTGCGTTCCCGCAGCTTGCATGTCAGCCATGGTGTGTCTCCAGCTGCTGCGCGATGGTGCGCGCCAACAGGCCGTCGGCCGACAGGGTGGCCAGCGTGTCCGGGTCGTCGAAGCAGCGTTCCAGCAGGGCCGTGGCCATGCCTTCAAGGAGGAGCGCACGTGCACTGGTTTCATCCAGGCCCCGTTGGCAGGCATAGAACAGGGCTTCCTGGGGCAGGGCGCCCCAGGTGGCGCCATGTGCGGCCTGCACCTTGTCGTGCTGTATTTCAAGGTGCGGGCGCAGCACCAGGCGGGGCTCGCCTGCCAGCGGAACGCCATGCAGGCGCTGGCGTACGCAGGCTTCGTCCGCGCCAGGGTTGATGCGTGTATGGGCGTGGGCCACGACATGGGCCGGGCCGCTGGCCAGTGCCAGCGCTTCCACCGTGCTTTCGGTGCGGGCGGCCTGGTGGACGGTCTGTACCTGCTGCTCCAGTGCAGCCGCATGGGCCAGCAGCACGGCCCCTGTGCGGGCGCGGGCATGGGGGGCCTGCAGGTCCAGCACCGTGCGCTGCAGGTGGTACTGGCTGCCTGCAGCGACCAGGGCCTGCGCATACTGGGCATCCTGGCCCAGCCGCACATGGACCATGTGGGCCACCTGATCGCCGGGGCCGGGTGTGGCGATGCGCAGGTGCTGCAGCAGGGCGCCTTGCCCCAGGTGCAGGTGCACATGCAGGTTCTGGGTCAGGCTGTGCTGGCATTGCGCCGGGTCGCGGTCGTGGCTTTCAATCAGCACGCAGTGCACGCCATCGGGCACGTCCACCACCAGCATGGGGGCCTCCACGGTACTGCGGGACTGGTGGCGCAGGTGCAGCCACACGGTTTTCCCGGGGTCCTCGCTGGGCGATGCGCCCACGCGCAGGCGCAAACCCTGGCGGCACAGGGCGCGGTGCGCCCAGGCGAAGGGGGCGGCATCGCTGCCTCCGGGCTGTGCCAGTCCGCTGAACAGCTCCGCGCGTTGCTGGGGATCGCTGGCGTCCAGCCAGCGCGCGGCGACGCTGCATTGCAGCGTGTCGCCCACGGGATACAGGGTCCAGCCGGTGCCGGACAAGGGGGAGGCGTCACAGCTGTCGGGGCTTTTTTCTGCACCGTCTCCGAGCCAGATGCCAGCGGGCGGCGGTGGCAGGTGGCGAAAAGACTCGTTGCGCGGGGCAATCCAGCCGCACGCGGCCAGGTGTTCCCGGGCCGTCAGTGCATCGGCTTTGGCAGTGTTCATGGCTCAGGCCTCCGCCAGTTCGGGGCTGCGGGTGAAACCGGTTTTGGCGATGCTGCGTGCCAGGTCCAGCCCCCCTGTTTCGGCAATGCAGCCCTGGTCCAGCCGCAGCACGGTATCGGGCGCCAGTGATTCGATCAGGTGCAGGTAGTGGGAGATCACCACCAGGGCCGTGCCCTTTGCGCGCAGTTGGTGCACAAGCTGGACCACGGCGCGCACGCCATCGACATCCATGCCCGAATCGATTTCGTCCAGGAAGGCCAGGCGCGGCTGCAGCAGGGCCAGTTGCAGCAGTTCGTTGCGCTTGCGCTCGCCGCCGGAGAAGCCTTCGTTCACCGGGCGCGCCAGCATGGCCTCGGGCAGGCCGAGCTGTTGTGCGGCGGCGCGGGCGCTCGTGAGGAAGTCGAACGCATCCAGCGGCTCCTGGCCCCGGGCTTCGCGTACCGCGTTGAGGGCGCTGCGGATGAACAGGTTGTTCTTGACCCCCGGGATGTCGGGCGGCGACTGGAACGAGACAAACACCCCGGCGCGGGCGCGCTCGTGGGCATTCATGGCCAGCAGGTCGCGGCCGTCCAGGTGGGCCTGGCCCGACACCACACGATAGTGGGGGTGCCCGGCAAGCGTCAGGCCCAGTGTGCTTTTGCCGCTGCCGTTGGCGCCCATCAGTACCACCAGAGACCCGGCAGAAACATCGAGGGAGACGGATTTGAGGATGTTGCGGTCACCGATCTGGACGCGCAGATCGCGTACTTGCAGCAAGGGGTTCGGGGTTGTCATCGGAGGTCCTGTCTATTGATTTGATAGCTGCCAGCGCTTATGGAGTAAGCGCTTGAGGCTGTTTTTATTGATAATTTTGTGGGTCAACCCACGGCGCCTTCCAGCGACACCGCCAGCAGGGCCTTGGCCTCCAGGGCAAACTCCATGGGCAGCTCTTCGAGGACGGCCTGGCAGAAGCCGCCCACGATGAGCGCCGTGGCTTCCTGCGGATCAATGCCGCGCTGCTGGCAATAAAACAGCCGCTCTTCGGAGATGCGGGTCGTGGTGGCCTCGTGCTCCACCACGGCATCGCTGCGTGCGGTGTCGATATATGGAAAGGTATGCGCTCCGCAGTCCGGGCCGATGAGCAGCGAGTCGCACTGCGTGTGGTTGTGCGCGCCCTGGGCCGTGGGTGCGATGCGCACCAGGCCGCGGTAGCTGTTGTGGGCGTGGCCCGCGCTGATGCCCTTGGAGACGATGCGGCTCTTGGTATTGCGCCCCAGGTGGATCATCTTGGTGCCGGTATCGGCCTGCTGGAAGTGGTTGGACACCGCGATGGAATGGAATTCGCCCCGCGAGTCGTCGCCGCGCAGCACCACGCTGGGGTATTTCCAGGTGATGGCTGAGCCCGTTTCGATCTGCGTCCAGGCAATGTGCGAGCGCTGTCCGGCGCACAGCCCGCGCTTGGTGACGAAGTTGTAGATGCCCCCGCGCCCCTGCTCATCGCCGGGGTACCAGTTCTGCACGGTCGAATACTTGATGTAGGCGTCGTCGTGCGCGACCAGCTCCACCACGGCGGCGTGCAGCTGGTGCTCGTCGCGCTGGGGGGCGGTGCAGCCCTCCAGGTAACTCACATGGCTGCCTTCCTCGGCAATGATCAGGGTGCGTTCGAACTGGCCCGTACCCTTGGCGTTGATGCGGAAGTACGACGACAGCTCCATCGGGCAGCGCACGCCTTTGGGGATGTAGACGAAGGAGCCGTCGGAGAACACCGCCGAGTTCAGCGCGGCATAGAAGTTGTCGCCCACCGGCACCACGCTGCCCATGTAGCGTTCGATCAGTTCCGGGTAGTGCTCCACGGCGTGCGAGAACGAGCAGAAGACGACGCCCACCTTGGACAGCTGCTCGCGGAACGTGGTGCCCACGGAGACCGAATCGAACACCGCATCCACCGCCACGCCCGCCAGGCGGGCGCGTTCGTGCAGCGGCACGCCAAGCTTTTCGTAGGTTTCCAGCAGCTTGGGGTCAACGTCAGCCAGGCTTTTGGGCCCATCTTTGAGGGACTTGGGTGCCGAGTAGTAGCTCAGTGCCTGGAAGTCGATGGCATCGACCTGCAGTCTGCCCCAGGCAGGGGGCTCCATGGCCTGCCAGCGTCTGAACGCGGCCAGGCGCCATTGCAGCAAAAAATCCGGTTCGCGTTTGCGGCGCGAAATGGCGCGGAGGGTGTCCTCATCCAATCCTGGCGGCAGCGCGTCAGATTCGATCTCCGTGACAAACCCGTGCTGGTAGGGGCGTTCCAGCGCCTGTACGAGTGGTGCAGCCTGCTCAACGCCGGACATGGCTGTACTCCTTCGCTGCCTGCGTTGGGAACCCGTGGCATGGGCTGGGCGATGGTGCGTGGGGTTGTTTCATTGGCTTTTCCAGTTTTTAATGTTCATAGCGTATGCATCTTTAAGTGAGGATGCAAGCCACCGCCAGGTGACCGCACCTGTGCCATGGGCATCGGGTGGATGGAGGCCGTGCGCCCTCCGCTGTCCCGCAGGATGGGGCAGAATCCGGGCATCTCCATGCCCAGCGTGCTGCCCCAAATCACCCCCCGCCAACAGCAGTGGCTTGTCTCACTGCTGGTGCTGGTCTCTGGCTTGCTGCTGGTGCGGGTCTGGGACGACCATTCGGTACGACAGCAGCGCGACAAGAGCGTGGCGCTGGCCGCGGACCTGGCTGCAGACCATGCGCAGTCGCTGCAGCGCGGGATTGAGCGGGCGCTTTCTGCCACCTACGCCTTGGCCGCGCTGGTGCGGCAAGGAGGCGGAGCGGTGCAGGACTTCGAGGGGGTCGCCACGGAAATGCTGCCCTTCTATCCGGGTATCGCTGCGTTGGGTTTGGCCCCCGGGGGCATCATTTGCTGCGTGGTGCCCTTGGCAGGCAACGAAAAAAGCCTGGGCTTCAACCAGCTGGCCGATAGTGCGCAGAACCGCGAGGCCCGCCTGGCACGCGATACAGGCAAACTGACGCTGGCAGGTCCGATGAACCTTGCGCAAGGGGGGCTGGGAGTGGTGGGGCGCTTGCCGATCTATCTGGCGCAGGCGCATGGTGAGCGCAGGTTCTGGGGCTTTTCCTATGTCACCTTGCGGTTTCCCGAGGTACTCGACGCGGCGCGACTGCCCCTGCTGAGCGAACGGGGCTATGCCTTCGAGCTGTGGCGCAAGGTACCCGAGACGGGCGAACACCAACGCATCGAGGCCTGGAATGCGCAAGCCCTGGCAGACCCGGTGGAGCGCACGATCGCCTTGCCCAATGGCGCCTGGACCTTGAGCGTGGCGCCCATCGGCGGCTGGTACCACATGGCAGACCGGGTTCTGGAGGGCCTGGTGGGGGTGCTTATCAGCGTCCTGATGGCCTACCTGGCGTGGCTCCTGTATGCCATGCGGATTCGAGACGCCGAGCTGGAGGTGCTGGTGGCGCAGCGCACCAGTGAAATCCTGGCCGCACAGCAGCACCTGGAAGCCACGGTCAACGCCATTCCTGACCTGCTGTTCGAAATGGATCTGGACGGGCGCTATTACAGCGCGCATGCTCCGCGTGCAGACATGCTGATCCCGGCTGCCGACCAGTTGCTGGGCCGGACCGTGACCGAGGTGATGCCGGCGGACGCGGCGCAGACGGTCTTGCGCACCATCCATGAAGCGAATGAAAAAGGCTGGTCTACCGGTGCACGGATTCGCCTCGTCCGCCCGGAGGGTGGGGAACGCTGGTTTGCCCTGTCGGTGGCGCGCAAGGCCACCGAGCCCGGAGCTGCGGCGCGCGTTGTGGTGCTGTCCCGCGACATTACCCAGAACAAGCTGGACGAAGAGCAGGTGCGCCAGCTGGCCCATTTTGATGCGCTGACCGGTCTGCCCAACCGTGTCTTGCTGGCCGACCGCTGCCATTCGGCCTTGGTGGCGGCCCAGCGGCATGGCCAGCCGCTGGCGCTGCTGTTTCTGGACCTGGACCATTTCAAGAAAATCAACGATTCTCTGGGCCACCGCATGGGCGACGCCTTGCTGCAGTCCATGGCGCGGCGTTTGACGGCCATGGTGCGCGAACAGGACACTGTCTCGCGTCTCAGCGGCGATGAATTTGTGCTGGTGCTGCCCGACACGGATAACCTGGGCGCCGCCCATCTGGCCGAAAAGCTGCTGCAGGCCGCGGCAGAGCCCTTTGAGATCGGTTCGCACGAGCTGACCGTCACACCCAGCATCGGCATCGCCATGTTTCCGGGCGATGGGGCCGATTTCGACAGCCTGTCGCGTTGTGCCGATGCGGCCATGTATGACGCCAAGCACCACGGCCGCAACCATTTCCGGTTTTTCACGGCCGAGATGCAGGCCTGCTCCGAGCGCACGCTGCTGATCGAGAACGCCCTGCGGCGTGCCCTGGAGCGCGACCAGCTCACGCTGCATTTCCAGCCCCAGATTGCGGTGGCGACCGGGGCGATCATCGGTGCCGAGGCCCTCTTGCGCTGGAAGCACCCGGATCTGGGCCAGGTCTCGCCCGCAGAATTCATTCCGGTGGCCGAGAGCAGCGGCATGATCCTGCCCATCGGCGAGTGGGTGCTGCGCACGGCAACGCGCCAGCTCCGGGCCTGGATGCAGGCGGGCCACCGGCTGACCATGGCGGTCAACCTCTCGCTGGTGCAGTTTCGCCAGGCAGACCTGGCGCAGCGGATTGGATCCATCCTGGACGAGGCGGGCCTGCCCGCCCATCATCTGGAGCTGGAACTGACCGAAGGCGTGGCCATGACCGATCCCGAGGCCGCCATTGCCATGATGGACAAGCTGCACCAGCGTGGCATTTTGTTGTCCATCGACGATTTTGGCACGGGCTACTCCTCCCTCAACTACCTGAAAAGATTCAAGGTCTACAAGGTCAAGATCGACCAGTCTTTTGTGCGGGACATCACGACCGATCCAGACGACCGGGCCATCGTGAGCGCCATCATCTCCATGGCCGGCAGCCTGGGCATGCACACCATCGCCGAGGGCGTCGAGACCACCGGCCAACTGGCGTTTCTGCAGGCCCAGGGGTGTGAAGAGGTGCAGGGCTACCTGTACAGCCGCCCGGTGCCCGCAGACGAGTTTCTGCGCCTGCTGGAACAGGGACTCACCACGGGTTGACGCGCTTACGGCCGTGGCGGGCGCAACGGGTTGCGCGCCTGCAGATGCTCCAGATAGTGCGCCATGCCGAGGTCTTCGCGTTCAAGGTATCGCCCGACTGCATCGGCAAAGGCCGGGTGCGCCAGCCAGTGGGCGCTGTGGGTGGATACGGGCAGCAGGGCGCGGGCCATTTTGTGCTCGCCCTGCGCGCCGCCCTCGAAACGCTGTGCGCCGTGCGCTATGCACCACTGCAGCGGCTGGTAGTAGCAGGCTTCGAAGTGCAGGCAGTCCACGCGTTCGAGCGCCCCCCAGTAGCGGCCATAGGCCACGAATTCTTGGTGTTTTTGGCCTTCAGAACCCGATGGACAAGCGCTGATAGCTATCAAACTGCTAGCAATTGCGAGTCCCTCACGCTCTGCAATAAACAGCAGCCAGGCTTCGGGCATGTGCTGTGCCATGCGCGCAAAGAAATCCCGCGTGAGGTAGGGCGGGTTGCCATGTTCCAGGTAGGTGCGCTCATAGCAGCGGTAAAAGAAATCCCAGTCGGCGGGGCCGATGTCCGTTCCCTGCACCCAGCGAAAGCGCACCCCGGCATCGCTGACCCGGCGGCGCTCCTGGCGGATCTTCTTGCGTTTGTCCTGGCTCAGGCATTGCAGGAAATCGTCGAAATTACGGTAGGCCGCCGAGCCACCGTCGGGCCGTCCCAAGGCGGCGAGAGCCCCCTCGGGGGGCAGCGAGGACACGCCAGTGCCGAGCGTGGGGGCCATCGAGCCGCCGCCGGGCCGCCCCAAGGCGGCGAGAGCCCCCTCGGGGGGCAGCGAGGACACGCCAGTGCCGAGCGTGGGGGCCCTATTCGTCCAATGGAATTGAATGGTCTGGCGCGGCATCAATCCGGCCCGGGCGCAGGCGTCCAGATCTTCGTCGGCGGCAAACAGGATGTGCAGCGAGGAGACGCCTGCGTTCTCGCACCAGTCGCGCAGTGCCTGGACCAGTGCCGTTCGTGCCGAGGCGTCCCGCGCCATCAGGCGCGTGCCCGGGACCGGCGTGAACGGCACCGCCACGACCGCCTTGGGGTAGTAGGGCACGCCGTGCTCGGCATGGGCGTTGGCCCAGGCCCAGTCAAATACATATTCGCCGTAGGAATGGCTCTTGAGGTACAGCGGGCAGGCGGCGATCAGGGTCTCGTCCTGCCAAAGCGAGAGAAAGCAGGGGGCCCAGCCCGTGCGCGGCGTGGCGCTGCCACTGGCGTGCAATGCGGCCAGGTATTCATGGCGCATGAAAGGGGTGGGCTGCGCCTGCAGGGCCCACAGGGCGTTCCAGTCGGCTGCGGCGATGTCCAGCGGAGATGCCGACACGCGGGTGATAATGGCATTTTCAGCCATGGGCATCCCCGCCGCTGCGGTTCGCCAAAGCGTTTGCGTGGGGGTGACTGGCTTTGTTTTTTGGGGCCCTGGCGGCCCGTTTCCATTCCATGACGCTTTCCATTTGCACTGCGCAGCTTAATTTTGTGGTGGGCGACCTGTCCGCAAACGTGCAGAAGATCGTTGCGGCGGCGCATGAGGCCCATGCCGCCGGTGCGCAATTGCTGCTGACGCCCGAGCTGGCCCTGTGCGGTTATGCCGCCGAAGACCTGTTTTTGCGCCCGGCCTTCCAGGCTGCCTGCGATGATGCCGTGAAAGCAGTGGCCCGCGAGACGGCGGGGTTGAAAGACCTGGCGATTGTGCTGGGCCATCCCCAGCGCACAGCCCCTGACGCGCCTGCGTTCAGCCCATGCTTCAACGCGGCCAGCGTGTTGCGCAATGGCCGGGTGGAGCAGACCTATGCCAAGCGCGAACTGCCCAACTACCAGGTGTTCGACGAGCGCCGTTACTTTGTGCCCGGTCAGGCGCCTTGCGTGTTCGAGGCGGGCGGGCTGCGTGTGGGGCTGCTGATCTGTGAGGATGCCTGGCATACCGCGCCAGCGCGCGATTGCGCCCAGTCCGGCGCGGAACTGCTGGTGGTGATCAACGCATCGCCCTTTCACATTGGCAAGAGCGCCGAACGCGAGCAGACCATGCGCCACCGGGTACTGGAGACCGGGCTGCCGCTGGTCTATGCCCATTTGGTCGGAGGCCAGGACGAGGTCGTCTTCGAAGGCCGTTCGTTTGCGCTGGATGCGGCTGGCGCAGTGGTGGGACGGGCGCCAGGTTTTGAAGAAAAAATGGTGTTTACGCAGGTGGATAAAGCGCCATCAGCTATTGCTTTGATAGCTGATGTGCTGCCCGAACGCAGCATGGAGGCCGACCTGTGGGACGCGCTGGTGCTGGGCGTGCGCGACTATGTGCGCAAAAACGGCTTTCCGGGTGTGCTGCTGGGCCTGTCGGGGGGCATCGATTCGGCCCTGGTGCTGGCCATTGCCGTCGACGCGCTGGGCGCAGCCAGGGTGCGCACGGTGATGATGCCCTCGCCCTACACGGCCGACATCAGCTGGATCGACGCGCGCGACATGGCCGAGCGGCTGGGCGTGCAGTACGACGAAATCGCCATTGCGCCGACGTTCGACGCCTTGCGGGCAGCGCTGGCCCCCCATTTCGTGGGGCGCAGCGAGGACACGACCGAGGAAAACCTGCAGGCGCGCATCCGCGGCACCTTGCTGATGGCGTTGTCCAACAAGTTCGGGGCGGTGGTGCTGACCACCGGCAACAAGAGCGAGTTGGCGACGGGTTACTGCACCCTCTATGGCGATATGGCAGGCGGCTTTGCGCCCATCAAGGATGTTGCCAAGACGGTGGTTTTTGCCCTGGCGCGCTGGCGCAATGCCCATGATCCGTATGGCACGGGCGCCAACCCGATTCCCGATCGCATCATCACCCGCCCGCCCAGCGCAGAGCTGCGCCCGAACCAGACGGACCAGGACAGCCTGCCGCCCTATGAGGTGCTGGACGCGATCATTGCGCGCTACATGGAAAATGACGAACCGATCGAGACCATCGTCGCTGCCGGCTTCGCGCGCGCCGATGTCGAGCGCGTGACGCGTCTCATCAAGATCAATGAATACAAGCGCCGCCAGGCCCCGGTAGGCATCCGGGTCACGCGGCGCAGCTTTGGCAAGGACTGGCGCTATCCCATCACCAGCCAGTTCCGGGCCTGATTGTCTTTTTCACCCCTTTGCCGTCTCAAGGAGTTAGCACCATGAAAATGATCACCGCCGTCATCAAGCCCTTCAAGCTCGAAGAGGTGCGCGAGGCCCTCGCCGAATGCGGGGTTACAGGACTGACCGTCACCGAAGTCAAGGGCTTCGGCCGCCAGAAGGGCCACACCGAGCTTTACCGGGGGGCGGAATACGTCGTGGATTTCCTGCCCAAGGTGAAGATCGAGGTCGTGGTCAAGACCGAGGACCTGGAGCGCTGCGTGGACGCCATCGTGGCCGTGGCGCGCACGGGCAAGATTGGCGATGGCAAGATCTTTGTGACTCCGGTCGAGCGCGTGGTCCGCATTCGCACCGGGGAACTGGACGACACCGCGATCTGAGCCGCAGCGCCCCCTGCAGCCGGGGCTCTCAGATCACGGAGCGCAGTGCCGGGCCGCTGGGGCTGGCCTGCATGGCCTGCACCAGCCCGGGGAGCAGGACGTCAAATGATGTGCTGGCGTGCACCAGATCCATCTGCCAGGGCCCCATGAAGCCGCTGCCCACGCTGGTGTGCAGAAAGCTCAGAAGGCCGTCGTAGTAGCCCGCCACGTTCAGCAGCCCGATGGGTTTGTCGTGGTAGCCCAGCTGGCGCCAGGTCCAGACCTCGAACAACTCCTCAAAGGTGCCGATGCCGCCCGGCAGCGCCAGAAAGGCGCCGCTGCGCTCGGCCATGAGCGCCTTGCGCTCGTGCATGGTCTGCACGATGTGCAGTTCATCGCAGGCGTGGTTGGCGTATTCCTTGTCGACCAGCGTCTGGGGAATCACGCCGACCACACGTCCGCCGGCCTTGGCCGTCGCCTGCGCCACCATGCCCATCAGGCCGCTGCTGCCGCCGCCATAGACCAACTGCCCGCCATGCTGGCCGATCCATGTTCCCACAGCATGTGCTGCGTCGGCAAACAGTGGGTTTTCTCCGGGACGCGAGCCGCAGTAGACACACAGGGAAAAAGCGGGGTCAGCCATGAAAATACCTTTGAAACAATGCTGTGCACCAGACACCGATGCACAGCAACAGGCTCAGCAGCACCGCAGCGCTGCCCATGTCCTTGGCGCGCTTGGACAGTTCATGCCATTCAGGACCGATACGGTCTATGGCCGCTTCGATGCCCGTGTTGAGCAGTTCCACCACCATCAGCAGCACCACAGTGGCCGACAGCAGGGCGGTTTCGACCCAGGTACGGCCCAGCCATAGCGACAAGGGCAAAAGCACCAGAGCCGCCAGTGCTTCCTGGCGGAAGGCGGTTTCTCCCCAGGCGCTGCGCAGGCCTTGCAGGGAATAGCCCGTGGCGTGCCAGAGGCGGCTCAGCCCCCTGCGGGTTTTTTGAGGATTGACGGGGTTGGCGCCCGTTGGCGGGGAATGGGACATGGGGGAAGGTGTGCCTGCGGAGCGTTCAGCGACGTGCCGTATCAGAGGCCTGCAGCCTGTGAGTCCACCAGACGGGTGCCTGCCCACGCGTCGTGCCAGAACTGCTGCTGCGGATGCAGACGGCTCGACAGTGCCCATACGGCGACCCAGCCGAACACGATCACGGTGATTTCACCCGCAGGCAAGGAAAAGGGCGCCACCGCCAGCAGCGGAGGCAGAAACCAGAGCCAGCTCAACACATAACGGACCAGCGCGCGCGCTTGCGACAAAGGGCGGCCGGACGTGTCTACGACGCGTATGTGCCAGGTCTTCATGGCCAGGGTCTGCCCCTTGGCCCAGAACCATGTGAAATAGATGCCGAAAACAACAAACAGGAAGGCTTGCAGGGCATGGCGGTTGTCCAGCGCATTGCGCGTCTGGCTCAGGGTGCCGAACAGGTATCCGGCAATGAAAACCACGCCAAACATCAAAATGCCCTCATAGAGCCAGCATGCCATGCGGCGTCCCAGGCGGGGAGCGATCGTGTGTGGAGAGGCAGCGGAGGGCAAAGAGGCGCTGGCGAGGGGTTCGGGCATTGCTCAGTTCAAGTAAATGTCGGAAGGCCGTGTGTCGGGCGTCGGGGGCTCCATGGGGGCCTCCGGGGCAGTTGCCGCTGGCAGGGGAGGAGGGACCGCTGCCGTGCTGGCGGGCGTGCTGGCGCCCTGTACCTCGGTCGTTCGCGCCTCAGCGGCCATGCCCGGTGCGGCAATGCGGGCCGGTGTGGATGCTGCAGGGGGAATTTTGGGGGGGTTGGCAGGATTGCCGGGCGGGTTGATGGCTGCCGGCACCTTTGCCAGTCTTTTGGACGCAGTGGGACGCAGTGCCGGTGCGGCGCCCTGGGGCTTCGTGCTGGCCCGGGCCGCCAGCTTGCGTTTTTCTTCTTCGCTCAAGGCCTGGTAGGCGTCCCATTGGGTGCGCTTGTCCTGCGGCGACAGACGATTCGTCACCGCAAAGTTCAGCCGCGCCTGGTTGCGCTGCTGCGCGCTCAAGCTGGCCCAGGCGGTCATGCGGTCATGCAGCCGTGCCTGTTCCTCCTCGGGCAGGGACGCAAAGGACTGCGCCATTGCCAGCCACCGGCGTTTTTGCAGACTTCCCAGAAAGGCCCAGCGCTCAGCCAGGGGATAAAGCGCCAGTTTTTGCGGTGTGTTCAGGGTTTCCCAGCCGGGGCCTTCGTTTGGGGCAGGGAGGGGCTGTCCCGGCTTGTGGGCTTGTGGGGCATAAGGGGCTGGCGCTGCCGGGGCCGATATGGTGGTGCCAGGCGCCATGCGGACTTGCTGCACCACCAGCCATGCACCCACCGCCAGGCCCCCTAGCAACGCCAACGCCAGCACGATGGCTGGCGTTGGACTGCGGGAGGGGTGTTGGGTGTTTGCGGATGCGTGCATGCAGGTTGAAAACAGGTGTCAATGGCTTTGCGCGCCGCCTGTTTTCAGGAACTGTGCGAAACCAGGGTCAGAGTATGCCGCCGGAGGCAGGTCGTCGGCAAGCAGGGCGGCGTCCAGTTCAGCCACTTCCATCATGCCGACTTCGTCCAGATCAAGGTTGATGACCACCAAGCCGGCCAGCAGCGCCATGATGGGAACGGCCGACAGGAGCGACTGCCACCAGTTCATGCCGCTGCCACCGCGCCCCAGCGTAGCGCTGTGGCCCGCCTGTACAACGGAGGGTGCCGTGTGTACGGCCGCCACGAACTTCTTGCGACGTGCCAGTGCCTGCATGCGACTGGCCCGCAGGCGCTCGGAAATGTCGTAGGGCAGATCACTGGCTCCCTCGCTCAGCCGGGCAGTGATGCGCCGGGCAAAACGATCGGCGGCCGATGTGTTGACGGGGGTATGCGAGGTGGTCATAGATGGATTCCTTTGGCCTTGAGCGCCTTGCCGAGAGCCTGAATGGCGCGGAAACAGTGCGTCTTGACGCTGCCTTCGGAGCAGCCCATCGCGGTCGCTGTTTCTGCAACATCCATTTCCTCCCAGTAACGCATCAGGAATGCTTCCCGTTGACGCGGCGGCAGATGCTGGATTTCAAGCTCGATATCCCTGAGCGTTTGTCCACGGCGTGCCAGGTCTTCGGCACTCTGGGCCTGCTCGCCGCCTTCGGGGCCGCTCCAGGCTTCCAGCAGGTTGAAATCGCCGCCGCCATCGTCATCGCTTTCAAAATCACTCATGTGCGAGAACAGCGCATTGTGCGTCTTTTGGCGGCGGAACCAGTCCAGGGTGCAGTTGGAAAGGATGCGCTGAAAGAGCATCGGCAGTTCGTTGGCCGGCTTGTCACCATAGTGCTCGGCCAGCCGCATCATGCTGTCCTGCACGATGTCCAGGGCTGATTCCTCGTTGCGCACGTGGTACATCGAGCGCTTGAAGGCGCGCTTTTCCACGCTGTGCAGGAAATCCGAGAGTTCTTTTTCGGTGGCCAAAGGGGTCGGGCAGGAGCTGGTGCAGCGCGGAGTTGCGCTGCAGCGCGGTTGTGCGCAAAACGCCGACGATTATCGCATCGGAGCGGATTTTTTATACCTTTTGCGCATTTTCTTTGTTGCAGTGCGATAATGAACGCCTGCAAACATAAAGGCAAACGGGTCACGGTCCGGCGCGGCAATCTTCACGCCCATGTCCTTGGCCTCAAGTTCCAAGCTGGCTTCACAAGAGTCCATGCAAGGGGCACCCAAGGTTTTTCGTCAGAGAAATTCACAAAGGTTCATCATGGAAATCACCAAGGCCGAAATCGCTTCGGCTGCCGCTGCGCACAATCAATCCGCTTCGCAGGAACTGATGGGTTCCGAGATTCTCGTCAAGGCCTTGCAGGCCGAGGGCGTGCAATACATCTGGGGCTACCCTGGCGGAGCCGTTCTCTATATCTACGATGCCCTGTACAAGCAGGACACCATTCAGCATGTGCTCGTGCGCCACGAGCAGGCGGCAGTGCATGCGGCCGATGGCTATGCACGGGCCACCGGCGAGGTGGGCGTGGCGCTGGTCACGTCCGGCCCCGGCGTTACCAATGCCATTACCGGCATTGCCACGGCGTACATGGACAGCATTCCCATGGTCATCGTCACGGGCCAGGTGCCCACGGCGGCCATTGGCCTGGACGCCTTCCAGGAATGCGATACCGTGGGCATCACGCGGCCCATCGTCAAGCACAATTTCCTGGTCAAGGACGCACGCGATCTGGCCATGACCATGAAGAAGGCCTTCCATATCGCGCGTACCGGACGCCCGGGCCCTGTGGTGGTGGATATCCCCAAGGATGTGTCGTTCAAGAAGGTCGCCTACGAGGGCTACCCGCAGGGCGTCGAGATGCGCTCGTACAACCCGGTGCGCAAGGGCCATGGCGGGCAGATCCGCAAGGCGCTGCAACTGCTGTTGACCGCCAAGCGCCCCTATATCTATACCGGTGGCGGCGTATTGCTGGGCAATGCGACACAGGAACTGCGCACCCTGGTCGACATGCTGGGCTACCCGGTCACCAACACGCTGATGGGCCTGGGCGCCTATCCTGCCTCCGACCGCAAGTTCCTGGGCATGCCGGGCATGCACGGCACGGTGGAAGCCAACAATGCCATGCAGAACTGCGACGTGCTGCTGGCCGTAGGCGCGCGTTTTGATGACCGCGTGATCGGCAATCCCAAGCACTTTGCACAGAACGATCGCAAGATCATCCATGTCGACATTGATCCGTCGAGTATTTCCAAGCGCGTGAAGGTGGATATCCCGATCGTTGGCGACGTCAAGGACGTGCTCACCGAGCTGATCGCCATGATCCGCGAGACGCCGATGCGTGTCGAGGCGGGCGACCTCGCTGCCTGGTGGAGCACGATCGAGGGTTGGCGTGAACGCAACTGCCTCAAGTACGACATGGGCAGCCAGGACGTGATCAAGCCGCAGTACGTGGTGGAGACGCTGTGGAACATGACCAAGGATGCGGACACCTATGTCACGTCCGACGTGGGCCAGCATCAGATGTGGGCCGCGCAGTATTACCGGTTTGACGAACCGCGCCGCTGGATCAACTCGGGTGGTCTGGGCACCATGGGTGTGGGCATTCCGTACGCCATGGGCATCAAACTGGCCAAACCCCAGAGCGAGGTTTTCTGTGTGACGGGTGAGGGCTCGGTGCAGATGAACATCCAGGAACTGTCCACCTGCCTGCAGTACAACACGCCGATCAAGGTGGTTGCGCTGAACAACCGTTACCTGGGCATGGTGCGCCAGTGGCAGGAAATCGAGTACTCGGGCCGCTACAGCCACAGCTACATGGATGCGCTGCCCAATTTCGTGAAGCTGGCCGAGGCCTATGGCCATGTGGGCATGCTGATCGAGCACCCCAAGGACGTGGAGCCCGCACTGCGCGAAGCCCGCAAGCTCAAGGACCGCACGGTGTTCATGGACTTCCGCACTGATCCTACCGAGAACGTGTTCCCGATGGTGCAGGCCGGAAAAGGTCTGACCGAGATGCTTCTGGGTTCTGAAGACCTGTAAGCGAAATTGGCATTCAGGGCTTACCCAGTAAGCGCTGGATGCTATCATTTTTAATTTTCGACGAATCTATTGCCTGCCAAGTCTGGCGCTTACCGGCGCCAGGGGAGGGCAGCGAAAAACGACAGTTTTCTTCGACCCCTTTTGGATCGTGCTGTCGTCGCAAAAAGAGGAATCTGCACCATGAAACACATCATTGCTGTTTTGCTGGAAAACGAGCCCGGCGCTCTTTCCCGCGTGGTGGGCCTGTTCTCGGCCCGTGGCTACAACATCGAGTCGCTCACCGTGGCGCCCACAGAGGATGCATCGCTCTCGCGCATGACCATCCAGACGACCGGCTCGGATGACGTGATCGAGCAGATCACCAAGCACCTCAACCGTCTCATCGAGGTTGTCAAGGTGGTGGATCTGACCGAAGGCGCTTACACCGAGCGCGAGCTCATGATGGTGAAAGTGCGCGCGGTGGGCAAGGAGCGCGAGGAGATGAAGCGCATGGCTGACATCTTCCGCGGCCGCATCATCGATGTCACCGAGAAAAGCTACACCATCGAGCTGACCGGCGACCAGACCAAGAACGAAGCCTTCCTGCAGGCCATCGACCGCACGGCCATCCTGGAGACTGTGCGGACAGGTGCCAGCGGTATCGGCCGAGGTGAGCGCATTCTGCGTGTGTAACGGATCGGCCTTCGGCCGGCGAGTGTCGTCGGGGAGTCTTGCCGTGCTACAGCACTGTCTGCAACTCCCCGCCTGGCGATCCGGCCGAAACCCATCCGATGTAAGACAATTTCATTTTTTAGTTTCAACCCCTGACGAATTTCAACCGGAGCGACCATGAAAGTTTTCTACGATAAAGACTGTGACCTGAGCCTGATCAAGGGCAAGACCGTGGCCATCATCGGCTATGGCTCGCAAGGCCACGCCCATGCACAAAACCTGAACGACAGCGGTGTGAAGGTCGTGGTCGGCCTGCGCAAGGGCGGCGCATCGTGGGACAAAGTTGGCAAGGCCGGTTTGAAGGTGGCTGAAGTCAACGAAGCGGTTGCCTCCGCCGACGTCGTGATGATCTTGCTGCCCGATGAAAACATTGCTGGTGTGTACAGCGAAATCGAGCCGCACCTGAAGAAGGGCGCCTCGCTGGCTTTTGCCCATGGTTTCAATGTGCACTACAACCAGGTTGTGCCCCGCGCGGACCTGGATGTCTGGATGGTCGCCCCCAAGGCACCGGGCCACACCGTGCGCAACACCTACACCCAGGGTGGCGGCGTGCCCCACCTGGTGGCCGTCCACCAGGACAAGTCCGGCAAGGCCCGTGATCTGGCTCTGAGCTACGCCATGGCCAATGGCGGCGGCAAGGCCGGCATCATCGAGACCAACTTCAAGGAAGAGACCGAGACCGACCTGTTCGGCGAGCAGGCCGTGCTGTGCGGTGGCGCCGTTGAACTGATCAAGATGGGGTACGAAACCCTGGTCGAGGCGGGCTACGCCCCCGAGATGGCCTACTTCGAGTGCCTGCACGAACTCAAGCTCATCGTGGACCTGATCTATGAAGGCGGTATCGCCAACATGAACTACTCGATTTCGAACAACGCCGAGTTCGGTGAGTACGTGACCGGCCCTGAAGTCATCAATGAAGAGTCGCGCAAGGCCATGCGCAATGCGCTCAAGCGCATCCAGAATGGCGACTATGCCAAGATGTTCATCCAGGAAGGCCGCCTGAACTACCCCTCGATGACGGCCCGCCGCCGCAACACGGCCGACCACAGCATCGAAGTGGTGGGTGCCCAACTGCGCGCCATGATGCCCTGGATCGCCAAGAACAAGCTGGTCGACCAGACCCGCAACTGAACCAGCTGCTACGGCAGCCGTTCACACACAGGCCACTTCGGTGGCCTTTGTTTTGGGTGAAACACCCCACCTCCAGTTCGCTGTCGCAGCTACACTGCAGCGTTCTATGATCGTAAATTACTACTGTTTTCATAGCAGATTGCGCTTGATGAATAGGCGTTGGAGACACATTTGATGCATGATGGAGAAGAGTCCCATACTGACCAGGGCGTGGTGCTGCGCAAGCGGCGCAAGGGCATCTACATCCTGCCCAACCTGTTTACGCTCGCCGCGCTGTTTGGCGGTTTTTACTCCGTTGTCATGGCCATCAATGGTCGGTTCGACCAGGCGGCCATCGGGGTGTTCTGTGCCATGGTGCTGGACAGCCTGGATGGCCGCATCGCCCGCATGACCAACACGCAGAGCGCATTTGGCGAACAGATGGATTCGCTTTCGGACATGGTGTCGTTCGGGGCTGCGCCGGCCTTGATCGCCTATGTCTGGGCGCTCCATGGCCTTGGCCGATGGGGGTGGATTGCGTCGTTCGTCTATTGCGCCTGCGCTGCATTGCGGTTGGCGCGGTTCAACGTGAATACAGCGGTAGTAGACAAGCGTTATTTCCAGGGCCTGCCGTCACCGGCTGCTGCGGCCCTGGTTGCCGGGTTCATCTGGCTGATGACAGAACTGGGCGTGCAACGCGGTCAGGACCACTGGATCAGCTGGGTACACGTGACCTGGGTCATGTTCGCTTTCACGCTGTATGCAGGCTTGACCATGGTGACCAATGTGCCGTTTTACAGCTTCAAGGACGTGCAGATGAAAAAATCCGTCCCGTTCATTGTGATTGTTTTGATTGCACTGGGTATTGCCATCATCAACATCCACCCGCCCATTGTCTTGTTCAGCGTGTTTGTTCTCTACGGCCTGAGTGGCTATGTCGTCTATGCCGTGCGCAAGTCGCGGGGGCTGCACAGCAGCGTGATCAGTACGTCGACCGATGAACCCGATGAGCGTGGTTTGCACAAATGAGCCCTGCCGCGTGTCGGTGCCCACGATCTTTTGTGCTACATTGGAACCCATGAAATCGCTTGCACTGGCCCTACTGCTATCCATCCACGGGCGGAGACAGTAGAGCGCGCGCACACTTTTTCCACACAGGCCCGTCTGCAGTCGCAACGGGCCTTTTGTTTTGGGTGCCAGAAATTGCAGTTGCGGGCCACCAACCCACCAGGAACCAGGAGAAACCACATGGCTGATAAATTGATTATTTTCGATACCACCTTGCGCGACGGTGAGCAGTCGCCCGGTGCATCCATGACGCGCGACGAGAAGCTGCGCATTGCGCGCCAGCTCGAGCGCCTGCGCGTGGATGTGATCGAAGCCGGTTTCGCGGCCAGTTCGAATGGAGATTTCGAAGCGGTGCAGCTGATCGCCAATTCGATCAAGGACTCCACCATCTGCTCGCTCTCGCGTGCCAATGACCGTGACATTGCACGTGCGGCGGAGGCGCTCAAGGGCGCCAATCGTGCACGCATTCATACCTTCATTGCCACCAGCCCGTTGCACATGGAGAAGAAGCTGCGCATGACGCCTGAACAGGTGCTGGAACAGGCCAGGCAGTCGGTACGCTTTGCGCGCAATCTCGTTGGTGATATCGAGTTCAGCCCTGAAGACGGCTATCGCAGTGAAGTGGACTTTCTGTGCCGCGTGATTGAGGCCGTCATTCATGAAGGCGCCACTACCATCAATGTGCCAGACACCGTGGGCTATGCCGTGCCGGAGCTGTACGGCAATTTCATCAAGACTTTGCGCGAGCGTATTCCGAACAGCGACAAGGCGATCTGGTCTGTGCACTGCCATAACGACCTGGGGATGGCCGTGGCCAATTCCCTCGCCGGTGTGAAGATCGGCGGAGCGCGCCAGGTGGAATGCACCATCAATGGCCTGGGTGAGCGCGCAGGCAATTGTTCTCTTGAAGAAGTGGTCATGGCGGTCAAGACCCGCAAGGACTACTTTGATCTCGAAGTGGGCATCGATGCACAGCATATCGTTGCCGCCAGCCGCATGGTGAGCCAGACCACCGGCTTTGTGGTGCAGCCGAACAAGGCCGTGGTGGGAGCAAACGCCTTTGCTCATGCCAGCGGTATCCACCAGGATGGTGTGCTCAAGGCGCGCGACACCTACGAAATCATGCGGGCGGAGGATGTGGGCTGGACGGCCAACAAGATCGTGCTGGGCAAGCTCAGCGGCCGCAATGCCTTCAAGCAGCGCCTGCAGGACTTGGGAGTGAGCCTGGAAAGTGAGGCGGATACCAATGCCGCCTTCGCCCGATTCAAGGAACTGGCCGATCGCAAGAGCGAGATATTTGACGAAGACATTCTTGCGCTGGTGAGCGAAGACAATGTCCACGGAGACAGTGAGCAATATGCCTTTGTATCGTTGGCACAACACAGCGAAACGGGGGAACGCCCCCACGCGAGCGTTGTCTTTACCGTCAGTGGCAAAGAGGTGCGTGGCGAGTCTGATGGCAATGGGCCTGTGGATGCCTCACTGAAAGCGATCGAGGCGCATGTGAAGAGCGGTGCCGAAATGGTGCTGTATTCGGTCAATGCCATCAGTGGTTCGACCGAGAGCCAGGGCGAAGTGACGGTTCGGTTGCAGAACAGTGGACGTGTCGTCAATGGTGTGGGAGCCGATCCGGATATCGTGGTGGCGTCGGCGAAGGCTTATATCGCTGCACTCAACAAGCTGCACAGCAAGGCCGATCGGGTGGCTGCGCAGGGCTGAAGATGCGAGAGCGCATGTGTTGAGACATTCCAAAGCGCCTAAAATCTCTTCCAATTGATTTAAATCGTCGCGCAAGATATTGATCTTGCGCGATTTTTTTGTTGGAACTACACTGTGAAACAATTGTTGCAGCCAGGAGATGAGCTTTGAATTCGCACCAATCCCAGATGGTCCTCCGCTCCATGCTTCAATGGTTTGCAATCGTGCTCACGGGTGTACTGTTTTTTGTCTCAGGTGCCCAGGCGGCGCCGCGCAAACAGGCAGCCGACAAGAAACACCAAGTGGCGAGCAAACGACCTGCGGCCAAATCGGAGACTGCCCGCAAGCTGGTTGTTCGCGGAAAGGCCCCCCGAGCAATATCGGCTTCCGCCCGCACACCTGTTCGCGTGGCAGCGCCGCGGCAGTCGTTTGGGGAACTGGCAGGTTTACATCATCTGACGGATCCGCTGGACCTCAAATCCAGCGTCGCCCTGGTTGTGGACCAGGATACCCATGAAGTATTGTTGAGCAAAAACGATCAGGCGGTGCTTCCCATCGCATCACTGACCAAGCTGATGACGGGGCTCATCATCAGTCAGGCCGGGCTGCCCATGGATGAGGCGATCACGATCACCGAGGAAGATATTGATACGGAAAAGGGGAGCCGCTCCCGTCTGGTAGTAGGGACCACGTTGAGCCGCCGCGAGATGCTTCATTTGGCTCTCATGTCCAGCGAGAACCGGGCTGCCAATGCCTTGGGACGGACTTATCCCGGGGGGCTCAAGTCTTTTGTGACGCAGATGAATGTCAAGGCACGCCTGCTTGGTATGACGGATACGCGCTATGTGGAGCCCACTGGGCTGTCCAGTCTCAACCAGTCCAGCGCCCGGGACTTGGCGGTGTTGGTCAATGTTGCCCACAGTGACCCTGTGCTGCGCGAGTTTTCCACTTCTCCCGGCTATGAGGTGGCGGTAGGACAAAAAACCCTGCAGTACAACAATACCAATCTACTGGTGAAAAATCCCAACTGGGACATTGGCTTGCAGAAGACGGGCTATATCTCCGAGGCGGGCCGCTGCCTGGTGATGCAGACGCAGATCGCGGGGCGCAAGCTGATCATGGTCTTCCTGGATTCCGCCGGCAAGCTCAGTCGAATCGGTGATGCAGTCCGGGTTCGTAACTGGGTCGAATCCATGGCAACCATGCACCCTTCGGTGGCAGGGACTGCAGCGGCACGCAAGAGTTGAGTGATGCGGGTGGACGGGGGTTAAGGAACGCATCAGTTATGCATCCCTTGCTTCCTTCACCGGGTAGGCAGCGACAGCGCGCCCGCTCCGCGCGGCGTGTCCTCAGCTCTTGGCTTGTAGCCCAGTGCCAAAGAAATTTCGTTGGCAGTGAATTGCAGCTTCGGCAACCAGCTTTCATCCAGACGGTCTGCGGGGGCTGAAATCGACAGGCCCGCCACCAAACGCCCCTGGTCGTCATAAATGCCAGCGGCCATGCAGCGCACGCCCAGTTCCAGTTCTTCGTTATCGCGGGCGACGCCGCTGGCACGCGCTCTGGAGAGTTCGCGTTCCAGAGCCGGCATTTGCGTCAAACTGTTGCGTGTGTGGCCTGCCAGTCCGGTTCGCGTGGCATAAGCCCGGACGCGTTGCGGATCGTCCGCAGCAAGAAAAAGCTTCCCGGTAGAAGTAAGGTGCAGCGGAGCACGTCCCCCAATGGCCCGGACGACCTGCATGCCGGAGCGTTCACTGTAGGCGCGCTCCACATAAATGATTTCATCTCCCTGACGCATGCTGAGGTTGACGGGTTGTTGTATGAGGCGGTGCAATTCCCGCATGGGATGCATGGCGGCATCGCGGATGCTCAGGCGGCCTTTGACCAGATTTCCCAATTCAAGCAGACGCATGCCTAAACGGTAGCTGCCGGACTCGGGACGATCTACAAAGCGTCCAATGGCGAGGTCATTCAGTATGCGGTGTGCGGTAGAGGGGTGAAGTCCGGTTCTTTCGCTGATTTCCTTGAGTGAAATCGCTTCTTCACGTGATGCGAGCACATCCATCAGTGCAAACATACGCTCTATGACCTGCACACTGGGTTTTGCAGAAAGATCAGGGTCTGTTTTTTTCATAAGGATGCCACATGACGGAGCAGTAATTTTATCTTGTGAAATTGGTGCTCTGCTGTGCTGTTTCTGTTTTGCGCAAGTGAACCCGTTGCCATTGGGCGTCCTGCAGTATTTCGTGGGGCAGAAAGCGGGCCTTGTAGTTCATTTTGGTGCTCTCTGCGATCCAGTAGCCCAGGTAAACATGTGGCAGCCCCAGCAAGCGGGCCTGTTCGATCTGCCACAAAATACCGAAGGTACCGTAGCTGCTGCGCGCGTCGGGTTCATAGAACGTATAGACCGCCGAGAGGCCATCGTCCAGCACATCGAGCAGGGACACCATGCGCAATGCACCGGGCGTGCCTTCCACGTCAGGTTCATGGAACTCCACCAAGCGCGAGTTCACCCGGCTCTGCAGTAGAAATTGGGTGTACTGGTCGATGCTGTCGTGGTCCATGCCGCCACCTGCATGTCGACCATTCTGGTAACGCAGGTAAAGCTGGTAGTGTTCCGGGACAAAGCTGGGGCGAAGGACCCGCGCCTGCAATGGGGCGTGTCGCGCATGGGCGCGGCGTTGACTCCGATCGGGTTCGAATTCGTCGACCAGGACGCGCAGTGCTTTGCAAGCCCGGCATCCTTCGCAATACGGGCGGTAGGTGAACATCCCGCTACGGCGAAAACCTTGCGCAACCAGTTGGGAATATATGTCGCTACGAACCAGATGGCTTGGCGTTGCTACCTGCGAGCGGGCCTGGCGGTTGGGCAGGTAGCTGCACGGATAGGGGGCCGTGGCGTAGAACTGAAGTGTTTGAAAGGGTAAATCGTTGAGTTGCGTCATGCCGCGGGCGCTGAAGAGGGCAGAAGCACGTCCCAGTATACGGGGTTGAACGACCATTGCAGTGGTTCCTGCGCATAGGCTTCGCAGACGTGGCGAAGGAATACCGTGCGCTCAATCTCCCGTGCGCCGAGCGATGCGAGATGGGCAGTATTTTGTTGGCAATCGATCAAGGGTACTTGCTGGCGAAGACACATGCACACCAGGGCGGCCAGGGCGATTTTCGAAGTATCGGTGGCCAGGGCAAACATGGATTCACCGAAAACGGCACGCCCTATGCCAATGCAGTACAGGCCGCCCATGAGCCGTCCGCCCATCCAGGTTTCGATACTGTGGGCATAGCCTGCCCTATGTAAGGCGCTGTAGGCGTCCACCATCGAAGGGACGATCCAGGTACCGCTCTGTTCCTTGCGTTTTCTTTCAGCGCAATGAGAAATCACCGCTTGAAAATCGTGGTCCACCCTGATTTCGCAACTTGGGTAGGTACGGAATCTTTGGATTGTTTTGCGCAGCGACCGGTGTAGTCGGAAGTTGTTTGTTTCCAGCACCATTCGGGGGTTTGGTGACCACCATAAAACGGGCTGGCCGACACTGAACCATGGGAATATGCCTTGGCGATAGGCTTGCAGAAGACGGGGCGCATCGAGCTTGCCGCCAGCTGCCAATAGCCCGGGCGCAGGGGAATCGGGGCCCCACGCCTGGGAGGGGTCAGGGAAGGGGTCGGTGTGTTCAAGCCAGGGCAGTTGAGATGGCATGGGAGAGGCGGCACGAAGTCCAATGATCGTTGGCACACATGCACTGACCAGAGCGAAATAAGGGCAGCTTGTGACTTTATCGAAAAAAAAGCCCCGAACGTCAAACGTTCGGGGCTTTTGAAATGGCTCCCCAACCTGGGCGCACTGCGAACCGTTCGTTTGTGCCTTCGGCGGCCTGGTCGGGGTGAATTTTGTGGTCTCGGAGGGTCGTTGGCGATGGCCGCTTGACGGCAAAATCGGGGCTTGAATTGCTCCATCGGACGCCGTTTCCATCGACCCCGTACCGTCCACACTGCGAACCACATTCATTGCAAATCAACAAGTTGTATTGACCTTGCCCATGACGTGTGTCACCGTTCGCCTGCGCTGCTTGCGGCGCGTCTCCATGAGGGAACTCCGTTCTGGGCCAGCTTCGCCGCTGGCCCGCTTTTTTTATGCGCGTGACTTCGTTTTTTGCGCTAAAGTCGCGGTGCCTGGGGGAACTCAGGACGGGTTTGACAGCCCGAATGGAGCGGCGCGAGCCGCTACGCTGGTAGGTGTTGCGGCTTTTTTTGCGTCTGTGCCACCTTTTCGGCGGCTCGGGCGTGGGGAGCCGCGAGGCTCGCCGGTGCTCCATCGGTCTGTCAACCCGCGTTCGGGCCGCCACCCTGTTTGACAGCTGGGGGCGGTACTTCAAACCGCGAATGGAGCATGGACATGAACGTAGAAACCAATTCCGCCGCTGGCGGCAGCGATCTGAGGGCGATACACGAGGAGTTCCGCGAGGCCGCGCTGGAGGCCAGGAGCAGCTACCGGGCGGTTTGCCTGCTGGTGCGGCTGTTGAACGGGGAAACCGAGGCGTCGTTTTCAGTGACCGACCGGGAGGGGCTGGCCGTGCTGCTGGAGAGCATCCAGGGGCGGCTGGAACTGTCCATGCAGGGCTTGTGCGTGACTGCGCAGGCGCTGGGGATGCCGGGCGCGGAGGAGTTGGTGCACTAGGCGGGAGGGCCTATGGCGCTGGTGACTTGTAGAGAGTGTGGCGGGACGGTCAGCTCGGAGGCTCAGAATTGCCCTTCATGCGGCGTCAGGGTCAAACCCAAGGCGAAGATTTGGCGTTGGGTTTTCGGTGTCCCGGTCGCGCTCTTCGCGCTGGTGATGGCCATTGGCGCCATGAACTCCAACCCGGAGAAGAACCAGGCTCGGCGCGCCTATGAGATGTGCCAGGACTCCCTGGCATCGGCGGATCGGGCCAGGAACGGGACGGCATCCTTTGTCGCGGGCACCTGCGAGAAGATGCGGCAGGATTTCGTCAATAAGTACGGCGTTAACCCATAGCGGTCGCCGTTCATGCCTCGCGTCCTTCCCTGGGACTCGATTAATGGACTGATCGATTTGCTCACCAAAGAGCGTGACGCAATTGACCTCCAGATCGAGGCGCTGCGCGCCACTGCAAGCATTGACACCCAAGACGGGCGGGTAATGGCCTTGCTTTGCCGCTACCTGATTCACGGCAGTGCCACTGAGGCGGCGCAGTGGGCCAATGACATCGGGTGGCGGCTCCCGTCTTCCAACCGAGGCGTAGCCACGTTGCGGGACTGGAAGGGGGCCGACATCATCAAGGCCATCGATCAGCCGCCTCCTGATGTCCCCCATGGTCTTGTGCTGCTTTGCCGTCGCACACTCAGAAAGCACAAGGATCGCTCTAGCGGCTGGGGTTAGTTCCATGCCGCTACTGTTTTTATAGCTTGCTGCGC
This sequence comes from Burkholderiaceae bacterium, assembly GCA_023954095.1. Lineage (GTDB taxonomy): Bacteria > Pseudomonadota > Gammaproteobacteria > Burkholderiales > Burkholderiaceae_C > Simplicispira. The sequence continues at coordinate 43,744 of JAMLIQ010000009.1, read as the reverse complement.
ACATCTGGCGCCGGTTTACCCCCTTTCCATGCGCGTATGTTGGGCGGCAACATGCCAGCATGCCCAAGGACTGGTCTGCGCAGATTTCCCACGTCAATTTCCGCTGCGGTGAGTGCCGCCGCGCGTTCGAGGGTGAGCCTGACCTGATCGAGGATGCGCCCGAGCAGGCGCACCACCCGTTTCAGTATTTCGCCCACTGCCCGCACTGCGGCGCCGAGCTCCAGCCCCAGGCGAGCTGGGAGCGCGCGCTGCTCAAGGCGCACCAGTATTCGACCGGGCCGAAGACGCCCGAGGGCGTGGCCGCCGTTACTGCCAACCTGGAGGGGCACCCCACGCCGCATGAGGCGCTGCGCACGCGCTTCAATGCCATGAAGCATGGCGCCACGGCGCGCACAGCCACCTACTTCCCGGCCAAGCCGGGCGGGTATTCGTTCTGCGCGCGGTGCGATGTGGACCGCGCCTGGTGCGCCCAGCAGCCGGCCTGCGTGAAGCAGACGGAAATTTTCATGCTGCACCACGCTGCGTTTGAACAGCGCGACCCCAAGGTGCTGACCGCATTGCATGCAGACATGCACGCCGCCCTGATGGCGACGCTGCAGATGTGTATCCAGGAGGTGCTGGGCCTGGGCGTGCTCATCAAGGCGCCGAAGGTGGAGCTGGATCGCGAGGGCAACCCCGTCACGCTGACCTACACGGCCGAGGACGGCAGCAAGCGCTACATCTACAACTACGCCAGCAACCCGGCGTTCAAGCCCTTGACCGAGCTGATTACGCGCCTGGGCCTGTCCATGAGCGACCTGGGCATGACGGTGAAGGCGACCGAGGACGATGAGGACAAGAACCTGGGCCGCCTGCAGCTCGATGCCGAGTCGAAGGAGACGCTTACCGCCTTCGGTCAGCGCATGCTGCAGGCCACCGAGAACGCCAAGGCGCTGATCCAGCAGGCCACCAAGGCCACCAAGTCAGACCCGGTGCTGGTGGAGCACCAGGCGCGAGGGGGTGACAAGTGAGCCGCGCCACGGCCGCCCAGCGGGCCAAGAGCAGCATCGTCGCGGAGCGCGAGATCATGCGCTTCGCGGTGCCCGACCCGGCCACCGGCATCCGGCCCCACGCCCTGTGGCACAAGCATGTGCACAACGTGGAGCTTGACCCGATCCAGATCCTCAAGATGCAGGAGATGGACCAGCACCCGAACACGGTGGACTTCTCGTGCCGCCGCACGGGCAAGACGGCGGTGAAGGAGATGTACCACCTGGAGATGCTGGCCACCACGCCGCACCAGGAGCTGGGCATCGTGGCGCCGCGCATGCAGCAGAGCCAGAACAACCTGAATTACCTGATCGACGGCATCCGGCGCAGCGAAATCCTCACGGCCTACATCGAGCACAAGCAGGGCCGTCCGCAGCTCAAGGACACGTCGTTCCAGTTCGTGAACCATTCCAAGGGAAGTGCCTACGGGATCATGAGCCAGATCGACGGTGACTCCATCACCATGGCCAGCCTGGAGGAGACCGACGACATGCCGCAGGACCGGCTGATGTCGCGCTTTTTGCCCATGCTGGGCGCGGCCCGGCGCCTGGGCGTGGACCGCAAGACCACCGAGTTCAAGCCGTCCATCCGCATCAGCGGCGTGTACAAGGGCGCCGACGTGCTGCAGCGCCTGATCGACACGGGCGAATACCACACGCTGCCCCCGGTGGACGTGCACCTGGGCGTCGCCCTGGGCATGGTGGACCCCGAGTGGGCCAAGAGCATGCAGGTGCAGCTCCCGTCCGAGGAATACATCCGGCAGTTCCTGTGCAAGAACATCCGGGCGCGAAACTGGATCTGGGAGGAGCACCTGCGCCGCGCCAACGCCCTGGGCCTGGAGGCCGGCCTGCAGCGCGCATGCCCTCTGCCTGGGGAGCGGTACCGGCGCCGGGGGCTGCTCTCGCTGGGCTACGACCACACCGGCCACGGCGAAGACCCGGCCGCCTCGAAAAGCGCCCTGGTGATTTGCGAGCAGCTCGGCAACTGGATCACCTTCCCCTACGTGCGCCTGTGGCAGCCCGGCGTGGATGACCGCGTGCTTGCGCGCGACCTGGTGGCGATCTGGGACTACTTCCGCCCGGACTACGGTATCGGCGACGCCTACGGCGTGGGCATGCTCACCGCCGTGAACGATGAGCTGTTCCGCAAGGGGCTGACCCATGTGAACCGCGAGACGGTGGCCGATGGCCAGAGCACGGCCACGGCCTGGAGCGAATGGGCCTTTGCCCCCATGCGCTTCGAGGGGATGACCAAGCACATCATGGCCAGCGCCGTGCGCGAGGCCTTCCACCACAACCGCGCGGCCTTCCCCTACGTGGACACCATGGACGAGCGCGAGCCCGAGGAGTGGCTGGCCTTCATGCGCCAGATGGGGAACATCAAGGCCGTGCCCACCCAGGCGAGCTACAGCAGCTTCCAGATGGTGGATCGCAAGATTGGCGACGACTTGTTCGACGCCGCCTGTGCCGCCGTGTATGCCCTGGTGACGCGCGGCCTGGCCGATGCGCCCACCGTGATCCAGAGCCGCAAGCAGACCCGCGAGCAGCTCATGGGCATGGGGCCGGGCATGGCCGGGCTGCTGCAGCGCGCGGCGGCCGGTGCGCGTGCCTTCGGCCAGCGCTGGCTTCCATCCCCGGGCGGGCTGCTGCTGCCCGCCTGAAAGGACATTCCCCCATGCTCAAACGCCTCTCATCCCTGCCAGCCTCGGCCATGACCCGCCTGGCGGCCATGTGGCGCGAGTTCTACCCCGCAGCCAACCACCTGCAGGGCGAAACCGGCGCACGCCTGGCCTCCGACACGGCCATGGATCGCATGTACCGGACCATGTGGCTGGACACCGAGCGCCGCGCCATGGTGCAGACCATCCGCGACATGGACCGGCGCGACGGCCGGGTCAAGGCCATCCACCGCAAGCTGGCGGCCGACTGCATCCGGGGCGGCCTGGTGCTGCAGGTGAGCGAGAAGGCCAGCAGCGAAACCCTCAAGCGCGAGTGGCTGGCCATGAAGGGCCGCATGCAGCTCGACATGGCCGAAAAGCTGCGCAGCGACGCGCGCGGCTTCGTCATGGAAGGAAACCTGCCGCTGCAGCTCGTGCTGAACGAGCGGCTGGAGGTGGTGGCGGGTATCCGCATGCCCAGCGACACCATCCTGCCCATCACCGACGCGCGTGGCCGCTTCAAGAACCCCGCGCAGGCCTGGGAGCAGCGCGACGTGATGACCGGCACCACGCTGGCAAGCTGGCCCGCCTACCAGATGGCCGTGGCGCGGCTGGACCCCGACAACTTCGATGACCTGGGCAGCATGGGCCGCCCCTTCCTCGACGCCTGTGCCACCGTGTGGCGCAAGCTGGTGATGACCGAGGAGGATCTGGTGATTCGCCGCCGCCAGCGCGCCCCGCTGCGCATGGCCCACGTGCTGGAGGGCGCCGACGAACCCGAGCTTGCCGCCTACCGCCAGCGCGTGGAGGGCGAGAAGAACGAGATCAGCACCGACTACTACCTCAACCGGCGCGGCGCCGTCACGGCCGTGCAAGGGGACGCCACCCTGGGCGACATCGGCGACGTGACGCACCTGCTGGACTCGTTCTACGCCGGCAGCCCCGCGCCCAAGGGCTTGTTCGGCTACACCGACGGCATGGCGCGCGACATCCTGGAAGACCTCAAGCGCAGCTACTACGACGAGGTGGACAGCCTGCAGGACAGCATGGCCGCTGCCTACGCCGTGGCCTTCCGCATCCACCTGCTTTTCAAGGGCATCGACCCCGGTACCGATGAATTCACGCTGCGCTACGCCCAGCGCCGCACCGAGACGCCGAACCAGGTGGCCGACCTGGCCCTGAAATACATGGCCCTGGGCCTGCCCGACGACATGGTGTTCGCGGACATGGGGCTGGACCCCGACCTGGTGCGCGCCAAGCGCACCGAGCAGGCCCAGCGCAACGACCCGTACCCGCCGGCCGCCCAGGGCGCCGGCCGAGGGCAGGGCGGCATGCCGCGCGTGAGCGTGACGCCGGGCAATGCGCCCAAGGGCGAGAGCGCCACGGCGGTGAGCCAGGCGGGTGGCAACGGCGGCAAGGGCCGCCATTAACTCAGGAGCAAGAAGCCATGAATGCAACGCACATCGGAGTGAAACTGATCAACGCCGCGCCAATGACGCGGGCCGAATACAACGCCTACCGGGGGTGGACTTTGCCTGCCGACGAGAACGGCAACGACGCGGGTTTCCTGGTCGAGTATCTGGACGGCGGCAAGGCCAACATGCCCGACCGGGCGGGCTACGTGAGCTGGTCGCCTGCGGACGTGTTCCAGCGGGCATATCGGCCATGCACGAGCATGACGTTCGGCCTGGCGATCGAGGCCTTGCGCATGGGGCAGCGTGTCGCACGCAGCGGTTGGAACGGCAAGGGCATGTGGCTGGGGCTGGTCCAAGGATATGAGTACAACCCGGACGAGGGCCGCGCCACGGTGTTCGCACTCGGGTGTCAAAAGCTTCCGTGGATCGGCATGAAAACCGCCGATAGCTGTTTTGTGCCGTGGCTTGCCAGCCAGACCGACATGCTGGCTGAAGACTGGGCCGTGGTGGACTGACGTGCGCCAAGCCGCCGCCATCCGCCGCGCGAGCCGCCAGGCGCGCAACGCCATGCAGGACCTCGACCGCCGCGGCATCGAGGACTTGCTGGTGCTCTACGGCCGCGCGGCCGAAGAGGTGCGCCAGCGCATTGCCGCGGCGGTGGATGGCGGCGACGAGGTGCCAGAACACCGCCTGCGCGAGCTGCTGCGCCAGATTGACGCCGTGGTGGACGGCCTGCGCGCCGCGCGCGACGCCATCATTGATGCCAGCATCGACACCGCCGCCATGCTGGGCGTGCGCCCCTACACCGCCCAGGGCGTGGGCGCGGTGGGCGGCAGCACGGCGGTGATCGACAGCAGCGCCGCCATGCGCGTGCACCAGGTGGCGGTGCGCTTTGTGCGCGAGTTCTCCCTGGCGGACGGGCTCACGCTGTCTGACCGGCTCTGGCGCCTGGACCAGGGCGCCAAAGAGGTGCTGCAGCGCGCCATCGGGCAGGCCGTGGTCATGGGCAAGAGCGCCGCGCGGGCCGCCCAGGAGTTCATGCTTCGCGGGGAACGGGTGCCCGGTGACCTGGCTGCGCGCATTGCTGCGGGCCGCGCAGGCGCACTGGCCCAGACCGCCGACACGCTGACCGACCGCAACACCGGCTTGTTTGCCCAGGTGGAGCGGGTCTTCCGCACCGAAATCAACCGCGCCCACGGCGAGGCGTACATGGCCGCAGGGGAGGGCACGCCCGGCTTCGCGGGCTGGCGCTTCCTGCTGTCGCCCGCGCACCCCCGCCCCGACATCTGCGACCTGCTGGCCGCGCAGAACCTGCACGGCCTGGGCTCCGGCGTGTACCCCGACCGCGAGCGCTGCCCCTGGCCAGCGCACCCCAACACGCTCAGCTTCGTGGTGATGGTGTTCCAGGACGAGGTGACCGACGCCACCCGCGCCGCGCAGGAAACCGAGCTGCAGGCCCTGACCCGCCTGGCGCCAGAGGTGCGGGACGGCGTGCTGGGAAAGACCAAGGCGGCCTACTTCGACCAGGGCCTGCTGCGCAAGGGAATGATCCGTGCGCCCCTGCGTGCTGTTGAATCCAGATTAGCGCGACAAGGCTTACTGGATAAGGGCGAGCAGCTATGAATTTTGAAGAACTCTTGGAGCAATACAAGGCCAGCCCGCGCCGGGAAAGCGCCGCGCTGGTGCTGAACGACGGGGTGCTGCTCAAGTATTGCGTGGTGTTCAAGCAGGTGCGCCCGCGCCGCCTGCACGACTGGCCCGAGGACAACACCTGGCCCGCGCTGTGGGCCTGCGTGCATGTGGACGTGGAGGCCATTGCCACGCTGGCCGACGATGTGCCCGCCGTGGCGCTGCGCAATATCGAGCGCATCAAGGGGCTGCGGCTGGTTTATCCGGATGGGACGATTCAGCCCATGGTTGAAAAGATTATTGTGAAACGAATCAATGATGCGTTGTCGTAGCCCTTCGGCTGCGGCGCATAACGGCCTTTAGGTCGGGAAAGGAGGTGATAAATATGGCAACACGTTTGGTACGTGGCAAAAAGGCTTCCGCCAAAAAGGGCGGCAAGGCTGCCCGTGGTGGCGGTGGGCGCGCTGGCGCGCGTCGTGCAGCGAGCGCTTCGCGCGGTCGTGCTTCCGGTTCCTGACCCAGTCCGGTGATATCGGGATACCCGTGCATAATGCATGGGTATTCTTTAATATCAAAAAATGATGCTATGATTATTCCGTCGAGTTAATCGGCTCCCGCACCTCGGGGATTCGCTGCAGGTCATTATTGGAGAATGAAATGAATCTCTCTCGCTACCATGTCGGCAAGGTGCTCTACTGCGCAGGCATGAGCATGAAGTGCCAAAAAGTCGTCTGTAGGGTTTTGTTGGTCGGGGAAGAAAATGGCCGACCGATAACCCTCTCCCAAGGGGTCCGTGTCCTGTCTGATTGGGACAAACTTTTTGCCGACAAGGGATCGGTTGTCTTGTAAGACTCCAGATTTATCGGCTTAGATCGGGCTTCTCAACCCAAAAAATGAGCCTATCCTGCCGCCGATGAACCCCAAAATGGAAAAATCCCTGCGGCTGCTGGTAGCCCTCGATCGCCGCCCCCAGTCAAGCCATGAGCTGGCCGCAAGACTGGCCACTAGCCGGCCCACTGTGGTTCGCCTGGTAGAGGACTTGCGGGGCATGGGCTGTCAGATTGAGGCCGTGCGAGAGGGCCGGGCCGATTGGGCCTACCACTTGCGGGACTGGGGGGTGTTCAACGCCGAGCGCGTGCGCCGGTATGTGGAAATGGGGAGAACGTGATGAAAACTGCAACGCATCAATTCAACACGGTGCACGGCCTGGTGACCGTGGATCTGGAGATATTCGACATGGACGCCGTGGAAGCGGTGGACGTGTACGAGCAGGACCGCAACTGGTTCGGCCTGGGCGGCTGGAGCATTGAGGGCATGGTGAACGGCACCCCGCGCGGTACCCGGTTCTACGGGCGCAGCAAGCTGGGGGCGGCCTACTTCGGCGAGGGCACCGAGGATGCGGCGCGAGAGTTTCTTGCCTCTGCGCATCAGGATGGATTCCTCGCCTGACAGGCGAGGGTGTGGCGGCATTTGGAAGCGATGAACGCTCGATAACTGCCGAATAGGCAGCCAACAAACAGGAGAAGATCATGGCAACGTTTCGGCAAATTGTTGAAGGCATCGAGGACAACAACCGTATCAATGGCGCGAGCTGGAGCAATTGGGGCGACGCCACTGATGCCATCGAGTTGTATGGCCCCCTAGAAGATGAGGATGTGGATTCGGGTGAAGCGATCGAGGTGATTGATCGCGCTATTGCGAGTAACGGGTCTTCCCTGGCCGATGACCTTCGCAGGATCGAAGTACGGGTCAAGGGACAGAATTTCGCTGGCAGTTGGTGGAATCGGGAGTGATGCAGAACCCCGTCTGCGACGTGGTGCGCGCCGCCACCGGCCACGACAAGGCCCTGCTGTCCTTCTCCTGCGGGAAGGACTCCTGGGCCGCGTGGCTGAGTGCGCGGGATGACTTCGACTTCACGCCCTACTACCTGTACCTGGTGCCTGGCCTGGAGTTCGTTGAGGAATACCTGGGCTATGCCGAGCAGGTGCTGGGCAAGCGCATCGTGCGGCTGCCGCATCCGTCGTTCTACCGCTGGATGAACGAAATGATCTTCCAGCCGCCCGAGCGCGGCCCGATCATCGACGCGGTGGGCTGGCCAGACTGGGACTACGACGACATGCGCGAGGCCGTGATCGAGGATTGCGGCCTGCCCGATGACGTCTGGACCGCCACCGGCGTGCGCGCGGCCGATAGCCCGATGCGCCGCGCCTCGCTCATCAAGAACCAGGGGGTGAACGCCAAGCGCCGCTACTTCTACCCCTGCTGGGACTGGAAGAAGGACAAGCTGCTGGACGAGCTGGTGCGCGCTGGCATCAAGCTGCCCATCGACTACAAGGTCTTCGGGCGGTCATTCGACGGCCTGGACCTGCGATTTTTGCTATTGATTCGAGAGCACTTCCCGCGCGACTACCAGACCGTTCTGGACTGGTTCCCGCTGGTGGACATGGAGATTGCACGCTATGAGTTCGCACAACGCACCGGGCAAGCCCGCATTGCCGGACAGCGCCGCCGGGCTGGATGACCTGGCCGCCTTCGACGGGCTGGACGCACTGGCCGACCTGGACGGACTGGCAAGCCTTGACGATCTGGCCGACGCTCCCGAGGTGGCCGACCCCACGGAAGGCATCGATTACGAGGGGGCCACGAACGAACAGGCCACGCAGCAGGAGGTCAGCGCTGTGCTGGCAGCCTTCAAGGCCCGCGCCCAGGCCGAGCAAGAACGCTTTGCGCTGGTGACCGACAGCGAATACTGGGTGGGTGTGTGCTTCCAGTCGCGCGAGCAAAAAGAGGCGTTCCTGGCCGCGGTGAAGCTGCTGCAGCACGGTGACAAATACATCGACGGGCGGCTGCTGGCCCAGCGCATGGGCGTGACGCTGCCCGCAGCGGATGTGCCCTACAACCCCACGCCCAGGGTGGATGCGAAGTTCGCGGCTTTGGTGAAGGACTTGTGACGTGGTGCTTGACCTGGCCAATCCCTACGGCGATGGCAACCACCACCGCATGAGCTGGCGCCGCGCCTGGGATGTGGATGTGGACGGCCTGACTGCCACGCACCGTGGAACGGGGTTTGTGGTGGCGTTCGACCCCTGCCCGCAGGGCGGCTACACCGCCCGCATCGGCTGCGCGCTGCCGCCGTTCGGGCCCGACAGCGACCAGGCCATGGCCCAGATGTTCGGCCTGCGCCAACTGCTCAAGGACGGGTGGGAGATATTCCACACCGTGGCGAGAAAGCGCGCCGCGCTGCCCGCTTGACGCTCTGCTTTTCATAGCTTCCGGCGCTTATCTGGCGCCGCTTTGCCCCCTTTTTTTGCACGCATAACGCGGGTGATGATCCCCACCGTGGACGAATCCGCGTGGGGGCAACATGAAGCGTTCTTTGATTGCGTTGGCAGCCATGGCCGTGTCGGCCTGGTGCGCTGCTGATGCCGTGTCGGTAGGCCGGCACATTCGACTGGGAGAAGACGGTGGCACGCCGGGCCGGGTGCGCTTTCTCTCGCAGGCCGTCACGCTGGCCGATGGGCAGAAAACCTCGTGGATCACGCTCACGCGGACGGGCCGTTTCAACGACCCCCGCTACGGCGACTTCGACATCACCCACGCCATGCTGGCGCAGATGGTGGAGAACTTCGATGCGCGCGTGCTGGGACAGGACGTGTTCATCGACGTGGCCCACAAGCCCGACGACGGCGCCGCCGCCAAGGTGCTGCGCCTGTCGGTGGAGGGCGACCGCCTGCGCGCGCTGGTGGAGTGGACGTCATACGGCGTCCAGGCTGTGAAGGAAAAGGGGTTCACCTACCTCTCGGCCGAATACCACGAGGCGTGGCAGGACAACGAACACAAGAAGCAGCACGGCTGTGTGCTGCTGGGCGCGGGCCTCACCAACCGCCCCGTCATCAAGGGCCTTGATGGCGTCGATCCCAAGCTGCTTTCCCAAGACGACGATGACCACGACGCTCCGGCGCGCGTGGCCGTATCCCATCAACTTCTGCGCGAACTGAAGGAGCAGAGCGTGAACTACATCGAACAACTCAAGGCCCACTACAAGACGCTGGGCATTCCTGAATCCGTCATCACCAAGCTGCTGGCCGAGGCCCAGAAGCAGCTCGATGCCGCCGGCGGCGACGACGCCAAGTGCCTGGCGCTGGTCACCACCTGGAAGGCGACGGGTGGCGCCCTGGCCCCCGAGCTGAAGGCGCTGGCCGAGCGTGGCGGCGACGCGGGCAGCGTCTCCATCACCCTGTCCCAGCCCGCCGTGGACGTGGACGCCGCCGTGAAGAAGGCTCTGGCTGCTGCGGACACCCAGCGTGCCGCCGCCGGGCAGAAGCTGAGCGAGAAGGTCACGCTGCTGTCCACCACCATCAAGGCGGCGCTGCCCGACCTGGACGATGCCGGCGTGAAGGCGCTGGCCGAGCGCGCGGCGCCGCTGGTCACCGCCGACAGCACCGACGAGCAGGTGAAGGCCCTGGCCGCCATGCAGGTGGACCACGCCAAGCAGCTTTCGGCCCAGGCCAAGCTGCAGGGGCTGGGTTTCGTGCAGATCGCGGGGGATGCCCGCATCACCGTGGACAGCAGTAACTCCATCAAGAGCCTGCAGGCCACCATTGACAAGCGCCTGGGCCTGGACGGCATGGCCGATGCCCGCCGCTTCGAGAAGACGGGCGGCAAGCTCCTCGACGAGAACAAGAAGTTCGCCGAGAAGGCGCTGGCCCAGTTCGACGCCCTGCACGGCCACCGCCTGGACGCCGAGCACAAGGCGCTGGCCGCCGGCACGGGCAGCGTCAGCGACGTGAAGGTGCCGGCCGTGGTGGAGCGCACGGTGATCCGCGAGTCGCTGTACCAGCTCACCAGCCTGAACGTGGTCAACGTGGGCACGGCGCCGTTCGCCGAGGCGCTGTCCATCCCCTACAGCTACCGCGACACCAGCGCCGCTGGCGCGGGCGCGCTGCGCCGCTATGAGGGCCAGGGCATCCGGCGCGCCGGCGTGATCCAGACGGCCGAGGAGGCCCGCCCCGTGCCGCAGAAGCTCGCGTTCCTGATCTCCAGCGAACTGCAGTTGCTCATGGGCTCCTCGGTCATTGACTACGACCCCATCGCCGAGAACGTGCGCAACATCATCCGCATCGTGGGCGAGGACACCGAGGCGCTGAACTACAACGAACTGGTGTTCTCCGCCGACGAGGCTGGCGCCGTGGCCTTCAACGACACGCTGACCGCACAGTGCAACGGCACCAACTCGGTGTTCGTGTGCACCAAGTTCCCGGTGGTGCGCCCGCGCAAGGTGTTCGACCTGCGAGGCAACCAGGTGGGCGCCACGGCCAATGCCCTGGTGGTGACCTATGACGGCGCCGCGCGCTCGGAGTACGCCTTGCCCTCCGATGGTTCGGCCCTGGCGGCGGGCATCTACTACGTGATGGACTGGAACCTGGGCGAGCTGCGCCTGGTGGACGAGTCTGGCGCGGTGGTGACCCCTGCCAACGGCAAGGCGCTGACCGTGGCGGGCTACTACTCCACCAACGTGGTGAAGTGGGATTCCGACGCTGTGGGCGGCGAATCCATCGCACTGCGCTACGACCGCCTGCTGACCGTGCTGGGTGGCCGCAAGGTGGTGATCGAGAACGACCGCTACTACACCGCCAACATGGTGCTGATGAGCGGCGCGCTGGACAACGCCATCACCCAGGCCGAGAGCTTCAAGGCTGCCAGCTCGCGCGTGGCCACGGGCCTGGCCGCTGACGGCAGCCTGGGCCTGACCAAGAACATGCCCACCTTCAACCCCACGGCGCCGGGCCTGGTGCTGGGCGACACCCGCATCCTGGTGGGCGAGCGCGGCAACACGCGCTTCCGCATGGTCAAGCCCTTTGCCATGAACCCGCTGGAGCAGGCGCGCAACAGCAACGGCCTGTTCACCGACCAGCGCGAGGGCTTCGGCACGCAGTTCGTGGTGAGCCACACGCCCACGCAGCTCAAGAACGCGCTGACCTCGGTGATCGTGTACAGCGCCACCGGGCGCGTGGCGCGGGCGGCCTGAAGAAACACCCCCCCCGAAGCGAAGTGCAGAAAGTCCCCCGGCTGCGGCCGGGGGCCCGAGCGCCGCAGGGGAAGGAGCACAACATGCCCACCAAGCACATCGAAAACACCACGGCTTCGCCCCTCTTCATCGGTGGCAAGCTCATCCCGCCCGGCGATGGCCGCGACATCGACGTGCGGCTGCTGCCGCCCGAGCACCGCGAAGGCCATGCGCCCGCCGCGCCATCCGCCGCGCCCAACCTGGCCGAGCTTGTGCAGGCGCTGCACGCCAAGCCGGTGAAGGAGATCGTGGCCGAGCTGCCGGGCCTTACGCAGGAGGCTTTCGACCTGCTGTGCCAGGCCGAGAAGGAGCACGCCAAGCCGCGCGCCAGCCTGCTGACCGCGCTGGAGGCCGAGCGCATCCGCCGCGCCAATGCCGCGCTGGAGGCCGAGGCCGCGGCCGCCTACCAGCAGCAACTTGCCAACCTGACGCCCGAGCAGCTCGCCGCCATTGGCGAGAAGCTGCCCGCCGCCTGAGAGGTGATCGGCATGTCCATGACGCTTTCGGCCCTGGTGGCGGACTTCAAGGCATCGTTGAGCGACGCTGCCGCGCAGTTCCGCGCGCCTGCCGATGGCGATTTCAAGCGCCTGCTGGGTGTGGCGCTGCTGGACATGCAGGCCAAGCGTCCCATCACCAAGCTGGGCCAGGTCACGCTGTTCCCGCTGCAGGCGCGCTACGCTGTGCAGGAGGCCGACTTCGCCGCCCTCAAGGTGCACCAGTGGGCCGATCCGGCCAGCACGCCCAGGCCCTGGGAGCCCAACTACCCCGGAGCGGTGCCGCGCGTGGCCGCGCAGTGGGGCGGGGCGTCCTGGTGGCTGGAGTTCAGCCCGGCGCCCACGCCGCGCCAGCTGCAGGTGTGGGGCAGCGAGTTCCGGTTCTGGTATTTCGCCACCCATGCCTTGGGCGATGGCGCAGGCGAGACCACGGTGAACCCCTCCGATCGCGGCCTGCTGCTGCTGCGCGCCCAGGCCGAGGCCATGCGCGAAATGGCCATGCGCAACGTGGTCAAGCCCCAGGCCATGCGCGACGGCTACACCGGCTTGCCGCGCAACGGAACGCCCGCTGCGCTGTTCGAGACGCTGTTGGCCGAGTTCAAGGGAGCCCGTTGACCATGGCCGCCACCACCAATATCCACCAGGTCACCGCTTCGATGACCGCTGCCGGCGACGGACTGGAGCGCGCGCTGTGCGATGAGCTTGCCAATCTGGCCCAGCATGCCGCCGTGCTGATGAAGAACAGGGCGCCGAAGTTTCGCAGCGGCTTGGTTGACTCGATTCGTGCCGAGCCGGTGTCCGCCTTCGAGTGGCATGTGCGCACCGGGGTGGACTACGCCCAGGCCGTGGAAGAAGGGCGCGGCCCGGGCAAAGGCTTGCCGCGCTGGGCCGACCCCGCGGCGGCCGACATCAAGGCGTGGCTGGAGTCCAAGGTCTTCGCCGGCCGGCGCCGCGCGCGCAAGTCGAGCATGAAGGCTGTGCACGAGAACCTGGAGCTGCGCGACCGCTACCAGGGCCTGTCCTGGCATGTGCGCCACCACGGCATCAAGCCGCACCCCTACGCTGGCCCCACGGCCGACATGATGCGGCGCATCTTCCCCGGCCGCATGGCGCAGGCCGGGCGCGAATACCTGGCCCGGCAGGGCGGCGGGAGCGTGGCATGACGCCCAACCCCACGGACACCGCCCTCGAAGGCATCAGGGCCAGCATGGCCGCCAAGCTGCCGCTGCGCGTGGTGCAGCGCGACCTGGTGCTGGACCCGCCGAACCACGACCCGGCTGAGCTGGAGAAGGGCGTGATCTGCCTGGTGAGCGGAGGCGGCGGGCGCTTCGCCAACTACCGGGGACGCGAAGGCCAGTTGGGGCATGTGTCGCTGGGCGTGGTGGGCTTCGTGAAGGTTGCCGACGACGCCCCCGTGGGCGCCGTGGAAGCCGCCGAGCTGTCACTGCTGCACGACGTGCTGGACTGGGTGCGTGACACCGGAATGCCGCGCCCGTTCGACAGCGCCTTGCCCAAGGACTGGCGCCAGAGCCGCCAGTTGGAACACCCCTACGGCTGGATCGTCCTGGACCTGGACGTGCGGCCCCTTGCCACCTGAAAGGAACCCCCATGGCACCCAAGACCACCCCCCAGTCCGCCCAGGCGGACGAAGCACAAGACCCTGTGCGCCAGCCCATGCCCATGCCCAAGGGCGGCTGGCCGGCGGACGAATTCACCGGCAAGGCCGGCCGCTTCGAGCGCGACCCGTTCACCGGCGTGCGCCGCCGCGTGGAGGAGCCCACGCAGCCCAAGGCGCCTGGCGCCGATGGCAAGAGCCCCGCCTGACACCAGGCGCTGACGCAACCCCCTCCACTTCCAAGGAACGATCATGAGCCTGAACATGAGCAACATGGTGCTGCTGGCAATGAAGCAGCCCGCCAAAGGCACGCCTGCCGCACCCACGCCGGGCGCCAACGCCATTCTTTGCCGCGGGCTCATGCCCCAGCCCATCAAGGGCAAGTTCGTGGAGCGCAACCTGCTGAGCGGCTCCAAGGGCAACCAGGGCGCGCTGTTTGCCAGCGGGCACCGGGTGTTCGAGTTCGAGGTGGAGCTGGCAGGCTCCGGCGCAGCGGGCACCGCGCCAAAGTTTTCCCAGCTGCTGCTGGGCTGCGACATGGCCGAGACCATCACCGCTGCCACCAGCGCCGTCTACCAGCCGCACGGCGACGAGGGCGACTACATCACGCTGTTCGCCTACATGGACGGCATCCTGTTCAAGATGTCGGATGCCAAGGGGACCTGGAGCCTGTCGATGAACGCCGAGGAGATCCCTGCGCTCAAGTTCACCTACATCGGCAAGTACCACCCCGTGGAGGATGCCGTGTTCCCCTCCGGGATCTCGTTCGCCGGCTTCCAGCAGCCGCTGACGGTGGGCGACGACAACACGGGCACGTTCTCGCTCGATGGGCTGGACCTTGCCACCAAGTCGTTCAGCCTGGACCTGGCGAACCAGGTGGCATGGCGCGACCTCATCAACCAGTCGGGCGTGCGCAGCCCTGATCGCAAGGCCACGGCCAGCGCCGTGTTCGAGATGACCAAGGTGGCCACCAAGGACTGGGCTTCCAACGTGGTCACCGGCACGGTGATGCCCCTGGAGATCGTGCACGGCCTGGTGGCCGGAAACATCGTGGGCATTTCCCTGCCCAAGCTGCAGTTCAACCAGGAGCCGTCGCTGAGCGACCTGGACAAGACCGCCATGCTGAACGCGAACTTCGCCGTGATGCCGGATGCCGGCAATGACGAGGTGGTGCTGACGTTTACCTGAAGCGCTGCCCCAATCTCACCAATCAACCCCAATCCATTCCCTGAAAACGAGAGAACACCATGGCATTCAAACGCGCACTTTCCCCCACATTTTCCATGGAGGCCACCGTCAATGTGGCCAATGACCGAGGTGGATTCGACAAGAACACGGTGATGTGCAAGTTCAAACGCGCCACGCCCGACGAACTGAAGGAGCTGCGCGATGTGCAACACGCTGACGTGGTGCGGCGCCAGCTGGTGGACTGGGAGCTTGTGGACAAGGACACCAACGAGAAGGTGCCATTCAGCGGCGAAGAGCTGGAGGCCATTTTGTCGATCAGCTCGGCTCCCGCTGGGTTGGCGGCGGCATTTTGGGAAGGCTGCGCCGGGGCCCGCGCAAAAAACTGACGGCGGCGGCGCAGCACTGGGCGCGCCTTAGCTCTGGCGCGCACCAGAAGCGCCGCCAGGCGGTGCCGGTGGACGAGGCTGTGGAAGCAGGCATGCGGGCCATGGGCGCCACCGATGAGCAAGTGGAGCAGGCCCGATCTGAGCGCGGGGATCAGGCCCCGGATCAAGAGCCTGACGCCTTCGAGGTGTACGAGGACAACTGGGAGGATTGGATGTTTTTCTTGCGGGTGCAGACGCAGTGGCAACATGCCGGCATGGACGGGCGCAGGGTGTGCCTGAACTGGGCCGGCATTGCCGCGTTTGCCTGCCTGGCCCGCGTGCGCCACAGGCGTTTGGCGCGCCATACCGAGGCCCTTGGCGCTATTGAAATGGCGGTGCTGCACGAAGACCACGCCATTGCGGCCCGGGCTGAAAAGAGCAAGCCAAGAGCGAACAGGGGCGCGCAATGAGCACGAACCTGGGCGCCCTGGTGATGAAACTGGTGCTGGAGGCGCGCCAGTTCCGCCAGGATTTGAGCAAGGAAGTGAGCCAAACCGAGGCCGCGGTGGGGCGGCTGGAGAAGTCCACCACCTCCATGGGCGGGGCGGTGAAAGACATCGTGGAGAGCCAAAGCACGGCGGCGGCAGCGGCCAGCCGATCCATTGCTGTGCTGGGGACGGCGGGCGCAGCGGCAGCGCTTGCGGTAGGCGCTGCGACCTATGCCCACATGCAGGGCGCTAAGGAAGCGCAAGCCTACGAGCGCGCCATCACATTGACCGGCAACGCGGCAGGCGTGACGGTGGGGCAGTTGGGCGACATGGCCCGAGCGGTAGACAGGGTGGTGGGCACGCAGGGGCAGGCAGCGGCCACTCTGGCGCAGATGGCCGGTACCGGGCGCATTGCTGGGGAGAACCTGCAGAAGTTCACCATCACCGCGCAGGAAATGGAGCGCAGCGTTGGCACCGCCGTGGGCGACACGGTGAAGGTGTTTGCCGAGCTGGGCGAGGCGCCGGTGAAGGCGAGCCTGAAGCTCAACGAAACCATGAACTACCTGACGGCGAGCACCTACGCGCAGATCAAGGCGGCGGTGGAGCTGGGCGACGAGGAGCGGGCGGCGTCGATTGCGCAGAACGCCTACGCGGACGCGATGGGGCCGCGCATAGCCCGCATCGAGGGGAGCCTGGGAACGCTGGAGAAAGCCTGGCGCGGGGTGACGGGCGCGGCAAAGGAAGCGCGGGATGCCATGCTGAACATTGGCCGCGAGGCCAGCGTGGATCAGAAGCTGAACATCCTGCGCGAGGAGCTGGAGCGGCGCACTCAGCGCGGCGTGCTGCCGGGGCGCAGTGGCGAGAGCTTTGAGCGGGGCAATGAGGAGCTACGCCAGAAGATTGCGTTTTTGACCGAGCAGGTGCGGCTGGAGACGCGAGCCACCGAGGCGCAGACCGAGCGCAACCGGGTGAACAAGGACGCCGTGGAAGCGCTGGACGCGGTGGACAAGGCGAACGAGCGCGCGCTGACCAAGCAGGAGCGGGCGAACAAGGCGCTGGAGGAGTACCGCAAGAATCTGGCGGCGATCCGGCTGGCGAACGACCAGAGCCCGAGCGCGGACCTGGCCGCCAAGCTGGACCCGGCGGTGGTCGCCCGCACGGAGGAGGCCATTCGCAAGAGCGGCGTTGACAAAGGCGCCGTTTCCAAGGCCAACAAGGAACTGGAGGCCCAGGCCAATCTCCTGGCCGACCTCTCGGGTCTGACCGCCACATTCGCCGCCGACTGGGGGCGCCTGAACGCGCTCTACGCCAAGGGCGAACTGAGCCTGGATGGTTTGACCAAGGCCCAGGCTGCGCTGCTGGACAAGCAGCCCGCGATCAGCGCGGCCACGAAGGCGGAAGATGATGCGCGGAAGTCTTTGCTCAAAACCGTCCAGGCGGCCGCCGACGCCAGGCACAAGGAAGCCGATGGCATCGCTGTCTGGCTGGTTGCGCAGGAGCAGGCGGCCAACCGGGCCCTGGCCAGCGTGAACGACCGGGTGGCTGCGCTCCACGCCGAGGAGCAGGCCGTAGGCCTGGCGCGCGAGCTGAACATCAGCCTGTCCGAAGCGGTCGAGCTGGTGACCATCGCCCGCCTGAAAGAAAAGCGCGCGCAGCAGTACCACGAAGGCTCGGACGCCTGGGAGGCCATCGAGCGCGAGATCGAGGCACGCGAAAAGCTTGTAGGCCTGCTCGGCCAGAAGAACATCCGCGAGCGCGAAGAGCGCGGCTGGATGGACATGTGGCAGAGCGTAGACCGCACCGCGCACGACGTGTTCGTCAACGTGCTGGAGGGCGGCCAGGACGCCTTCAAACGCCTGGGCAACACGCTCAAAGCCAGCGTGCTCGACGTGCTGTACCAGATGACCGTGCGCAAGTGGATCGTCAGCATTGGCACCAGCGTTTTCGGCGCTGGCTTTGGCCTGGCGGCGAATGCCGCCACGGGCGGCGGCGCAGGCGGCGGGTTAGGCACGGTGGCCAGCGGCGCATCGTTGCTCGGCAGCAGTGCCTTCGGCATGGGGCTCACGGGCGCATGGGGCGCAGGCGGCGGGATGATGTCTACGCTGGGGGCGGGCGCGTCGTTGCTCGGCTCAGGCGCCATCGGCACCGGCCTTGGTGTTATCGCCGGGGCGCTGGGCCCCATTGCCCTTGCTCTCGCAGTGCTGCCATCGCTCTTCGGCCGCAAGCTCAAAGACAGCGGCATCGAGGGCACCTTTGGCGGCGAGTCGGGCTTTGAGGGCCGCAGCTACAAGTTCTACAAGGGCGGTCTTTTCCGCAGTGACAAGACCGAATACGACGAACTTGATGAGCAGGTGCGCAAGACCCTGGGCGACACGTTCAAGGCCATGTCGCAGCAGGTGAGCGACTTTGCCGATGTGCTGGGACTGAGCACTGCGCGCCTGGAAGGGTTCACGACTGACATCAAGCTCTCCACCCACGGCCTGAGCGAAGGCGATGCACAAAAGAAGCTGCAGGAAGCGCTGGATACGGCGAACAACGAGCTTGCGCAGCAGGTGATCGGCACGTGGGAAGAGACCACCGAGACCATCAAGCGCCGGGTGGCCAGCAGCGGTGTCGAGATGGACGCGGGTGCTGACGCCTTCCGCGAGGTCGAAGAAACCGTCACGCGCACCACCTACAAGGCCAGCGAATTTGCCCGCGAGGGCGAGAAGGCCATCGACACCCTGACGCGCCTGGCCACCAGCCTGACGCTGGCCAACACGTGGTTCAAGCGCTTTGGCGCGTCGCTGTTCGATGCCAGCCTGGAGGGGGGCGACAAGGCCTCCAGTTTCGTGGAGTCGATGGGCGGCAAAGAGGCTTTTGACCAGCGGGCAGGCAGCTACTTCAACAACTTCTACAGCAGCAACCAGCGCCGCACGGCGATGCGCAGCGAGATCGAGGACCGGCTGGGCAAGGCGGGCATTGAAATGCCGCGCACCGCAGCTGAGTTCAAGGCCGCCATGGACGGCTTCCTCGCCATGGGCGAAGCCGGGCACGAGGGCGCGGCCGCGCTGTTCGAGGTTTCCGATGCATTTGCAGAAGTGAACGGCAGCGTGGGCGACCTGGAGCAGGCTATGGGCATCAGTGCCGACAGCCTCAAGGGCATTCTGGACGATGTGCGCAAGAACGCCACCAGCGCGGCCGAGGCCAAGAAGATGGCCAGCCAGAAGTTTGAAGACAGCATTTACGACGGCCTGGGCAACGCGATGACGCAAGGCCTGTCGCAAATGATCGTGAGCGCCGTGGTCGGCCCCTTGCTCGATGGCCTGCTGGCAGGCGCAACGGGGTCTGCCACTGTGATGGCGGCGGGCGGTGTGGCGGGCGGCTCTGGTGTCGCGGCGGGCGGCGCGGCTGCGGGCAGCTCAGTTGCTGCGGGCGGCGCGGCTGCGGGTGCGGCCATGGCCCAGGGCGGTGCAGTGGCGGGGGCCGCAGTGGCTTCCACCGTGGAGCAGGCCAGGGCCTATATGGCAGCCTTCGCCGACATCATGAACGACCCCGCAGTGCGCGACACGATCAGCCAGATTGCGGACGGCTTCGGGGACATTGCAGGCGACATGTTCGGCCTCACGGGCAGCATGGGCGGGGCCTCTGCAGCCATGGCCAGCACCGGTAGTGCAGCGGGCGCCATGGGGGACTCGATCGGCGACCTGGGCGACTCCATCGAGGCCGAGATCAAGCGCCTGCGCGGGTTGATGGTGGATGACTCGCCTGGCAAGGGAAAAGACTTTCTCCTTGCCGAGTTCACTACCGCAACAGCAGCGGCGAGGGCTGGCGACCAGAGCGCGCTGGAGCGCCTGCCCGAGCTGAGCCAGAAGATCGAAGAGGCCACGCGGCTGACCGCTGGCAGCTCTGTCGAGCTTGCCCGCATGCGCGGCTGGCTGGCGGGGAGTCTGTCGGGCACGAATGCGGTTTTTGCTTCGTCGAAATCCGGTGCGGGGCGGCCCGCTGCCATTGACTGGGCCGATCCCTCAAAAACGCCGACCTATGTCAACGGCGTGCCCACATACACCCCGCGCGAAGTGGCGAACGCCGATTCGCGGTACGCGAGCTGGCGCGACAACGACCCCATTGCGGGCACGGGCACCTGGGTGGGGTTCGACCCGAACTGGCGGCCCGATTGGCGCTATGCCTCGTCGATGGATACCACACCGTACCTGGCAAACCCCATCGATGGTTTTGAGTTGACCTTCGAGGACTGGTGGGCGCACCGCAACGACAGCAGCATGTACTACGGCATCCCGAAATACCTGCAGGGTACGAACTATGTACCGGAGGATGGCCTTGCGTACCTGCACAAAGGCGAAGCGGTTGTCCCCGAAAAGTACAACCGCGCCCCCGTGGCGCCGTCGCGTTTGACGGGCAGGGCCGGTGGGCAAGACGCCGTGGTGCAAGAGCTACGCGCCTTGCGCACCGAGGTGGGTGCACTGCGCACGCAGCAGCGGGACGAAACGCTTGCACAGCAGCGCATCAACCTGCGCACCGTCAAAGTGCTGGAGCGCTGGGAGCGCAGCGGCATGCCCGACCCGCGCAATGAGGGGGTGGCAGCATGATCGAAGGCCTGTTGATACTGCGGCCCACCCCGGTGACGGATGCGATCTTGACCGCATCCAACATCCCAGAGACGGATGCCCCTGTCTACAACCCGGCCACCAGCTACGCGGTGGGCGACATCGTCATGCTGTTGTCTACGCACAGCGTGTACGAAAACAGCTTTCCCGCCAATGTGGGCAACAGCCCAGAACTGCACCCCGACAAGTGGACGCGCATTCGCGCAACTAACCGGTGGCGGTGCTTTGATGGGCGCAACAGCAGCCTCACGCAGCAGGCCAGCTCCATTAGCTACACCTTTCTCCCTGGGGCATCAGTGCCCATGGTGGCGGCCTTGGGGTTGGTGGACTGCAGCGAACTGCGGGTGCGCCTGATCGACCCCACCTACGGCACGGTGTACGACCACACTGCCACGCCGTCGCCGTCGCCGGTGCTGCCGGACTGGTGGGAGTTCTATTTTGGAGAGTGGGAAGGCGGGGCCAGCGTGGTGCTGATGTCCGACCTGCCAAGCTTTCCCAACGCAACGCTGCAGATTGACCTGGTGGGCCTTGCCACCATGGCCCTTGGGCAGCTGCTGTTTGGGCAGCCACGGGTCTGGGGCATTGGCATTGAGTACGGCGCCCGCGTAGGGCGCCAGCGTTACAGCCGCCAAGAGGCCAATGAGTTTGGCGACCTCGATCTGGTCAAACGCCCATCAGCCAAGCGGGCCAGCTTCGAGCTGGTGATTGCGGACGCCGAGGTAGACCCCATACAGGAATACCTCGACGGCATCGATGCCGACGTGTGCCTTTTTGTCGGATCAGAACGGTACGAATGCACCGTGATTGCGGGTGTTTTTGAGTCGTTTGAAGTGCTGCTGGCCAACGCCAAGGAATCGACCGTCCAGCTGGACATTCTCGGAGTTACCTAAATATGCCTATTGACGCACTACCACCGGCCCCCAGTCCCACCGACAGCCGCGCAGACTTCAAGCTCAAAAGCTTTGCCCATGTGGCCGCCCTGGCGACCTGGACAACCCAGGCCAATGCCCTTGCAGCAAACGTCACGGCGCTGGAAGCATCGACCGAGGGCCACGCCGCTGCGGCTGAGCTTGCAAGGCTCGGTGCGGATGCTGCTGCAGACTTGGCGGGCGCTGCAGCGGGCGCAACGAAGTGGATCAGCGGAGCTGCCTATTCTGAGGGAGCGGTGGCGTGGAGCCCGACGGACTTTCTGAACTACCGCCGCAAAACAGCGGGCAGCGGCACGCTTGATCCTTCAGCGGACCCTGCCAACTGGGTGCCAGCGATGTCTGTCGCTGCAGGCGATAAGGGCGCAGCGGATTTGAACGCACTCACCACCCCTGGCATGTACACCTTTGCCGGGGCCAGCAATGCACCCGCGGGCGCCTCCAGCGGCACGCTGTTCGTGGCCCGCAGCGGTGGCACGCTGGGGCAGATCGTGGTGGGGCCCAGCGGCTTTGTGCACAGCCGCAGCGCCACGGGCATCGGCACGTCACCGACATGGACCGCATGGCGCAGGAGCGCGGCTATCACCGACAACGCGATTGCCCTGGCCGGCGGGAATGCGGACTGCTCCCTGGGCAACTACTTCACCGAGACCGTGAGCGCCAGCCGCGCACTCGACTTCACGAATGTTCCCTTCGGGCCGTACTCCTGCATCGTAGAAATCAACCACACCGCTGGCACCTTCACGCTACCGGCAGGCACGGTGTACGCCAACGGCAGCGCGCCCGTCTTCGCTGCGGGAAAGCGCCACCTGCTTTTCTTCCAGCGCGCGCAGCTCGGCACGGCGGGCTGGTATGTGTCCGCCCTACCGAACTTCACGCCATGATCCACCCGCAAATGTTCTCCACGGGCGGGCTGGTGCCCGGCCAACAGCAGTGGACCACGGTTGGAACATACAGCTTTGTTGTTCCAGATTACTGCTACGAAATCGCTGTCGTCGGCATCGGCAGCGGCGGCAGTGGGGCCACTGGATCGAGCGGCGACAGCTACACATCCGGTGGCGGCGGTGGCGGTGCGCTGTCGTATCACAACGCTATCGCAGTCACACCGGGGGAGACGCTGACGATCACTATCGGCGCGCCTGGCTATGCAATCAGCTGGACAAACGGCAGCGGAGTGGCGGGTGCGGCTTGCACGATCAAGCGTGGCGCCACGACGCTGCTGGAAGCGCGCGGTGGGTTAGGCGGCAGCAATACAGGCACTGGTGGCCCTGGCGGTGTCGCTACGCCTCCATCCGGTGGCGTGTCGTATGCCGGGGGTGTCGGTGGCGGCCCGTCGTCTGGACTTTTCACGTCTGGTGGCGGCAGCGGTAGGTACACGGCTGTGGGTCCTACGGGCGGGTCTGCGACAAATGGCGTCCCGCCAGCCAACGGCGCCGATTTGTTCGGAAACAGCGATGGCAGCACTGTCGGCCACGGCGGTGCAGGCGTCAAAGGCCCGAACAGCAGCGCAGGCGTGGTGGGCGGCATCCGAATCATGTGGGGGCCTGGCCGGTCATTCCCCGGCAATGCAGCAAACGTTTGAGAGGAACCAATGCAATACATCGACACACAGTCCGGGGAATACCCGCTCACGCTGGCGGACCTGCGCAGTGCGCACCCGCTGACCATCTTTTTCGAGCCATTCGGTGGCGATGATCGGTACATGCCAGTGGCGCCAGTGGCGCCGCCTGAGCACGACACGCCGACGCAAAAAGCGGTAGAGCTTGAGCCCACCCACGAGGGTGGGCAGTGGCGCCAGGCGTGGTGCGTGGTGCCGCTCACGCCCGAGGAGCAGGAGCAGCAGGCGATCGATGCGGCCGCCGCTCTGGAGGCTGCGCGCGCATCAAAAAACGTTCAGATCAATGCCGCCCGCCTGGCCGCGAACTTCAGCACGTTCACGCACGCTGGCACGCTGATCGCATGCGACCCACTAAGCCGCTCCGACATAGACGGCACGAACGGCTTTGTTGCCCTGTACGGTGCGCTGCCGCCCGGCTGGCCGGGCGGTTGGAAGGCCATGGACAACAGCTACGTGGCCATCGCCGACGTTGCTGCCTGGAAGGCGTTTTACGCATCGATGTTTGCGGCCGGTAATGCGAACTTTGCCCATGCCCAGGCCCTCAAGGCACTGCTGGCCCAGGCGGACACGCCCGAGGCCGTGGCGGCGATCCAGTGGGGCATGGACCTGCCATGAGAGTCGCGTTCTACAAGGCCACACTATGAAACTCGCAAGCTACCACGGCACCCGCGCGGGCCTCATGGGCCTGGGCAACATCCTGATCCGCCTGCGCCTGCGCGGCCCCTACAGCCACAGCGAAATCGTGTTCGAGCCCGGCGATGGGGTGGATGCGCTCATGCCCGACGGCACCTGCGCGCCCGATGCCGACGGCGCGCTGTGGTGCGTGAGCAGCACCGGCCTGGAGCACATCCCGCCCTGGAGCCCACGGCGCCCCGGCAAGCGTGGCGGGGTGCGGTTCAAGCGCATCGTCATCAAGCCGGACCACTGGCAGCTTGACGACATGCCCGGCGCGCAGGCCGCTGCAACGTGGGCGGTGCTCAATGAGGGGCGGCTGTACGACTGGCAGCTCATCCTGGGCTTTTTGGCCTGGGTGGTGCCCCACAAGCGCAGCCGCGTGAGGTGCAGCGAAGCCTGCGCAGAGATGCTGGGCCTGCTGGACGCCTGGCGCTTTGACCCGTGCGCGCTGCGGGCCGCTGCCGTGGCAGGGAGGGCCGAGCATGGCTGACACACCCCCATCGATAGACCCGAGCCTGAGCAAGATCATTGCGGGCGTGGCGGGCGCTTTTGTGAGCCTGCGCTTTGTGCAGGGCAGCGCAATGGAGCGCGGCAGCATGGCGCTGGGCGGCGCGGTGGTGAGCTACTACGCCACATCGCCCGCCGCCGCGTGGGTGGGCATGACGAACGCCGAGGGCCTGGTGGGCTTCCTCATCGGGCTGTTCGGCATGGCCATCATCGCGAAGGTGTACGAAGCCATCGGTGCGCTCGATGCGCCCCGCATTGCCGCAGACACCTGGGACGCCATCAAGCGGCGTCTGGGCGGGGGGTGAGCCATGGCAACGCTCTACACCCTGGCGCTGCTCATCGTGGCTGCCGTGTGCGCCCTGGGGGTGCTGCACCCCCGGTATGAAGACACGCTGCTGCAGCGCATTGGCATGGCCGTGGCCTGCCTGGGCGCGGTGGGCGAGCTTGCGGCCTTGTGGCATGGCTACGACCGCATCAACGCCCACATCACCACCACTGCGGGCGCGGCGCTGTTTGCGCTGGGCACCGTGGTCAAGAAGTGGCGCGGCCCCCGCATGGGGCGGCGCTGTACCGACAAACACCGGAGGGCAACGCCATGAACCTCACACCCCACTTCACCCTGGCCGAACTCACGGCCAGCAACAAGGCCCGCAGCCTGGGCATTGACAACACCCCGGCGCCCGAGCTGCTGCCCCGCCTGGTGCGCACCGCTGAAATGCTGGAGCGCATTCGCGCCACGCTGGGCGTGCCCGTGCTGGTGACCAGCGGCTACCGTTGCCCGGCCCTGAACCGCGCCGTGGGCGGCGTGGCCACCAGCGACCACACGCAAGGCCACGCGGCCGACTTTGTGGCGCCGCGCTTTGGCCCGCCCGCGCAGATTGCGAAGTCGCTGGCCCCGCTGGTGGATCTGCTGGGCATCGGGCAGCTCATCTATGAGCACTTTGGCGGCAAGGCATGGGTGCATGTGTCTACCCACACGCCCGAGAAGCCTGCCAACCGCGTCATCACCCTCACCAGCTCGGGCGCCAGCCTGGGCATTCAACCCTGAAAGGACCATTGCCATGCAAACCATCATCGTCATCGTGCAACTGCTTCCCGCATTGATCGCCGCCATCAAGGCCATCGAGGAAGCCATCCCCGGCGCAGGCCAGGGCGAGGCCAAGCTGGCGGCCGTGCGCGGCATCATCGAAGCGGTGGACGCCAGCTATAAAAACCTGTGGCCCCAGCTGCAACCCATCATCGGCGTGCTGGTGGGCCTGTTCAACAAGACCGGCGCCTTCAAGGCGGCGGCCGGGAGCTGACCATGTGGGCCTACGTTTTGGCCATGCTGGTGGGCGCTGGCGGCGCGGCCTGGGGCACCTGGCAGGTGCAGGAATGGCGGTGGACGGCCAACACCGCCGACCAGCGCGAGGCCGAACACCAGGCCCGCGATTCCGACGCGCGGCAGCAGCGCCGCTTTGCCGACCAGGCCGCAGGCGCGCACGCGCGCACCGTGGCCACCCTCAACACGAAACTGGGAGACGCCCGTGCGCAAATCGCTCTCTTGTCTGATCGCCAGTGCCTTGACGCTGGCACTGTCCGCCTGCTCAACGGTATCGGGGCCAGTGGGCTCGGGGTGCGAGCCCCTTCCGGCCAACCTGCGGGTGCGGCCGCAGCCGCTGCCGGACTTGCCGCTGACGGTGCCGCCACCGGCTACGCCAGCGAGCGCGACACCGCCGGGCACATTGCCATTTGCCGCGCCAGGTACGCCGCCGTGAGCGACCAGCTCCACCAGATACTGGATATTGAGGATGCGCGGCATGCGCGCGAGGGCGACCCCTAGCGAAACAAACTGAGCAGCGCGAGCTGCTTTTCTGGCGGCAGCCGCCTGAACACTTCCAGCATGGCCTGGTCGGTGCCCGAGAGGGTGTCGGCTGGGCCTTTTTCTTTTGTGTGCACCAGCGTTGCCGCAGTGCTTGCCGTGTAGCCAACGGAGACCAGCCGGCTGTTCTGCAGGCGCTCGATCACTTCGGTGGTGACCTTTCGTTTGTTGATGGCTGCGGCGCGCATCAACTCCGCCTTGAGTTCGCTGGGCAGGCGAAGCATCAGGGTTGCGTCGTTGTCGGTGTGGGTCGCCATGTGCCTATTTTCCCTGGTTTATTGATTTCTATACGTAACGCTTGACATCGCCTGCTTTCTTGTGAAATCATGCAACCAATTCGTGAATTCATGAATTCAAAAAAGGTGGAAGGTGATGGCAAATACAAGAGAAAAAACGGTTCCGGTGATGGTTCGCATCCCGGAGACCTTGCTCAAGAAGGTGGACACGCATGCCAGGCGGGATGACCGCTCTCGGGCCTATGTGGTGGTCGACGCGCTGCGGCGGCGTTTTGCCGTTCGTGGCGTGGAAAAGGGTGGTGCTGCATGAGCCCGATGGTGCGGCGCAGCGCTGCCGCCAACAAGTGAGGCCGACATGGGACATCCACGTATTCCAGTCAATTGCGCAGTGCCGGTGAGCCCGTTTGAGGCTTTCCGTGTGGTGTGCGCCACGTATGGCGTCAAGGAGATGGCCGAGCGCATTGGCATCAAGCCCGGAACGCTGTGGAACAAGTGCGACGCCGATGTGGAGAGCCACCACCAGCCCACCTTGCGCGATGTGATTGCGGTGACCCGCGAGTCGGGCGACATGCGGGTGCTGGACAGCCTGAACCGGCTTTTTGACCGGGCTGCCTACGACGTGACGCCGGGCGCTGCGAGTGACGAGGCGCTGCTGGAGCTGCTGTGCAAGGTGGGCAGCGACAGCGGGGCACTGCATACCGCTGTGGGGCTGGCTTTGTCAGATGGCCACTTTTCGCAGCAAAACCTGTTGGACGTGCGGGCCGAGGCGTTCGACCTGGTTTCGTCGGTGCTGTGCTTTGTGCAGCGCCTGGAGGGCCTGGTGGATGACTAGGCCTGACCGCCCCATTACACACCGGGCGCCCGAAGGGCAGGGCCCCGCCGCCAACCAGGCGCTGGCGCTCCTGTTCGGCGTGGAGCTGATCGATGCCCTGCAAAGGAGACGTGATGCCGAGCAAACCCTGCCAGCCCCTGTTGCCCATGGACATGCCGCTGCCGGCGCGCGAGGAAGACATGCGCGCCCTGTTCGAGGCGCGGTGGTCTCTCTGGCACCGCTGCAAGACCTACGAGGCGGCGGTGGCTGACCCCATCACCCGGCGGCTGCTGGAGCTGGCCGTGGTTCACGGAGCGCGCCACGCGGTGCAGCACGGACGGGGGCGGCGATGAGCCGGATGAACCGATTTTTGAACAAGGCCGGGACTTCGCCGCAAGGCGTGGTGCTGGCCCTGGTGTGGGCTGGTGTGGTGTGCGCCAGTACCGCTGTGGAGTTTGAGCACGCCGATTCAGAAAAAAACCTCATGGAGTTCACAAATGCAAAAACGGTATTTGAGCGAGTTGGAGCAGTCACGGCTGCTCAGTGGGGCCTCGATGGTCCATTGCCCGCTGGCCCAGCGCGACTACAACTGGATGGCCGCGCTGATCCTCACGGGCATGCGCATCCAGGAGTTCTCGCGCCTGACGGTGCCCATGGTTCAGAAGGCGCTGCAATCTGGCTGGCTGGTCACCCCCAAGTCGATGTGCAAGGGCGGCCGGCGCGGCAATGAATACCTGATGACGGCCCGCCTGCGCCGCCACCTGGCGGCGCTGGTGAAGCTGAGCGACGCGCTGGGCGCGGGCTGCGACGTGCCGCCCGAGGGTCAGCCCCTGGTGTGGGGCCGCGACATTTCCGGCCGTGCCGGGCCGCTGAGCGTGCGCAGCTATGAGCTGCGCGTGAAGCTGTGGGCTCTGCACGCGGGCCTGGACCCGCGCATCAGCCCGCACTGGTTCCGCCACACCCGTGGCATGAACATCGTGCGCCGCAGCCGGGGTGACAACCCCCTCAAGGTGGCCCAGATCGCCCTGGGCCATGCCAGCCTCAAGAGCACGGGCGTGTACTTGCAGATGAGCCGCGAGGAATACGAGCGCGAGATCCAGCTGGTGGACGGCGGGCGCTTGCCCAAGGCGGTGGCGCGCCGGATGGCGCAGGGGGTGGCGGCATGAGCGCCGCGAACCACTGGCTTGTCAACGGCAGCGCCAAGCTGCTGCCCCGCAGCAAGCGCGATCCCTCCGGCGCGCTCTACGTGCACACCCAGCAGCATCCCTCCATCGCCGGGGGGAAGGCCCATGTGGTGCAAGAAATCAGCATGGCCCCGTTCACCCTGGCCGCGCGCATGGACAGCAAGGAAGTGCGGGCGCTGTGCGTGCTGCTCCTGGCCGCCGCTGATGCGGCCGACGCGCTGGCCCGCAAGGAAGGGGGTGCGTGATGGTGTTCACGGTCACCCACATCGGCCCGGGCGGGGCCATGCACCGGCGCGACGTGCAGGCCGCCAGCAATGCGCTGGCCATGGCCTGGATGGAGCAGCTTTACGGCTTTGCGCGGGCCATCGTCGCCATCCGGAAAGGCGGTGCCGCATGAAATACCTCGCATGGCGCGCCGCCTGGATGGTGCTCGATGCCGCGTACCGCCTGGCCGCGCGGTTCGCCGCGCTGATCGACCGGGCGGCCGATGCCGCCCAGATCGAGATGCTGATCGCCCTGGCCTACCGGCGCATCAAGGCGCAGCAGCACCAGGCCGAAGGGGAGGGCGAGGCATGACCCGGCAAGCCTTCATCACCCTGGCGGCCGAGCGCATCGAGCCCGGCCCCCTGCGCTGGGTGGGCGACGTGCTGCAGCAGGAAACCCGCCTGTTCCTGGCCGGGCAGTGCGTGTGCGTGCTGCTGGTGTCGTTCCCCCCTGGCAGCCCCGAATGGGCGAAGGCGCAGCGCCTGCGCGCCCTGGACGGCATGGGCATGGTGCCGGCATGACGGGCGACCTGCGTTCCCAGGTGCTGCAGGTGCTGGCCGAGGCCGGCACCTGGGTGGACCGCCCCGCGCTGGCCCACCTGACCACCTGCGTGCCCGCGCTGGATGACGCGCTGGCCGACCTGGTGGTGGAGGGGCGCGTGGAGCACCAGCGCTTCGTGGGCTACCGCCTGGCGGTGTCCGCGCTGGCGCGTGCTTCGCTCCTGAAATTGCAGCAGGAGCCGCAGTTGCGGCGGGCTGTATCGGCAAAAACAGTGGAAAGACAAGGCCGCTCCCAGGTGCTGATGGGCGTGGCGCAGCGCTGCCCAGACCTGGGCGGCGCCATGGTGACCTATGACCTGGCCCTGCCCGAGTGCACCACGCCTGCTGCGGCGCTGGAGCAGGCGCAGGCGTGGCTGGGGTTCTGTGCGAATGGAGGGCTTCTCAATGGCTGATGCGAATTACTGGAAGGCGCGCTGCCGGCGCGCCGAGGGGCTGCTGGCGAAGGCTCGCAAGGGCCTGCGCCTGTCCCGCCAGCGCGAGGCGGTGCTGAGCGCGCTGGGGGAACTCAAGCCCGGCGAATGGATGGGCTCCGAGCGCCTGGCGCGCATTGCTGGCGTGAAGCGGTGCCACCTTGCATCCATGGAAGCGGTGGGCCTGGTGGTGAGCCGCCCGGTGCCGGGCGGCAACAAGTCGGAATGGCAACTGGAGCACCTGGTGCTGGTGCCGGAAGGCGGTGAGGCATGAGCGTGTATTCCGTCACCGTGCGCCGCCCGCGCGCACCGCTGCCCAAGTTCTGGCGCCCCAAGCTGCAGGCGCCAACCCGCGACCTGTGCCGGACGATTCACTGGGACCTGATCGACCGTTTCACCAGCGGCACCGCTGACCGCGAGGTGCTGATGGACTGGATGGAGACCGGCCTGACCTACCACCAGTTCATGCGCTACCTGGAGATGGACGGCACGCCGTTCACCCTGGAGGCCATGGTGGCGGTGACGGACCAGCTCGCCATCTATGAACACGTGGTGGCCCGCTTCGCCCGCACGGGCCGGGTGGGGTTCAGCGCGCCCGAGCTGCTGACGGCCCGCGCCGCCGCCATGGTGTTCGACAGCCTGCTCGACCTGGACCGCCACGGCCTTTTCGCGAAGGCCGCGCTGTGGAGCACCGAGCAGATGCTGAAGGTGTGGGGTGCCAAGCGATGAACGGCCTGCCCTACATCGAAATCAGCGCCGCCTTCTTCGGCGTGCTGGGCACTTTGCTGCTGGCCGGGCGCTCGCGCGCTGCGGGCTGGGGCTTCGTGGCCTACCTGGCCAGCAATGCCGGCTGGCTTGCCTTTGCGTGGGAGCGCGCCCTGTGGGCGCTGTTCCTGCAGCAACTCGTGTTCACCCTGTGCAGCGTGTACGGGGTGTGGATGTGGCTGGTGCGTCCGGCCGTGATGAAGGAACCCAAGGTATGAGCAACTTGAAAACCTACCGCGTGAAGGCGGCCTGGTTCGACGATGCGGAGGTCACCCTGCGGGTGGACCACGACATCCTGACGCCCGCACTGGCAACCGAGATCAACAACTTTTGGTCCGAAGCTGACGCCCGCCTCGCCGAAGAGAACGATGACGTTGTGCGGGCAGTGATCCGCCTCTTCGGCTCCCGCGCGATCGCCTTCTTTATGGCCGATGGCGGGGCGAGCATCGGAGGTGGAGGAGAAAGGTACTGGACGGACCGGGTCATCAAAGAGCAGCACGAGGGATGGCCTGACGTCGACTCTCTGGGCATTCTGATCTGCGCGGTGTCTGTTGATTCCGTCGGATATGACAGCGTGACGCTGGAGACCGCATGAAGCCCCAAGACGTTACGAGCTTCTTCCTTTTTGGCGGCTCCGGCGCGGGCGCTGCGGGCTTCAAGGATGCGGACCCGTCCATCGGCTCCATCAAGGGCCGCATGGTGGTGCTGGGCGGCATGGACGTGGACCGGCTGGCCTGCGCGGACTTCAAGATGCTGACGGGCGTGGAGCAGGCGTGCGTGGATCTGTTCAGCCTGGAGCAGTACCGGGCCTGGAACGGCTGCATGCCGCCCGAGGGCTGGCGCGAGGCGACGGTGGACACGGTGCGGGCGGCGGCGCAGTGGCAGGCGCCGGACATCGTGTTCCTGTCGGCGCCGTGCAAGGGCTTTTCGGGCCTGCAGTCGCCCACCCGGGCGGCGACGGCCAAGTATGTGGCGCTGAACGAGCTGACGCTGCGCGGGGTGTGGCTGATGCTGGAGGCCTTTGGCGACGATCTGCCGGGCCTGATCGTGTTCGAGAACGTGCCGCGCATCGCCACGCGGGGCCGGTATCTGCTGGACCAGATCATCGGCATGCTGCAGCACTACGGCTACGCGGTGGCGGAGACGACGCACGATTGCGGCGAGCTGGGCGACGGGCTGGGCCAGAGCCGTCGGCGCTACCTGATGGTGGCGCGGCTTGTGCGCAAGGTGCCGCCGTTCCTGTACGAGCCGCCCAAGCGCCCGCTGCGCAGCGTGGGCGAGGTGCTGGGCCACATGCCGCTGCCGGGCGACCCGCTGGGCGGGCCCATGCACCGCATGCCGGGGCTGGCCTGGAAGACGTGGGTGCGGCTGGCGTTCGTGGAGGCGGGCAGCGACTGGCGCAGCCTGAATCGGCTGCGGGTGGAGAACGGGCATCTGGCGGACTACCTGCTGGTGCCGGCGATGCACCACGGTGTGCTGGGGGTGAACCGCTGGGAGGAGCCAACGGGCGTTGTTGCCAGCGCTTCGCGGCCCGCCAACGGCGCGTTCTCGGTGGCGGACCCGCGCTTTGAACCTTCGGCCGCCTGGAAGGATGGGCAGGCCCTGGGCGTGCGGCGGTGGGGCGAGCCAACGGGCACGGTTGCGGGCCAGACCGGGCCGCTGCAGGGCGCCTACAGCGTGGCGGACCCACGCCACGGCGGGCCGGCCAAGCACAGCAATGAGTTCCGCATCGTGCCGTGGGCGGATGCGGCCCGCGCCGTTACCAGCGCGCACGGTTCGGGCCAGGCCGTGGCCGATCCGCGCGGCGGGGATGACCCGGCGCTGCTGCATGGGAAGTGGCATGTCACACCCTGGTGCGAGGCGACTCGTTCGGTGATCGCGGGCAATGCCAACGGGGCTTCGGTGGTGGCCGACCCGCGCCCCAACATGCAGCGCGGCAAGGGCGACCACTACCTGACGGGCGGGCACTACGGCGTGGTGCGCTATGGCGATTCGGCCGGGGCCGTGAGCGCTTCGGCGTGCCACGACAACGGGCCGTGGAGCGTGGCCGACCCCCGGCCCGCTTCCGGTTTTGCCCCCGCGATTGAGGCGCTGCCCGCGCCGAACGACAAGCTGGTGGCGCGCATCCGCTC
Source organism: Burkholderiaceae bacterium (assembly GCA_023954095.1). Taxonomy (GTDB): domain Bacteria; phylum Pseudomonadota; class Gammaproteobacteria; order Burkholderiales; family Burkholderiaceae_C; genus Simplicispira. The sequence continues at coordinate 11,241 of JAMLIQ010000009.1, read as the reverse complement.
GCTCGACGGCACCTGGCACCGGCCGTTCACCACGCTGGAGCTGGCGTGCCTGCAGAGCTTCATCGACCCGGAGGAGTTCTTCGCGCCCGGCGGGCCGGCCGACCAGGGCGAGCGGTTCGTGCTGGCGGGCAACAGCGACCAGCGCTGGCGCGAGGGCATCGGCAACGCGGTGCCGCGCAAGTCGGCCAAGGCCATCGGCACGGTGATGGGCCAGACGATCCTGCTGGCCAGGAACGGGGAGACGTTCGTGCTGGGCTGCACGCCGATCTGGGTGCGGCCGATGGTGGCGGCGCTGGCTGTGGCGCGGGAAGGGGGGGCGGCATGAGAGTGTTGCATACACCTGGGCCTTGGCGCGCCGAATACACCAATGACGCGCGACTCTCGAAAGTTGTCGTTGCGGCCGAATCTGCTAATGGTTCGACGGCGGTAATTGGGCAGTGCGCCGGTCCAGACAAAGAGAGCAACGCTCGCCTGATCGCCGCCGCTCCGGATCTGCTGACGGCCCTGTGGAACCTCCGCCGCTGCATGCTGGCTCAAGACATGGCGAATGGAGCCGTGAGGTTCTCCGAAGAGGAATACGGGGCGTGCATGGCCGCTGCCAGAGCCGCCATCGCCAAGGCCACAGGGCAGGAAGGCGGTGCGGCATGAGCACCGAACTTCGCACCTGGGACAACGGCAAGCGCTGCAGCGAGTGCTGCAACGGCGATCGTTGCGACGACCCCACCCACTACGACCGGCGCCAGTGCCCGCACTGCCAGGGAACAGGCTGGGCGCTTTGGACCGATGCCGGGCGAGAGGACTACGTGAAGTACCTGCAAGGCTGGCGCGGCATGTCGGAAGCCGATGCGCGCGCCGCCGTAAATCTCATGGTGAAAACCGACTCCAGCGCAGAAAGGACAAGCGCATGACGCTACAAACTCAAGAGCAGGCCAACGCCTATTGGGCCGACAAGGACTACAAGAAGTACGTGGTGACCTTTCGGGCCGGGACGAAGCGCAAACCCAAGTTCTACGAGGTGTACGTGGGCGCGGCTTCGGCCAACGCGGCGCGGCGCACGGGCATCGATGCGGCCCAGCTGCTGGGGCAGGCCTGGTGCCGCAGCGCGGCGGCCTCGGTGCGGCTGGCGACGGCGCAGGATCTGGGGTGTGTGGCTACGGGCGGGAAAGGCGGTGCACTGATGGCTGACATGAAACAGGCAGCGCCTGCCGCTGTGGCGGGGCCGAGCCAGGAAACGTGTCAAACCTGCCAGGGCAACGGCGAAGTGGTCACGGATTGGGAGCGCTACACGCACCCTTTGCCCGGCGATGTGGGCGATGAAGCCGTGGCCGAATGCCAGGATTGCGACGGACAGGGAACGGTAGACGCCGCGCCCACCACCCAGCCAGCGCCCGCGGCGGGCCTGCACCCGAAGACCGCCGACCTCGTGCAACGCTTCGCCGCAGCCCTGTCCGAGAAGCTGGCCGCAGCGGAGAAGAAGTACGGCTACGGCGATGGCTGGGCATCGCCGGATTGGATGGATGAATGTCGGCAGAAGCTGGTCGAGCACATTGCCAAGGGCGATCCGCGCGATGTTGCCGCGTACTGTGCGTTCTTGTGGCACCACGGGGAGAGCACGGCAGCGCCCGCATCGCAGGGGGATGCGCTGTCCCAGGTCGCCCGCGACGTGCTCGCCGAGGTTGAGCGCGCAACGCACAAATTCCCCATCGCCATCGAAGGCCGGGAGCAAGCCCAGGCCAGCCAGGACAAGCGCAGCGCGCTGGTGAAAGGGGGCCTGTGATGGCTGCAGTGGTGCGACAGACCCAGGAGCAGGCCAATGCCTTCTGGGCCGACAAGGAATACAAGAAGTGGGTGGTGACCTTCACCGCCGGCGCACGCGGCCGCCGCCGCACGGGCGAGAGCATCGTGGGCGCGGCATCGTCGGCCGGCGCCCGGCGCGCCGGTATCGCCGACATGGAGCTGCGCGGCCACGACTGGGCCCGCTGCGCCGCCGCCACGGTGCGGCTGGCGACGGCGCAGGATCTCGGGTGCGTGTACGTGGTCGGGAAAGGCGGTGCAGCATGATCGCCGCCCTTTCCATCCGCCAGCCGTGGGCGTGGCTGATCGTGCACGGCCACAAGGACATCGAGAACCGGGACTGGTCCACGAAGTTCCGGGGCGAGCTGCTGGTGCATGCCGGGCTGACGCTGACCCGCAGGGATTACGAGGAGGTGCGGGAAGAACTCGCGTTCGCCGGGCTGCTGCCTGCCACGTTCCCCGCCTTTGAAGCGCTGGAGTTGGGCGGCTTCGTGGGGTGGACGCGGGTGGTGGACTGCCGCCAGCACCATCCCTCGCCATGGAAGCAGGACGGCTCCCATGGGTTCGTTCTGCGGGATAGCCGCCCCATGCCCTTCGTGCCCTGGAAGGGGCGGCTGGGGTTCTTCAACGTGCCACGGATTGCGATACCGTCATGAGACCCACCCAACACCCCTCCAACAACGATGTGCTGGGCGCACCGCCTGGCGTGTCGATCGAGGAATGCAAGCCGCTAGCGATCACTCGCGTGATCTATGAGCGCGCCGGGCCTGCCGTGTGGTCGTTCTGGGAGCCGAGCCCGGAGGAGCGCGCTGCCATTGCTGGCGGGGCGCTGGTGCGGTTTTCCTGCTGGGGCAGGACGCACCCGCCCGTGAGCATTGGCGTGGATGGCGTGCAGGAGCGGCCATGGTGAGCGAACCCAGCGCCTGGCCCGCCGCCGATAAGGCCTACCAGGCCCACCACGGCGCCTGCCCGCAGTGCTGCGCCGCTGGGCTGAACCCTGGGGGGCCGGCCCGCTGTGCTGTGGGTGCTGGCCTGTGGGCCACGTACCAGGAGGCGGGCGATCCGCCGCACTTCATGTGGCTTCGGAGCAAGGGGCGCGCGTCATGACTCCGAGCCAGCTTTACCCAGTCCTGCTGGCCTGCATTTGTGCCGTGTTCACTGTGGGCGCAGCGCTGATGTTCAGGCAGTCCGTGAGCGATCGCTTTGCTGAGTTCGTCGGCAAGTGGTTCCTTGTCTTCGCCGGATTTGCACTCCTTTTGGCGTTTCTGTCCACGGTTCTCCCGGTGGGGGGCTCATGAGCGGGCGCATCTACATCGCAGGACCCATGACGGGCCTGCCCGACTTCAACTACCCCGCCTTCCACGCCGAGGCCGCGCGCCTGCGGGCGCAGGGCTTCCATGTGGAGAACCCGGCCGAGAACGCGGCGCCGGCGTGCGGATCGTGGGCGGGGTACATGCGCCTGGCCATCGCGCAGCTGGTGACGTGCGACGCCATTTGCCTGCTGCCGGGCTGGAGCGCTTCGAGGGGCGCATCCATCGAGCACGGCCTGGCCATGCACCTGGGGTTGGCGGTGATGTACCAGGCCGCCCGATAGGTTTACAGCCATTTTTGATTCCAACGCACTTCCGCTGTGCGTCTACAGCTATAAAAACATGAGCAATAACGGATCAACATCAGCGCAAGGCGGCAAGCGGCCCGACCTTGCAGCCAAGCTGAATGCGGAGATTTGCTGCGAAGACCTGGCCGAGCGGCTGGGGCTGGAGCGGCCGGGGGGCAAGGCGGGCAACTTCCGCAGCCCGCACCACAAGGACCAGGCGCCGAGCGTGTCGGTGTATGTGCCAGAGAAGGCCCCCGCCGGGAGTAACAAGCGCTGGAAGGACTGGAGCACGGGCGATACCGGCGGCCCGGTGGACATGGTGATGTGGGCGCGCAACCTGGATTTCATCGAGGCGGTGAAGGAACTTTCAGGGCTGTACCCGTCCATCCGCGTGCCGGCGCCGGCACCTTCGGCTGCCGCGCTGGGCCCGCGCCCGCAGCCCACGCTGGCGGAGTGGATTGCCGAGAAATGCGTGGCGGCGGCCAAGTCCGACCAGCGCGAGCTGCTGCTGAACTACCTGTGCGGCCATGAGGAGGGCCAGCGGCACCTGGCGCTGCCGGTGGTGGAGGCGGCCATCAAGCGCGGCACGGTGGGGCTGAACACCTGGACCAAGCCGGGCGCCACGCCGGGTGAGGTGGGCTATGGCGGGCTGGCGGCGGCGTTCATCGTGCGTTCGCGCCTCGACGGCCGGGTGCTGGGCGTGGACATGCGCTTCATCGACGCGGACCTGAACGGTGGCCAGAAGACTACCAGCCAGGGCGAGAAGGTGGGCGCGCCGTGGACGGCGGACTGGCGCAAGCTGATGGCGGCGCGCACGGTGGTGGTGGTGGAGAGCGCCATCAACGCGCTGAGCGTGGATTCGGCCCAGGTGCCGGGCATGGCGGCGCTGGCGGTGCGCGGCTCACAGACCCTCGAGGGCGGGGACTGGTCTTTCCTGCGGGGGAAGATGGTGATCCTGGCCTTCGACAACGACCACAAGCCGCAGGAGCAGGGCGAGCACAAGGGCTTTTGCCCCGGCCCGCTGGCCGCCTGGCGCATGCATGAGATCCTGACGGGGCTGGACATTGCCTGCCTGCTGGTGGACCAGCAGGGCTGGACGCACGGCGATGAGCCGGTGAACGACCTGAACGACCTGCTGCAGGTGCGTGGGGCCGAGGGCCTGGGCAACGCGCTCAAGGTGCTGGAGGAGTGCGCCATTCCGGGCCTGCCGACCAAGAGCTACCGCCCCGGCAAGCAGCGCATCTGGCTGCCCACGCACGACTTTCACGCCTACGGCAAATACCGGGTGGAGCCGGATTTCACCCGGGCGATCAAGGCGATCGAGCGCGACAGCGAGACGGGCGAGGAGAAGGTGTCGTATGCCGACATCTGCGGCTTCCGCGTGGCGGCGGTGAGCCGGGTGCAGATTGCATCGCCCACGTCGACCATGACGGGCGACCCGGACAACGCCCCCCGCACGGTGTTCGCCCTCTCGGTGCAGGTGGCGCGCCACGGCCCGGTGCTGCAGCGCCGCGTGGTGGACGATGAGAAGCTGCACAACCAGGACGTGTGGAAGAAGCTGGGCCCCATCTACGCCCCCACGGCTTTTGCCCGGCTGGTGAACGTGTGGGAGCGGGCGTCGCACATCGGCGCGCGCGAGGCGATCAACTTCGTGGGCCTGGCCTGGCGCGACGGCCGCCCGGTGGTGAACGAGGGGCCGGACTGCTTTTTCACCGACGCGCGCCAGCAGTGCCCGTACAGCGACCTGGTGTTCCCCAGCGGCACCATGGACGATGCCCGGGCGGTGCTGGGGCAGTTCCAGAGCACTTTCCGCGACAACGCGGCCATGATCCCGCTGGTGTGGGGCCTGGGGGCGCACCTCAAGGCCTTCCTGGGGTTCTGGCCGCATTTCGTGATGCAGGCCGAGAAGGGCACCGGCAAGAGCACGCTGGTCAAGCGCCTGGAGCGCGCCATCGCCATGGTGATGAGCAGCCGCCAGAGCCTGCAGACGGAGTTCCGCCAGCTCACGAGCGTGAGCTACACCAGCCACCCCGTGGGCTGGGGCGAGATGAGCGCGAACAAGCAGGACATCATCAACAAGGCGGTGCACAACCTGCAGGAGTGCTACCAGTACGAGCACACCCGCCGGGGCGCCGACCTGATCGACTACCTGCTGTGCGCGCCCGTGCTGCTGGCCGGTGAGGACGTGCCGGTGCAGAGCCTGCAGGGCAAGGTGGTGCGCAGCGAGCTGACCAAGGTTCGCCGCGGCCCCGAAATGCCCCAGGACTTGCCCGTGTTCCCGGTGAAGCAGTGGCTGCTGTTCCTGACCCGCAAGGACAAGGCCCGGGTGCGCAAGCTGCACGAGGACATGGTGGAGCGCATGTCGGCAAGCTGCGTGGCTAGCACCCAGGATGCCGGTGCCGAGCGCATGGTGCACAACTACGCTGCCGTGGCCGCCGCCTGGCACCTGCTGTGCGAGTTTGCCGGCCTGCACGAGGACACGGGCCACTTCCTGGGCGACCTGACGGCCGAGATGAACGCCCACATCGGCGAGAGCGTGAGCGACCGCCAGCCCTGGGCCTGGATCACCGAGAAGCTGCTGAGCGAGATCGCGCAGCACACCTTCCGCTACCCCTACGAGTTCGATTCCATCGACGAGGTGCCGGTGCTGTGTGTGCGCACGTCGCACGTCATGAGCCACATGAGCTCCACGGCCACGCTGCGCGAGTTCTGGGACGGTCTGCCGGTCAAGAGCGACCGGGTGTTCAAGAAGCAGCTCCAGGCGGCCGGCGTGCTGCTGGAGAAGGACGGCCACGCCATGGCGGTGGAGCGCGTGGTGAAGGGCTCCCGCGTGTCGAACATGGTGGCCATGAAGCTGGAGGCCCTGCGCCAGTACGGGCTGCACGCGGCCGTGCCGGTGAAGGAGGAGAGCGACCCGGGGGATGTGCCATGGTGACCCGGCCCGCCCTGCGCTACCACGGAGGCAAGTTCCGGCTGGCTTCGTGGGTGATGCGTTTCTTTCCGCCGCATCGTGTGTACGTGGAGCCGTTCGGCGGTGGCGGCAGCGTGCTCCTGATGAAGGCGCGATGCCACGCCGAGGTTTACAACGACCTCGACGCCGAGCTTCTGAACTACTTTCAGGTGCTTCGAGACCGCGGCGACGAGCTGCGCACGGCGCTGCACCTCACCCCTTTCTCGCGGCTGGAGTTCGAGCGGTCTTACCTGCCGAGCCCGGATCCGCTGGAACAGGCGCGCCGCACAGCGGTTCGCTCGTTCCTTGGATTCGGTTCAGGCGGCGCGAGCGGTAAATCGACAGGTTTCCGGTCCAACAGCAACCGCTCCCACACCACGCCGGCGCACGACTGGCGGAACTTCCCCGAGGCGTTGCCAGCGATCACCGAGCGCCTGCGCGGCGTCATCCTGGAGTGTGGAGAGGCCACCAGGTGCATCCAGCAGCACGACAGCGCCTCTACGCTGATCTACGCTGATCCCCCCTACGTGTTCAGCACCAGGTCCCGGATGCTCACCCAGCCTGCCTATGGGAAGTGTAGCGGCTACCGGCATGAGATGACCGACGAGGACCACGCGGCCCTGGCTGAGCATCTCCACCAGGTGAAAGGGATGGTGGTGGTGTCGGGCTACCCATGCGACCTGTACGACCGCGATCTGTATGCAGGCTGGGAGCGGCATGAGCGCCGCGCGCTGGCCGATGGTGCGCGTTCGCGCACCGAGGTGGTCTGGCTGAATCCGGCGTGCGCTGACGCGCTGGCCAGCGCCGCTGGCGGGCTGTTCGGAGGCCTCGATGCAGCCCCGGCGATGGAGGTGTGCCCATGACCCGCCCCCCCATCTTCCAGAGCCTCCAGCGCCGCCAGGCGCACCCTGTTGGCCGCGTAGCGGCTGATCTGGATTCATGCGCAGGGCGCATCGCTCGCCTGCTTCGCCCCCCGTACCCCCCAGCGCAGAAAGCGCCGCTGACATTGGGGGCAACCCTGAGAGGCAGGGGGGGGCGGCATAGCTATTTGCAATGCCGGTGGGTGGGCATACCTCCAATAACCCGTGGATGGGCGCCTGTTTTTGGCCGAAACCCGCATGGTTCTAAGGCTGGAGCCTCCCAGGTCGATGCCCAATCCCCATGGGTTGATCTGTTTTCCCCACGGGTTTGCCTGTTTTCTCCACATGTGCATTTTTCGGTGCGCGGGCCATCTTCTTCTCTTCTTCTTCTTCTTTTAGAGGAGAGGGAGAGGAAAGAGAGGACGGCCGGGCGACGAAGGGCATCCACAGGTTCGTTTTCGTGTAACAAAGTGTGTCCACAGGTTGGTGCTGTGCCCCACGGGTTTTCCGTGGATGTTTTTCTGAGCAAAAGCCTTGTGTGGCGCGGGTTTGCGGCTGGTCTGGGGTCTGATCCACGGTCCACAGGTAGAAATGCCTGTGTACCCCCCGCGGCCGTCGTTTCTGGAGGTGCCCATGGCGGGTAATGGTTGGACGGATGACCTGGCGATTGATGCGTGGATGGAATACATGCGGATGAACCAGAACCGCAGTGCCCGCACGCTGGAGGCGTACAAGCTGGCGATGGCGCGGCTCAAGGAATTCATGCAAGGGCGCCCCTTGCTGGAGGCCACGGGGGAGGAGCTGGATGTGTTCTGCGGCCTGTGGCTGCACCGCAAGGGCGTGGTGGCCCGCAGCCGCAAGCCCTATATATCAGCGGTGCGTGGGTTCTATCAGTGGTGCCAGGTGCGCGGGCTGATCGACCGCAACGCCGCCAAGGCGCTGGAGCACCCCCGCACGGGGCTGTCGCTGCCCAATGTCATCACCCTGGCCAACGCCGAGCGGCTGATGAACGCGCCGGATCTGGGCACCTTCAAGGGCATCCGGGATTCGGCCATCCTGCATGTGCTGCTTGGCGCAGGCCTGCGCGTGTCGGGCCTGGTGGGGCTGAACGAGGGGGACCTGTACCGCGACACGCTGAACGGGCGGTCGCGCATGTACCTGCGGGTGACCGAGAAGGGGGACCGCCAGCGCCTGCTGCCGCTGCCGCGCGAGGCCGAGGCCATCCTGCTCGTGTACCTGGGGCACGAGGATCTGGCCGAGATCGACCGCGAGACGGTGAACCGGCAGGGCCGCCCGGACAAGGTGCTGTTCGTGTCCACCCGCAACAGCACGGTGGCCGAGCATGCATTCCGGGGCGAGGAGCGTCGGCTCAGCCGCCAGTCGGTGCATGACATCGTGCAGAACTACGGCACGGCCCTGGGCATCCCGGCCCAGCAGCTGCACCCGCACGCCATGCGCCACCTGTTCGGCACCGAGTTGACAGAGGGCGACGTGCCCACGCTTTCGGTGCAGAACCTCATGGGGCACGCCGACCCCAAGAGCACGGCCATCTACACCGAGTTGAGTATCCGCAAGAAGACGTCCATCGTGGACGCGCACAGCCCGCTTTCCAAGATGCGCACGCCCGTGAGCGAGCTGCTCAAGCGCCTGCCTGGCTGAGCCAGCAGCACCTCCCCCAAATTTCTCCACGGCATCAAGCCCTGAACCCATATGCCCATCCGTAGCGCATGTACACACAAACGCGGTTCCGTCAACCTGCGGGAGCCGAAGCCCCGGCATGCACAGGGGGTCTCGCGCCATCCCGCAACCTGTAACAAGAACGGCCTGACTCGCACGGGGATGCCACTGCGCACTCTGTCGAAATGCGAAGTGCGGGCGCATGGCCTCCCTCTGGCACGGGGGGCGCAGCATGCATGAAAAGCGAAGTGGAAAGCGTGCAGGCGCGCAGGTGGACTGGGTGGAGCAGGTGCACGGCGAGGGGGTGGGGGCCCGGCAGGGCGGCGGCCTGCCCACGGCAGGGGGGGGAGGGTACCTGGATGAATGCACCCCGGCCCAGCTTTGGACCGATGCGAAATTCCGCGAGCTGGCCGACATGGGTCTGCCCCAGGTGTGGCTCGACGTGGCCCACGACCTGGGATACGAGGCGTTCATGCGGATGTGGCGCCGCCTGGATGCCGCGGTCGAGCTGCGCAGCGACACGGAATCCATGATCGAGGTGCAGTTGCGCCGGTATTCCAGCTTCCAGCGGTACCAGCGCAACCGGTTTATCGAGGCGCTGGCAGACGCCGGGCTGTCGGACCGGGAGATCCGCGATCGCGTGTCGCGGGTCATTGGTGAGAACCTGAGCGCTTCTCACATTCGCCGCCTGGCCAAGCCGCGTAGAGTCCGAGCATGAAGCGCGCCGTTATCTATGCCCGCGTGAGCACCAAGCGCCAGGCCGACGATGGCCTGCCGGTGGAAAGCCAGATCGACCATTGCCGCACGAAGGCGGCGGCGCTGGACGCCACCGTCACCAAGGTGTTCGTGGATGGCGGTATATCCGGCACCACCGACCGGCGCCCGTCCTTCCAGGACGCGCTGAACTACTGCGCGGTGATGAACATCGATTACTTCATCTGCTGGTCTTCCAGCAGGTTCGCGCGCAACCACCTTGACGCCGGTCACTACAAGGGCCTGCTGGCGCGCTATGGCACGCGCCTGATCTACTCGAACACCGAGGTAGACCTGCGCACGGACGATGGCTGGTTCATCGACGCCATCGGCGCCGTCATCGATGAGCGCTATTCCCGCCAGGTGGCCAGCGACACGCGCCGCTCCATGCTCAAGGCGGCACGGGATGGCTTCTTTCTGGGGGGGACGGTCCCCTTCGGCTACGTGGCCGTGCAGGACGGCAAGCGCAAGCGGCTGACCGAGCACCCCACCGAGGCCGCGATCGTGAAGCAGATTTTTTCCATGTCGTTGCAGGGCTGTGGCGCGAAGCTGATCGCCATGAACCTGAACGCGCAGGGCCTGACGCGGCGGGGCAAGCCGTGGACCAAGAATTCCCTGACATACATCATCAGGAACCAGATTTATGCCGGCTGGACGGTGTTCAACCGCACCACCAAGCGCGCGCAGAACCCCCAGGAGGACTGGGTGCGGGTGCCAAACCACACGCCGCTGGTCGACCCCGAGGACTTCGAGAAGGTGCAGAAGATGAAAACTGACAGAAGCCCGAGCAACGTCGGCGGCCAGCCGCGCAGCAATTTCGCCTTCACCGGGCTGCTGCGGTGCGGAGACTGTGGCGCCAGCCTACAGACCTGCAGCGGTACCGGCCGGGGCCGCACGTACCACTACTACGGCTGCAGGAATTCCCTGTCGGGAAAGAAGGCCTGCGGCTTCAAGCGCGTGCGCGCCGAGCTGTTCGATGAATGGATGCTGTCGGAACTGCTCGACCAGGTGCTGACGCCCGACAGGATGACCGACATCGTGCAACAGGCCCAGGCCAGGCGCGGCCAATGGGTGCAGGAGCGCGCCGGCATGCGTACCGCCCTGGTGGCGGAAATGCGTGCGGCCGAGAAGTCGCGGGCCAATCTCTACTCCGTGCTGGAACTACACGGCCAGGACGCCCCGAACCTGGGCGACCTGACGGCCCGGCTCCGTGAATGGAATCAGCGCATCAAGACGCTGGAGGAATCGCTGCTGGATCTCGAGAACGAGCCCATCCCCGCCGCAGAAATGCCCGACATCGACCCGGCAGACGTGGCGGAAGTGCTGCGTGGCATCGTCATGGACTGCACCGATCCAAAGAAACTCCGCGAGTTTCTGGGTGCATTCGTGAAGGAGATAACAGTGGCCGGCGATGAGGTCCTGGTGGACTACCACCCGGAATGCCTTGTGCGGCTGGACAACCGCGCAAAGGTTCGCGGTGCCGATAAATGGCTCCTCGACCTGGGCTCGAACCAGGGACCTACGGATTAACAGTCCGGCGCTCTACCGACTGAGCTATCGAGGAATGATCGGTATGAAAAATCTTCGTCTGAAGGTGCAGGATTCGCTAA
>JAMLIQ010000089.1 GCA_023954095.1 Burkholderiaceae bacterium | reverse complement strand
CGCGATCTTCACGGCGGTGTGCACGCGCGAGCAGGTGGCGCCGCCGATCAGCAGCGGGATTTTCTTGATGCGGAAGTGGTCGTCCTTGTGCATCTCGGCCGCCACGTACTGCATCTCCTCCAGGCTGGGCGTGATCAGGCCCGAGAGGCCCACGATGTCCGCCCCCTCGGCCTTGGCGCGCGCCAGGATCTCGTGGCAGGGCACCATCACGCCCATGTTGATGACCTCGAAGTTGTTGCACTGCAAGACCACGGTGACGATGTTCTTGCCAATGTCGTGCACGTCGCCCTTGACGGTGGCGATGACGATCTTGCCCTTGGTGCGCACGTCGCGCCCGGCCAGTTCGTCCTGGCGCTTTTCCTCCTCGATGTAGGGGATCAGGTGCGCCACGGCCAGCTTCATCACGCGCGCCGACTTGACCACCTGGGGCAGGAACATCTTGCCCGCGCCGAACAGGTCGCCGACGATGGACATGCCGTCCATCAGCGGCCCTTCGATCACGTGCAGCGGGCGCCCGCCGCGGGCCAGGATCTCCCGGTAGGCCTCCTCGGTGTCCTGGGTGATGAAGTCGGTGATGCCGTGCACCAGCGCGTGCGACAGGCGCTCGCCCACGGTCTTGGGCGCCTCGGGCGTGCCGCGCCATTCGAGCTTCTTGCTCTCGTCCTTGGCACCGCTCTTGGCGGTCTCGGCCACTTCGAGCAGGCGCTCGGCCGCGTCGGGGCGGCGGTTCAGGATCACGTCCTCGACGCGCTCGCGCAGCGCGGCGTCCAGGTCGTCGTACACGCCCACCATGCCGGCGTTGACGATGCCCATGTCCATGCCGGCCGAGATGGCGTGGTACAGGAACACCGTGTGGATGGCCTCGCGCACGGGGTCGTTTCCACGGAAGCTGAAGGAGACATTGGAGACGCCGCCCGACACCTTGGCGCCCGGCAGGTTCTGCTTGATCCAGCGCGTCGCCTCGATGAACTCGACCGCGTAGTTGTCGTGCTCCTCGATGCCGGTGGCGATGGCGAAGATGTTGGGGTCGAAGATGATGTCCTCGGGCGGAAACCCGACCTCATCGACCAGGATGCGGTAGGCGCGCTCGCAAATCTGGATCTTGCGCTCGTAGGTGTCGGCCTGGCCCTGCTCGTCAAAGGCCATCACCACAGCGGCGGCGCCATAGCGGCGCACCAGTTTGGCCTGTTGCTTGAAGGCTTCCACACCCTCTTTCATCGAAATCGAATTGACGATGGGCTTGCCCTGGATGCAGCGCAGCCCGGCCTCGATGACGTCCCATTTGGAGCTGTCCACCATGATGGGCAGGCGCGCGATGTCGGGCTCGGAGGCAATCAGGTTCAGGAAACGCACCATGGCGGCCTTGCTGTCCAGCATGGCCTCGTCCATGTTGATGTCGATGACCTGGGCGCCGTTCTCCACCTGCTGGCGCGCCACGGCCAGGGCTTCCTCGAACTGGCCATTCAGGATGAGGCGCGCGAACGCCTTGGAGCCGGTGACATTGGTGCGCTCGCCGACATTGACGAACAACGCACCGTCGCCGATGGTGACGGGCTCCAGGCCCGACAGCCTCATGGGGGGAAGAGAGATTTCAGACATGCGCCTCACCTGTGCAAACAAACCCGCAAGCAGGTGAGCGTCGTTGCGGGTGGTCTAGGGCCCCAAGCCTGGCGGCGTGGGCCGCTGCAACGCTCCTTGGGAGGCGCCGATTTTACCGGGATTGGCGATCCCGCACTCAGGCTGCGGGCTCGGCCGCACAGGCCGAAGCGGGCAAGCCAAAAACCCGGTCAAAACCCCAGTTGAAGACAAAGGTATAGCACAGGAAAAACACCACCAGCCCCAGGTCCATCACCAGCGCCTGCCACAGGGTGATCTCGAACCACCAGGCAAACAGCGGCACCAGCGTGAATACCAGCCCGCCCTCGAACCCCGCCGCATGGGCCACACGGCGGCGCAGGCTGCGCCCGCGCACGACCTGGCGGGCCTCCCAGCGCTCGAAAAGGGTGTTGAAAATGAAATTCCAGGCCACGGCGATGCCCGACGACACCACGGCCATCACCCCGGCATGCGCCACACCGTGGCTGGAGAACTGTGCCAGCCCAAGGGTGGCGACGGCAATCGCAATCAATTCGTAAATGCTGACGTAGACGACGCGGCGGCGCACGCCGTGCAGGCCGGGGATGAGGGGCGGGGCTTCCATGGCGCCAATTTAGCGGCTCTTGATTGATAATTAAAGTCAGCTTATTTCATATTTATTGATAGATGGCCTTTTCCTCCGACAGCGTGCAGCTCTTTCTGGCCGTGCTCGACCAGGGCTCCTTCTCTGCCGCCGCGCGGGCGCTGGGCCGGGTGCCCTCGGCCGTGAGCATGGCCATGGGCCACCTGGAAGCCGAGCTGGACATGGCACTGTTTGACCGCAGCGGCCGCGAACCCCGCCCCACCGCAGCGGCGCGCGCCCTCGAGCCCCAGGCCCGCCTGCTGGCGGGCCAGTTGCAGCAGCTCAATGCGCAGGCCCTGGCACTCACCCAGGGGCTGGAAGAGCGCCTCACGCTGGCCATTGCCCCCGAACTGCTGGCCGCCCGCTGGACGGGGCCGCTGGCGGCCCTGGCCCAGGACTACCCGCTGCTGCAGGTGGAGGTGCTGACCGCCCCGCAGGGCGATGCGCTGGCACTGCTGCACTCAGGCCGTGCGCAGCTGGCGCTGGTGTTCGAGCGGCCCAGCATCGACGGGCGCGAGGGTTTCCAGGAAGTCGGCACCGAGACGCTGGTGGCCGTCATGGCCCCCGATCACCCAGTGCTGATCGAGGCCCACGCTACCGCCGCAGCCCGGGGCGAGCCCCCCGCCCGCGCCCTGCTGCGCGAGGAACATCTGACCACCACGCGCCAGATCGTGGTGGCCAGCCGCGACCTGGCACAGACCGATCCGCGCTTTGTGTTTGCCCGCCACCACTGGCGCACCGACAACCACCTGGCAGCCCTGGGCCTGATCGAGGCCGGACTGGGCTGGGGCTGGCAGCCGCGCGCCCTGGTGCAGCCGCGCATCGAGGCCGGACGGCTGGTAGAGATGCCGTTTGACAACCTGAGCAACGGCACCGCGCTCTGGGTGGATGTAGTGTGGTCCAAAGAGCGACCGCTGGGCCTGGGCGCCACACGCTTTGTGGCGCTGATGCGCGAGAGCGCAGCACACGCGCCCTGACAGCCAAGGACACTGAAATATTTGAATGAAATCTGGATCAATCGCTTATCCATCAAGCGTCATTAGCTACTATAAAAGTAGCAAAAATTGCTGCAGCAGCGGTTTCGCACCGGTAGCAACACCACACAAGGCGGCAGGCGCGCCTGGCAGCCACGCTCGCAGGCGTGCGCACGGCGGCTGGCCTGGGTGCAGGCACAAACGCTTTCCGGCATGCTACGGGCCAGACGCCGGGACCCACCGGGCCGGAACCTGTTTTCCACACACCAGGAGCCTTTCATGCCAGACACCGCACCCCATTTCGTGGCCCGCGACAAGGCGCTTGCACAGCGCTGGGCGGACTGGCAGCCCGGGCCTGTACGCGGGCCGGGGCAGTCCGGCAAGGGCAAGCCCTTTACTCTCGAGGATCTCGATCCCGGCGACAAGCCCTTTTCCATCGGCGACAAGTCCGACGACAAGGACGCGGTCGAAGCACTGGCCGTGGAACTCGACGCGCTGCAGAACCTCTTCTACGCCGACCGCCGCTACAAGCTGCTGGTGGTGCTGCAGGGCACCGACACCTCGGGCAAGGACGGCAC
Organism: Burkholderiaceae bacterium; assembly: GCA_023954095.1. Taxonomy (GTDB): domain Bacteria; phylum Pseudomonadota; class Gammaproteobacteria; order Burkholderiales; family Burkholderiaceae_C; genus Simplicispira. The sequence continues at coordinate 7,529 of JAMLIQ010000089.1, read as the reverse complement.
CATCCGCGGCGTGTTTGGCCGGATGAGCGCTTTAGGCGTGCACGCCGTGGGCTGGAAGGCGCCCACCGAAACCGAACGTGCCCACGACTACCTCTGGCGCATCCACCAGCAGGTGCCCCAGGCAGGCGACATCACCGTGTTCAACCGCAGCCACTACGAGGACGTGCTGGTGCCCGTGGTCAACGGCTGGATCACGCCCGCGCAGCACCAGCAGCGCCTGGCCCATATCAACGACTTCGAGCGCATGCTGAGCGAGACCGGCACCATCGTGCTCAAGTTCCTGTTGCACATTGGCCTGGACGAGCAGCGCGAGCGCCTGCAGGAGCGCCTGGACGACCCGGCCAAGCACTGGAAGTTCAGCATGGGCGACATCGCGGTGCGCAAGCAGTGGAGCGAATACCGCAAGGCCTACGACACGCTGCTGAACGCCACGCACACGCCCTGGGCACCATGGACCATTGTTCCGGCCAACTCCAAGACGCACCGCAATCTGATGATCGCCACCCTGCTGCGCGAGGTGCTGCAGAGCCTGGATCTGCGCTACCCGACCGGGGACCCGGAACTGGCCCATTTCACGGTCGACTAGGGCCTGCTCACACTATTTTTGTCAGTGCGAACGGGCCCTAGCGCAGGCATCGCCACCGGGCGCGTGCATGGAGAGGCGTGGGCCCGGAGCCGTTATGCGTACGCCGCATAGTTTCGTAACACTCCGGCCTTGGACAGGCTGCAGCCGCAGTTCTATGCTTCGCGGCTTGATTCGATCTCCCACAAGGAACTTTCGCCATGCAGCATCCCACCGGAACGCCCGGCACCCCCGTTTCCACGCACGCCCTGCCCTCGTATTTGCAGGCCGACCACCTCGGCCCCTGGGGCAACTACCTCAAGCAGGTGGACCGCGTCACACCCTACCTGGGCAGTCTTTCACGCTGGGTCGAGACGCTCAAGCGCCCGAAGCGCGTTTTGGTCGTGGACGTACCCATCGAACTGGACAACGGCACCATCGCCCACTTCGAGGGCTACCGGGTGCAGCACAACCTCTCGCGCGGACCGGGCAAGGGCGGTGTGCGCTTTCACCAGGATGTGACGCTGTCCGAAGTGATGGCGCTGTCGGCCTGGATGTCGGTCAAGACGGCTGCGGTCAACGTGCCCTACGGCGGCGCCAAGGGCGGTATCCGCGTGGATCCCAAAACGCTCTCGCGCAGCGAACTCGAACGTGTGACGCGGCGCTACACCAGCGAGATCGGCCTCATCATCGGCCCGACCAAGGACATCCCCGCGCCCGACGTGAACACCAACGAGCAGGTCATGGCGTGGATGATGGACACCTATTCCATGAACACCGGCGAGGCCGCCACCGGCGTGGTGACGGGCAAACCGATCGACCTGGGTGGATCGCTCGGACGGCGCGAGGCCACGGGCCGCGGCGTGTTCACCGTGGGCCTGGAAGCAGCGCACCACACGGGCCTGAAGATCGAAGGCGCGCGCATTGCAGTGCAGGGCTTCGGCAATGTGGGCGGCACAGCGGCCAAGCTGTTTTGCGACGTGGGCGCCCGCCTGGTCGCGGTGCAGGACCACACGGGCACCATCGTCTGCGAAGGCGGCATGGATGCCGTCGCACTGCAACTGCATGTGAAGAACACCGGCGGCGTGGCGGGCTTTCCCGGCACCGAGAAGCTGGCCAGCGACGACTTCTGGGGCGTGCCCTGCGAGATCCTGATTCCTGCCGCGCTGGAGAGCCAGATCACGGCAGAGAACGCACACAAGATCCACGCCAAGCTGGTGATCGAGGGCGCCAACGGCCCGACCACCCCCGAGGCCGATGACATCCTGCACGACAACGGCGTGCTGGTGCTGCCCGACGTGATTGCCAACGCCGGCGGCGTGACGGTGAGCTACTTCGAATGGGTGCAGGACTTCTCCAGCTTCTTCTGGACCGAAGACGAAATCAACGCCCGCCTGGTGCGCATCATGAAAGAGGCCTTTGCCGGTGTGTGGCAGGTGGCGCAGGAGCACCACGTCAGCCTGCGCACTGCTACCTTCATCGTAGCCTGCCAGCGCATCCTGCACGCCCGCGAAATGCGCGGACTGTATCCGTGACACCCTCTGGGTCGCCTCTGGCGCCTTCCCCCCGCTCTCGCTGCGCGCAGCGCAGGGAGTAGTCACACAGCGCCGTCTACTCAGAGCCTGTGGCCTGCAGGCCACAGGCCGGGCGGCGGCGCTGCCGCTTGTCTGCCATGTGCTGCCACTGAACCAGCCGGTATACAACTGCTTACCGGCATGCGCATTTGGTAGCTGTTCCGGCGAGACCGAACGGGAACACTCCTTCCATTCAACAGGAGATTTCCCGTGGCAACTCCATCTTTACGCAGCATGCTGGCCCGCTGGATGCTGCGCCGCCTGCGCACCGCGCGCGACGTGGCCCGCCTGGCCTACCGCCTGCATGGCCGCAAGACGGCCCTCATCGACCGCCGGGGGCGCTTTACCTACGCCTGCCTGCAGGACCGCGTGCTGCGCCTGCATGCCTGGATGCAGGCGCAAGGCGTGCGCAAGGGCGACATCGTCTTCACCTGGCTGCCCGAAACCGGCGAACAGTACGAGACCCGGCTCGCGACCTATGAGAACGGCGCCATCTTTGCGAGCTTCCACAAGCATCTGCCCGCGCTGGCCGTGCTGGACATGCTCGAGCGCCTGCGCCCGGCGGTCTTCATCCACGACCCGCAGCTGAGCCGCACCATCCTGCCCGTGGTGCGCGAGCGCTGGCCCGCCATGCGGGTGCTGGCGCTGGGCATGGCCTACGAAAGCGCCCTGGCGGCCCACATGCCGCAGCGCGGACGCGAGCCGGTACACGAAGACGACGTGTTCGCCCTGCACATGACCTCGGGCACCACCGGGCTGCCCAAGAGCATTGGCTACACGCACCGCAAGTACCTCGACAGCGTGCGCCTGATCAGCCAGGCCATCGACTTCAGCCGCCCGAGTGGAACGCAGGATGTGAACATGCTGGGCATGCCGCTGACCGGCCCCGGCTCGGGCCTGGTGCTGCCCACACTGCTGTCGGGCAGCGCCTTGCTCATGCCCGAGAGCTTCCATGCCGAAACCCTGGCCCGGCTGATCGCGCGGCACCGCGTGACCCGCGCCTTCCTGTCGCCCTCGGCCATCATCGATCTGCTGGACGACCCCGATCTGGCGCGGCACGACCTGTCCTCACTGCGCCACGTGCCCTACGGCTCGGAGATGATGCCCGCCGCCAAGGTGGCCGAGGCAGTGCGCCGCTTCGGCCCCATCTTCCAGCAGGGCTACGGCTGCCTGGAGGCCCTGCCCCCCATCACCTGGCTGCTGCCGCACGAGCATGTGGACGCTGCGGGCGAACCCGTGGCGCTGGACATCCTGGCTTCGGCCGGGCGCGTGGTGGACGGCGTGGAGGTGGTCATCCGCGACGACGACTTCCAGCCCCTGCCGACCGGGCAGACCGGCCTGATCACCGCCCGCACGCCCGTGGCCTTTGAGGGCTACTGGAAAGACCCCGAACGCACCGCCGAAACCCTGCGCGAAGGCTGGGTGGTGATGGGCGATGTGGGCTACTTCGACCGCCACGGCTACCTGCACGTGCTGGGCCGCACGGCCGACCGGGTGCAGCGCGCGGGCCAGTGGATCAACCCGCGCGAGGTGGAGGAAGTGGCCCACTGCCACCCCGCCGTCAAGGAAACCTGTCTGGTGCAGCATGGCTTGCAGGCGGTGCTGGTGTTCAGCCCACGCCATGGGCAGCGCGACGCCCTGGCCAGCCCCGAAGCGCGCGCGGCGCTGGAGCGCGAGGTGCTCCAGCACTTGGCCGCCACACTGCCGCAGGCCCAGCAGCCCGACCGCGTGCACCTGGTGGCCGACATTCCGCGCAGCTTTCTGAACAAGATGCTGCGCCGCGAAGTGCGCGCACTGCTGGACCGCAACGCCGCCCCCACCTGGGCCACTGCGCCCGACCGGGCGGCCGCATGACGCCCGCACCGCACCGCCTGGGCACGGGCACCAAGCTGAGCTACGCCGTGGGCAATGTGGGCCTGCAGATGCTGGTGGCCGCCATGAGCTTTCTGCTCATGATCTTCTACACCGACGTGGCCCTGGTGCCGCCCGCCGTGGCCGGAGCGGCGCTGCTGGTGGGCAAGTTCTGGGACGCCGTGAACGACCCGCTGTTCGGCTGGATGACCGACCGCACCCGCTCGCGCCATGGGCGGCATCGGGTGTACCTGCTGTACGGCGCGCTGCCGCTGGCCCTGGCGGCGGCAGCCGTCTGGATGGTGCCCCCTGGGCTCAGCCCGCTGGCGGCCTTTGTCTGGATTGCGCTGACCTACACACTGTTCGACACGCTGATGACGCTGGTGCAGCTGCCCTACTCGGCCCTGGCCACCGAGCTGACCCTGGACTACGACGAACGCACCAGCCTCACCGCTTTTGCCTCCATGGGTGCGCTGCTGGGCTTTGTGGGCGGCAGCGTGCTCATGCCGCTGCTGGTGCGCGCTGCCCCCGAGGCGCGCACCGGCTACGCGCTGGCGGGCAGTTGCTTTGGCGTGTTTGCCGGGCTGTGCGTGGCCTGGGTGGCCTGGCGCGTGCGCGAACCGGCGCACTGCCTGCGCCCCCCGGCGACACACCCGCAGGTGTCCATCGCCGCGTCCGTGCGGCGCACGCTGCAGGTCACGCTGCGCAACCGCCCCTTTGTGCTGCTGGTGGGCGCCGTGGGCCTGGTGCGCCTGGGCCTGACGCTGGTGCAGGGCGCACTGGCCTACTTTGTGGTGTACCGGCTGCAAGGCGACAAGAGCGATCTGCCGCGCTTCATGGGCATCTTGCTGCTGGTGGTGGGCGTGTCGCTGTTCGGATGGAAGCGCGTGGTCGATGGCTGGGAAAAAAGCCGCACCTACGTGCTGGGCCTGCTGCTGTGCGCGGCGGGCCTGGTGGCGCTGTATTTTGTGCAGCCCGGCCAGCAGACGGCCATGGTGGCGCTGCTGGTGCTCATCGGCCTGGGCATGGGGGCGCACTGGATCGTGCCGTTCTCCATGGTGCCCGACACCATAGACCACGGCCACATGCAGGCAGGCGAGCGCACCACGGGCATGTACCTGGGCTTTTATGGGCTGGTGGACAAGCTGGCGCGCACCCTGGCCACGGTGCTGATCGCGGGCATGCTGGACTGGACCGGCTACGTGCCCAACGTGCCCCAGGGCGATCTGGCGCTGCAGGGCATCGCCCTCATGACCGGGCCGCTGCCCGCGCTGTGCCTGCTGCTGGCCATTCCGCTGCTGCTGGCCTACCCCATCACGCGCGCACAGCATGCCGCCATCCGGCAGGGCGTGGACGCGGGCATTGCGCCACCCGTTCAGAGCGGCGGCATGGGCACCACCGGGCCCGAGGGCTGCACTACCCGCAGCGCCACGCAGAACGGCTGCGCGCAGGACGCGCGCCCGGCATAGGGGCAGCCCGGCGTCTGGCACAGGCCCGCTTCGCGCTCGCGCGCCGCATCCTCGTCCTTGGGAAGCTGTCCGCTGGCCTGCAGCACGGCCATCTGCAGCCAGGGGTCCTGCCGGGCCTGCAGCAGCTCGCGCCCATAGACATGCGCCTGCGCCAGCGGCGCAAACTCCAGCACCAGCAACGCACTGGTGCGCGCCGCCGCAGGCTCGGTGGACTGCAACACCAGCGCCCAGGTGCCCGATTGCAGCGCCTGGGGCTTGCCCGCGAAGAGCGCGGCCAAAGAAGGGGTGTGCGGGGCGGCGGCGGGCGACGCCTGGGACTGCAGCCAGGGCACCGGCACACGCAGGGTGAGCGAGAAGGCGCGTTCGCCCTCGGCGGTCTGCACCACGCCCTGGCGCACCAGCCAGTTCTGCAGCAGCGGCAGGCCGGGCAAGCCCTCCCCGCCCAGCACGGCGCCTTCCACCACCGGCACCAGGGCAGCGGGCCAGGGCTGCACGGCCACCACACGCTGGGGCTGCTGCGCTGGGGCGGTGACCTGACGCACCAACTCAGCCAGCAGGCCGCGCAGCGGCGCACTCACGCCCGTGGCAGGCCAGGAGGGCAACGGCGTTGCGCCCGCTGCGGCGGCGGATGGCGGCAAGCGCCCCGGCCCGGCTGGCTGCAGCGAAGCGCCGCGCAGGGGTGCTGCAGACAAAGCCGCCCCCGTCTCCAGCCCCCGTGCAGGCCCGCCCTGCGGCCGTGCCGGGTCGGCCTGTGCCTCGGCCAGGCTGGCGCGCGCCTGCGGCGACAGCCGCACCTGGTCGGCCACCACCGGCAAGGACGGCACGGGCGGTCCCGGCGCCTGGGGCGGCAGGGGGGGCGCAGGCACACCGGGCGAGCGCGCCGGGGCAGCGCTTTCGCGGTCTGTGCCCAAGAGCGCGCTCTGGCGCTGCAGAGCGGCCTCGGCCAGCACCTGCGCGACGCCAGGGGGCGGCCCCCGGGGAGGATCGATGTTCACGGACATACCGGCGTGCCATGGGTGGTGCGCAGGACATCCGCGCACCGCCTGTGCATTCTGCGGCGTTTCGCGCCCGGTGGCTACCGGGGCGGAAATGCTATCATATTAATAGCTATTAGCGCTTATCCAATGGGCGCCAGAGCCCGATTTGATTCAAAATCGAGGCGCCTGGACGCGCTCAAGCTGCCTCGCGGTAAAACAAGGGGCGCGTCTTGACCGGCCCCACGGCGCGGGCGATGGCGCCGATGTGGTCGGGCGTGGTGCCGCAGCAGCCGCCGACGATGTTCACCAGCCCCTCGGCGGCGAACTCGTGCACCAGTCGGCTGGTGACCTCGGGCGTCTCGTCGAAGCCGGTGTCGCTCATGGGGTTGGGCAGGCCGGCGTTGGGGTAGCAGCTGATGAAGGTGTCGGGCGCGGCCTTGGCCAACTCCTGGATGTAGGGGCGCATGAGCGTGGCGCCCAGCGCGCAGTTCAGGCCCACGGCCAGCGGGCGCGCGTGGCGCACGCTGTGCCAGAAGGCGGTGACCGTCTGGCCGCTGAGGATGCGGCCCGAGGCGTCGGTGACCGTGCCGCTGATGAGCACCGGCAGGCGCTCGCCCGTCTTGTCGAACACTTCCTCGATGGCAAACAGCGCAGCCTTGGCGTTGAGCGTGTCGAAGATGGTTTCGACCAGGATCACGTCCGCCCCACCCTCGATCAGCGCCTCTGCCTGCTCGAAATAGGCCGCGCGCAGCTGCTCGAAATCGACGTTGCGCGCGCCGGGGTCGTTCACGTCGGGGCTGATGCTGGCCGTCTTGGGCGTGGGGCCGAGCGCGCCGGCCACATAGCGCGGCTTGTCGGGCGTGCTGTATTTGTCGCAGGCGGCGCGGGCGAGCTGTGCCGAGCGCAGGTTCATCTCACGCGCCAGGTCGGCCATGCCGTAGTCTTCCTGCGCGATGGTGGTCGCGCCGAAGGTATTGGTCTCGATCAGGTCGGCGCCCGCGGCCAGGTAGCGCTCGTGGATGTCGCGGATCACGTCAGGGCGCGTCAGCGAGAGCAGCTCGTTGTTGCCCTTCACATCGCGCGGAAAGTCCTTGAA
>JAMLIQ010000088.1 GCA_023954095.1 Burkholderiaceae bacterium | reverse complement strand
GTCCAGACCGCCGTCGTGCAGGAAGGGCGCCGAACCGATTTCGGTCATCTTGAGTGCGTTCAGGTCGGAGTAATCCACCATCAGCGTCTTGCCGGTTTCCTTGACGTTCACGACAAACTCGGGCTTGAAGTGGCTGCCCACGATCGAGGCCACGCGGGGCTCGGGGTGGTATTCCTGCGTGCCCACCACGTTGCCGCGGGTCGAGACAATCTTCAGGGGCTCGAGGGTGTCGCCATCCATGATGACGAACTGCGGCGGCCAGTAGGTACCGGCAATCGCGTACTTGTCTTCGAAGCCCTTGAACTTGCTGCTCTCGACCGAGCGCGCTTCCAGGCCCGTGCGAATCTCAGCCACCGTGTCGGGTTTTTCCATCCACAGGTCGATCATGTTGACCTTGGCATCACGGCCGATCACGAACAGGTAGCGGCCCGATGCGGACATGCGCGAAATATGCACGGCATAACCGGTCTTGAGAACGCTGATGATCTTCTTGGTATCACCGTCGATCAGCGCGATCTCGCCCGCATCACGCAGCGTGGTCGAGAAGATGTTGGTGATGTTGAAGTTGTTCATCTTCTTCTTCGGACGCTGGTCCGGAGGAATGATGACCTTCCACGTCTTCTTCATGTCGGCCATACCGAATTCCGGCGGAACCGGAGGATCCTGCTGGACGTAGCGTGCCATCAGATCCACTTCCTGCTCGGACAGCTCACCGGAGGTCTGCCAGTTGGGCATACCAGCGGGCGAACCGTAGGCGATGAAGACCTTGAGGTAGTCCGTGCCCTTGGCCAGCGTGATATCAGGTGTGAGCGGCTTGCCCGTGGCACCCTTGCGCAGCACGCCGTGGCAACCAGCGCAACGTTCGAAATAAATCTGGCGAGCCTTGTCGAACTCGGCCTGCGTCATCTTGGGCGCCTTGGGGTTCGAGCTCTGGTACATGGGCACTTCGCCCAAGGGCGACGAACCGGCCTGGTAGTTCATCTCGGAGGTGGAAACGCCTTTTTTCTCTTCTGCCACGGCAGACAGGGCCAGTGTGGACATTGCCAGGGCCGCGAGGCGCGCCAGCTTGCGGGTTGTCATGGGAAGACTCCTTATATGCCGCTGCCCAGAAGGAGAGACCCTTCAAGGGACTGCCCGCTGAGGGCTGCGACGACGTAATCCAGCGGGGCTTTCCGTCATTATTCCTACTCATGGTAAGGTCATTCTTTGATCCAGAGCAAATTCACACGTGATGTGCAACTTTGTGCAACCTCGCCGCCCAATAATTCGGCAACCGTACCACGCCGACACGCCCAAAGGCCTCATGTTTGAATCCAATTCCCGCAACCAACCCGAAATCGCAACGCTGAGCACCCTGGCTACCATCCTGTCGTTTGTCGGCCTGGGCATGGGCACCGCCTACGCCCAGACCCATTCCAGCACCGTCAGTACAGCGGCGACACTGGGCGAAGTGGTGGTCAGCGGCTCACGCCAGGAACAGGCAGCGGACGATCTTCCGCTGTCATACGACGTGATCAACGCCAGCACTCTGAGCAACCAGCAAAGCCGCACTCTGCGCGAGGCCCTGCAGGACCTTCCCAATGCCTCGGTCAAACGCTCTCCAGCCCGTTTCTCGGTCGGCGGCACCACGGCAAGCGCCGGACGTGACGGCAACGTGGGCATCAATATCCGGGGCCTGGGTGGCAACCGGGTGCTGCTGATGACGGATGGCGTACGCATGCCGCGCAGCTACGCTTTCCGCACCACCACCTTCGACCGCGAATACCTCTCGCTCGAACTGCTCAAGCGCATCGAAATCGTGCGCGGCCCGGCGTCCGCACTGTATGGTTCCGACGGAATGGCCGGCTTGGTCAACTTCATCACGCACGAGCCCCTCGATTTCCTGGCAGGCAAAGACGGCAGCGAGCCCAAGACCCTGGGCGGACGCATCGCCACAGGCTGGAGCGGCGACGACAACGGCCACACGCTGGCGGGAACCGTGGCCGGCAAGGCCAGCGACAGCCTGCAGTGGATGCTGACCGCCACCACACGCAGCGCCCATGCGGTGGACAACATGGGCACCAACGACGAGCCCAACACCGACCGCACCCGCCCCAATCCCCAGGATGACCGCGACAACGCTGTGCTCGGCAAAATCGTGCTGCGCCCCGACTCCAGGCAACGCCATATGTTCACACTTGAACATGTACAAAAAAAATCGGATGTCGACCTGCTTTCCAGCCGCACCCCCCTGCCCCTGAGCGGCACGCCGACACAGATTGCAGGAGCAATTGTGGATGAGTATTCGTCACGCTCCATGGACCGCGACCGCCTGACCTGGGATGCCCGGTTTGGCCTGGGCGCCGACTGGGCGGACCATGTGCGCACCGTCATTGCGCTGCAACATGCGCGATCACGCCAGGTGGGCACCAGCGTGCGCAACACACTACCGTTGCGCGTGCGCGACAACTCCTATGGTGAACGCACCTGGCAGGCTGGCCTGCAAGCCGACAAGACTCTGCGCAATGGCAACTGGGCCCACAAGGTATCGTACGGCCTGGACCATGTGCGCAGCGATATCAGCAATCTGTACACCGGCCTGGCACCGCTGCCACCCGAGGTCTTTCCACTCAAGCGATTCCCCGATACACGCGAAACCACCAGTGCGCTGTATGTACAGGACGAATCCGTCCATGGCGACTGGAGCCTGACCCCGGGCCTGCGCTTTGACCACTTCGCTCTGGATGTCACCAGCCAGGCCGGCTTTTCTCCGCCCGCAAAACAGCCAGGCCAATCACTCTCAGGCTCTGCACTGTCGCCAAAAATCGGCGTGCTCTACCGCGCCACGCCCATCTGGAGCGTGTTCGGCCAATATTCGGCAGGCTTTCGTGCCCCGGACGCGAGCCAGGTCAATGGCTACTACGAAAACATGGCCGAGCAAGTCGTCATCATTCCCAACCCGGACCTCCAACCCGAAAAGAGCCGAGGCTTCGAAGTCGGCATGCGAGGCCGTATGGAGCGCTTGAATCTGGATGTCGCCGCATTCACCAATACCTACTCCAACCTCATCATGGACACCGTGCTGATCCGGGGCACGGGCACTGCCGCAGACCCTCGGGTGTTCCAGACCATCAATACGGAACGTGCACGCATCAGTGGTTTCGAGATCAAGGGCCACTACAACTGGGGGCGCATTTTTGGCGGGCGTGTGGGCACGCCTTTCTCGTACGGAAAAACACGCGGCGTCAACCGCGCCACCGGCCAGCCCATCAACTCCGTTGATCCTGCGCAACTGGCTCTGGGTATCACGTACGATACGGCGGCCTGGGGACTGCGGCTCGACATGCGCCACCATGCAGCAAAGACGGCCAAGGACATCGACAGCGCATCTTCCGTCAAACTGCCCAATACGCAATTCACGATTCCGTCGGCGACGACACTGGATCTTTCGGCACAGTGGCGATTCCAGAAGAACATGCGCCTGAACCTGGCCGTGCACAACCTCACCAACCAGAAATACTGGATGTGGCCCGATGTCTATGGTTTGGCCGCGGCGTCCCGCACAAACGACGCCTACACCCAACCCGGCCGCAGCATGCACGTTGCCCTGGTGATGGATTTCTGACGTTGCGCGGCGCGATGCAATACGCGCCATGCGCAAGAAAGCCGCTGCGCTCTTGAGAGAGCCAGCGGCTTTTTTCACGGACGTTTTGTGGAGGCGCGGTCCGGAGTCGAACCGGACTAACCGGATTTGCAATCCGGGGCATAACCGCTTTGCTACCGCGCCAGAAAACCATACCCCTGACAAAAAAGGGAAGCAAACGCTTCCCTTTTTGTGGAAATTGGAGCGGGAAAAGAGTCTCGAACTCTCGACCTCAACCTTGGCAAGGTTGCGCTCTACCAACTGAGCTATTCCCGCATTTACTGTAGCCTCACATTGTATAACGTTTGTCTGCAGTGAAGGTATTGTAGCGCAATTTTTTGGGCGGCCAGAAAAATTCGTCAATGTTTTACGGATTCTGCCGCCGCGCCCACCAAGGGCTCTGCGGCCACGGTCACCACAGCAGCAGCGGCAACTTCGGCATCGGTCAGGGGCACCGGCTGGCGTTCCAGGGCAACCTCCAGCACCTTGTCGATCCACTTGACCGGCACAATCTCCAGGCCGCTCTTGACGTTGTCCGGAATCTCCTGCAAATCCTTGACGTTTTCTTCGGGGATCAGCACCGTCTTGATGCCTCCGCGCAATGCGGCCAGCAGTTTTTCCTTCAAACCACCAATCGCAGTAACTTCACCGCGCAGCGTGATCTCACCGGTCATTGCCACATCACCGCGCACCGGAATACCCGTCAGCGCCGATACAAAGGCGGTGGTCATGGCTGCGCCGGCACTCGGACCATCCTTGGGCGTGGCGCCGTCAGGCACATGGATATGCACATCTCTTTTCTCAAAGGCATCGTCCTTGATGCCCAGCATGCGCGCACGGCTGCGCACCACGGTGCGGGCCGCCTCGACGGACTCCTTCATCACGTCGCCCAGCGAACCGGTACGGGTAATCACGCCCTTTCCAGGCATGGTCACTGCCTCGATGGTCAGCAAATCGCCACCCACCTCGGTCCAGGCCAGCCCAACGACCTGGCCGATCTGGTTTTTTTGCTCCGCCCGGCCAAAAGTGTATTTGCGCACGCCCAGAAAGTCCGGAAGGTTGTCGGCTGTGACTACGACCTGGGGTTCCAGCTTCTTGAGCAACAGCGCCTTGACCACCTTGCGGCAAATCTTGGACAACTCGCGCTCCAGCGAGCGCACACCCGCTTCGCGGGTGTAGTAGCGCACCATGTCGCGCACTGCAGCCTCGGTAATCTGCAGTTCTTCTTCCTTCACACCATTGTTCCGGAGCTGTTTGGGCAGCAGGTACTTCATGGCGATGTTGGTTTTTTCGTCCTCGGTGTAGCCCGAAAGACGGATGACTTCCATGCGGTCAAGCAGCGCTGACGGGATATTCATCGAGTTCGAGGTGGCGACAAACATCACATCGCTCAAATCGAAATCAACCTCGACATAGTGGTCGCCAAAGGTGTGGTTTTGCTCGGGGTCAAGCACCTCCAGCAAGGCACTCGACGGATCGCCCCGGAAGTCGGTGCCCAGTTTGTCGATTTCGTCGAGCAGGAACAGCGGGTTGCGTGTGCCGATCTTGCCCAGGCTCTGCAGCACCTTGCCCGGCATGGCGCCGATGTAGGTGCGGCGGTGACCACGAATCTCGGCCTCGTCGCGCATGCCACCCAGCGCCATCCGCACATACTTGCGCCCCGTGGCCTTGGCGATGGACTGGCCCAGCGAGGTTTTCCCCACGCCCGGTGGGCCCACAAGGCACAGGATGGGGGCCTTGACCTTGTCCACGCGCTGCTGCACTGCAAGGTATTCCATGATGCGATCCTTGACCTTCTCCAGCCCGTAGTGGTCCTCGTTGAGCACGCCCTCTGCATTGGCAAGATCGTGTTTGATCTTGGTTTTCTTGCTCCAGGGGAGCGACACCAGCACATCAATGTAGTTGCGCACCACGGTCGCCTCGGCCGACATGGGCGACATCAGCTTGAGCTTCTTGAGTTCGCCTTCAGCCTTCTTGCGAGCCTCGGCAGGCATCTTGGCGAGCTTGATCTTCTTTTCGACCTCTTCCAGGTCAGCGCCTTCTTCGCCCTCACCCAGTTCCTTCTGAATGGCCTTGACCTGCTCGTTCAGATAGAAATCACGCTGATTTTTTTCCATCTGGCGCTTCACGCGACCACGGATTTTCTTGTCAACGTTAAGGATGTCCACCTCACGGTCGAGCTGCTCGAACAGGTTTTCGAGCCGCTCCTTGACATCTGCGAGATCCAGCACGGCCTGCTTGTTTTCGAGCTTGAGCGGCAGATGCGCCGCGATGGTGTCGGCCAAGCGCCCCGGATCATCGATGCTGGAGATGGAGGTCAGAATTTCGGGCGGAATCTTCTTGTTGAGCTTGACGTACTGGTCAAACTGCTGCATCACCGCCCGGCGCAACGCTTCGATCTCGCTGGGGCGGTGCGCGCCCTCGGTCGGCTCGACCGGCGTCACGCTGGCAGAGAAATGTGAATCGGCATCATCAATCGTGCCTACCAAGGCACGCTGCTGGCCTTCGACGAGCACCTTCACCGTGCCGTCGGGGAGCTTGAGCATCTGCAGGATGGTCGAGATGCAACCCACATCAAACATGTCGGAGACCGATGGCTCGTCCTTGGCTGCAGCCTTTTGCGCCACCAGCATGATGCGACGGTCGGTCTCCATGGCCAATTCCAGCGCCTTGATGCTCTTGGGACGACCCACGAACAACGGGATGACCATATGAGGGAAAACAACCACATCGCGCAACGGCAACAGCGGCAGCTCGATGGGTGTGGCAGAAAGGGGGGTATGTCCGGACATGGAGATCCTCATGAAACTACAGGGAATATGGTCCGCAGACAGCAATTTTCAACCCCGCGTGCATACCGCAGACGCGAGGGTTTGGGCCGGACGGGAGCGCTGCAACGCCCTCGCCGTGTCATCAAGCCTTCTTCGCCGCTTCGCGGTACACCAGCAGTGGAGGCTTGTTCTCATCAATGGTGGACTCGTCCACCACCACCTTGTCTACATTGCTCGCATTCGGCAAATCAAACATGGTGCCAATCAGCGCCTGCTCCAAGATCGAACGCAGACCACGGGCGCCGGTCTTGCGTGCCAGAGCCTTGCGGGCGATGGCCTTGAGTGCTGCGGGCCGGATTTCCAGTTCGGCGCCTTCCATGGCCAGCAGCTTGCTGTATTGCTTGACCAACGCGTTCTTGGGCTCGGTCAGGATCTGCACAAGGGCATCTTCGTGCAGTTCAGCCAAGGCCGTGACGACAGGCATGCGTCCGACCAGTTCGGGAATGAGGCCGAACTTGATGAGGTCCTCGGGTTCGATTTCCTGGAAAACGTCGGACAACGAACGCTGCTTCTTGCTTTTAACGGCGGCGCCAAAACCAATGCCTGAAGCTTCGGTACGGTTCTCGATGACCTTCTCCAGGCCCGCGAACGCACCACCACAGATAAACAGGATATTGGTCGTGTCGATCTGCAGAAAATCCTGGTTCGGGTGCTTGCGCCCGCCCTGGGGCGGAACGCTGGCCATGGTGCCTTCGATGAGTTTGAGCAAGGCCTGCTGCACGCCTTCACCCGACACATCGCGGGTAATGCTAGGGTTGTCGGACTTGCGCGAAATCTTGTCGATTTCGTCGATGTAAACAATCCCGCGCTGCGCCCGCTCAACCTCGTAGTTACAGCTTTGCAGCAGCTTCTGGACGATGTTCTCCACGTCCTCGCCCACATACCCCGCCTCGGTGAGCGTCGTGGCATCGGCCATCACAAAGGGCACGTCGAGCATGCGTGCCAGCGTCTGCGCCAGCAAGGTCTTGCCTGAACCCGTGGGGCCAATGAGCAGGATGTTGCTCTTGGACAACTCCACCTCGTCTTTGCCCGCCTTGTCCTTGTAACGCAGCCGCTTGTAGTGGTTGTACACCGCGACCGCCAAGGTCCGCTTGGCCACCTCCTGACCAATGACGTAATTGTCAAGATTGGCCTTGATCTCGGCAGGCGTCGGCAAATCGGTGCGCGCCTCGCGACCAACGTCTCCTGCGGGCAACTCATCCCGGATGACTTCATTGCACAGGTCGATGCACTCGTCGCAGATAAAGACCGACGGACCGGCGATCAGCTTCTTCACTTCGTGCTGGCTTTTGCCGCAGAACGAACAGTAAAGCGTTTTTTCGCTGGAGGAGCCTTTTTTCTCGGCCATGGGGACTGTGCCTTGTGTTACTTGGATAGTTGTCTGGAATGATACCGAAACAGAGACGGGACAAAAGGGCGCTCATCTCCTGGAAAAACGCCCTGTTTCCCGTCGCTGCGTCGCTCAGGGGCGCTTGGCAATCACTTGGTCGACGATGCCGTAGTCCTTGGCTTCATCGGCGGTCATGAAATAGTCGCGCTCGGTGTCGCGCTGGACCTTCTCCAGCGCCTGGCCCGTGCGCTCGGCCAGGATACGGTTCATCTGGTCCTTGGTGCGCAGGATATCGCGGGCGTGGATTTCGATGTCCGTCGCCTGGCCACGGGCTCCGCCCAGCACTTGATGGATCATGATCTTGGAGTTGGGCAGCGAAAAACGCTTGCCCTTGGCCCCTGCAGCCAGCAGGAACGCGCCCATGCTGGCAGCAAAACCGCAGCACAGGGTGGATACGTCGGGCTTGATGAACTGCATGGTGTCATAGATTGCCATGCCCGCCGTGACGCTGCCGCCGGGCGAGTTGATGTAGAACGAAATATCCTTGTCCGGATTCTCGCTCTCCAGGAACAGCAACTGCGCCACCACCAGGTTGGCCGTCTGGTCATTGACCTCGCCCACCAGGAAGATCACGCGCTCTTTCAGCAGGCGCGAATAAATGTCGTAAGACCGCTCGCCGCGGCCCGACTGCTCGATGACCATCGGGATCATGCCCAAGGCTTGTGTTTCCAGTGCACTCATGTATGTTTTCTCCTGTCAGGCGGGTACTGTACCCAGAAATGAATTGGGGCTTGTGAACACGGTCACAAGCCCCTGAAGGCGCCATGCCCCCCTGCACGGCCCACACCTTGCGGGCCAGACAAGGGCGATGATCAGCCCTGTCCGCCCATCAATTCATCAAAGGAAACCGCCTTGTCGGTGACTTTGGCCTGCCCCAGCACAAAATCGGCCACGTTGTTCTCAATGACCACGGCCTCCACCTCGGCCAGGCGCTGGCGATCGCCGAAATACCAGCGCACCACGTCTTCAGGCTTCTCGTAGCTGGCGGCCAGCTCATCGATATGGGCCTTGAGCTGCTCGGGCTTGGCGTGCAGGCTGTTGGTCTTGACCAGTTCGGCCACCACCAGGCCCAGGCGCACGCGGCGCTCCGCCTGGGCACGGAAGATGTCGTCCGGAATCTCGGCCTTGTCGGCATCCTTGACGCCACGCTGCTTCAGATCGGCCCGTGCGCCTTCCTTCAGGCGATCGATCTCGCCCTGCACGCTGGCGTTGGGCAGATCCAGTTCCGCCTTGGACAGCAGGGCTTCCATCACGGCCTGCTTGTTGCGCGCCAGCAGACGGAACTTGACTTCGCGCTCCAGGTTGGTCTTGATGTCGGCGCGCAGACCGGCCACAGTGCCATCGGCAATGCCCAGCGACTTGGCCAGCGCATCGTTCACTTCAGGCAGGTGGGCCGCTTCGATTTTCTTGACGGTGACCAGGAAGTCCGCCGTCTTGCCGGCCACATCCTTGCCGTGGTATTCCTCAGGAAAGGCCAGCGGGAAGGTCTTGCTCTCACCCGGCTTCATGCCACGCACAGCGTCTTCAAACTCCTTGAGCATCTGGCCTTCGCCGACCAGAAACTGGAAGTCTTCGGCCTTGCCGCCCTGGAAGGGCTCGCCATCGAGCTTGCCTTCGAAGTCCACGGTCACGCGGTCACCGTCCTGGGCGGCGGCGTCCATGGCGCGCTGGGCAAAGCTGCGGCGCTGCTTGCGCAGGATGTCAACGGTCTTGTCGATGGCGCTGTCGTCCACGCTGGCGGACAGCTTCTCGATTTCGGCGCCGGTCAGATCGCCGATCTTGACTTCAGGGAACACCTCGAACACGGCGTCAAAGGTCACCTCGCCTTCGGGTGCGCCTTCCTTTTCGGTGATGCGTGGCTGACCTGCCACACGCAGGCTGGCTTCGTTGGCCGCCTGGGCAAAGGCTTCACCCACCTTGTCGTTCAGCACCTCGTACTGCACCGAATAGCCGTAACGTTGCGAAACGACGTTCATGGGCACCTTGCCGGGACGGAAACCGTCCATCTTGACCGTGCGCGCCAGACGCTTGAGGCGCGTTTCCACCTCGCTCTGGATGGCAGACAGGGGCAGGCTCAGCGTGATCTTGCGTTCGAGCTTTTCAAGGGTTTCAACGGTAACAGCCATGGCTACTCCTAAATTTCTGGTTAATCGCGCCGACTGCCGTGCAGTGGCACCGTGTCCGGACAAGTTTCAAAGGGGTGGTGCGCGGGGGGGGACTCGAACCCCCACACCATTGCTGGCGTCAGGACCTAAACCTGGTGCGTCTACCAATTTCGCCACCCGCGCGGTCATCAAACAAGCGGGCGGCAAGAATAAACTGCCGCCCGCATGAAACTGGTTAACTTTTGATTTTAACCTGATACGGCTCCATCGCCGATCTCGGGCTCGGGCCTGCGCACGCGGAACCAGGCTGCATACATGGCCGGCAGGGCCAGCAAGGTGAGCACAGTGGCCACGATAAGCCCTCCCATGATGGCGACGGCCATGGGCCCCCAGAACACGCTGCGGGACAGCGGGATCATGGCCAGCACGGCCGCTGCGGCCGTCAGCACGATGGGACGCAGGCGGCGCACGGCCGCCTCGACGATGGCATCCCACGCCGGCACACCGCGTTCGCGGTCTTTCTCGATCTGGTCGATCAGGATGACCGAATTGCGCTGGATCATGCCCATGAGCGCGATCACACCCAGCAGCGCCACAAAGCCGAACGGCCGCCCCAGCAGGATCAGCGCCCCGGCCACCCCGGCGATGCCCAGCGGGCCGGTCAGGAAGACCAGGACAGCCCGGCTGAAGCTGTGCAGCTGCAGCATGAGCAGCGTGAACGTGATGAACAGCATGATGGGCACTCCAGCCGCAATGGAGGACGAGCCCTTGGAGCTTTCCGCCACCGCGCCGGCCACCACAATGCGGTAGCTTCCCTGCCCGCCCTGTTGCCATCCCGCTTCGATCTTGCGCAGCTCGGGCAGCAGCATCTGCGTGACCGTGGCGCCCTGCATGCCCTCGACCACATCGCCCTGTACCGTGATGGCGTATTCGCGGTTTTCGCGCCACATCACGCCGGGCTCCCAGGCAAACACCGGCTTGGCAATCTGCGTCAGCGGAATCGATTTGCCCGACGCCGTGGGCAGGTAGGCGTTGGCAATGTCGGTGATGGCCCGGCGCTCGTCCTCGGGCTGGCGCAGCACGATGTCGATCAGCTTGTCGTCCTCGCGAAATTGCCCCACCGTCATGCCCGACTGCATCACCCGCGACGCCTGGGCAATGGACTGGCTGGTCACGCCCAAAGCGCGCGCCTTGGCCTGGTCCACTTCCAGGCGCAACACCTTCACCGACTCGTTCCAGTTGTCGTTCACACCGCGCATCTTGGCGTGCCCACGCATTACGGCCTTGACTTCATCGGCATGGGCACGCAGCACCGAGGGCTCGGGCCCCACGACACGGAACTGCACCGGATAAGGCACCGGCGGCCCATTGGGCAGCAGCTTGACACGGCCGCGCACCTCGGGAAACTCTTGCGCCAGCACGGCGGGCAGCGACCGCAGCAAGGCGCTGCGCTGCTGGAGATCCTTCGCCAGCACGATGAACTGCGACACATTGCTTTGCGGGAA
>JAMLIQ010000087.1 GCA_023954095.1 Burkholderiaceae bacterium | reverse complement strand
CATGCTGCTTGCGGGCAGCATAAAGCGATACAAAGAAACAGCCATCCATGCGGATTCACAACCCGTCGCCGCAACGCCAGCCACCATGGTGAAACCCCAAAACCTCGCATTGATACCTTCATCTCATGGTTGTCGCAAACTGTGCCACGCTTCCCTCAAACGAACCGCCCAGCCTCTCTTTTGCGCCACCTTCGGTTCCATGTTCTCGCCCATCATGCGCCGCGACCGGACGATGCGGGCCGGTATGCCCACCGCCACCATGCCTTGCGGCACATCCTGGCGCACCACGGCCCCTGCAGCCACCACCGCGCCGCGCCCAATACGCACGCCCTCCAGAACGGTGGCACCTGCGCC
Source organism: Burkholderiaceae bacterium (assembly GCA_023954095.1). Taxonomy (GTDB): domain Bacteria; phylum Pseudomonadota; class Gammaproteobacteria; order Burkholderiales; family Burkholderiaceae_C; genus Simplicispira. Next base: position 11,172 of record JAMLIQ010000087.1, on the reverse strand, counting down.
AATCCATGCGCCATCCTCCACCACAATCCGGCCACGGGAAATGGCGTTGCGTGCAATCACAAGATCTCCGCCGTCGATCGCATGCCCGGCAGACAGCAATTTGGCATGCGCTCCAATCAGCACGTCCTGCCCAATGCTCAAACCACCTTCCCCCGACAGATAGGAGCCTACGTTGATGATGGTGCGGGAACCAACCTCGATACCGACAGAGGAATCGGCTGAAACATCGCCCAGCACCAGACGCACATACCCATAGATGCTGACCTCATCGGCCAGACACAGCCGCTCCGCCGGCGGGCCAAAACGCATCACGGACACCGATGGGTCCACACGGCACCGCTCGCCAAGACGGTCAATGCCCTCGTGCGAGGACGTGAAATCAGGGACTCCCAGCAGCATAGCGAGACAACGCCGCCCAAACTATCCGAGCCGCCGCCGAAGCCTGTCACGCCACGTCGGTGGTGCAGGCGGGGGGGCCGCCAGCGCCTCCTTCTCGGCCTGCAGCTTCTCCACACCCGATTGCAGCGCCTTCACATCCGCCTGCTGAGACGCAATGATCTCCTTGGCCTCCGCAAAGGCTTTCTGGTGCTCAAGCAGCGAAGCGTGCTCCTGCGCATGCACCAGCTTCAATGCCTGCATTTCATCCCGCAGTTTTTCCATCTCGGAACGCGCACTCTTGAGCTCCCAAGTCGGCGCGTCCAAGGGAAGCGTGGCGACCACCATCCACTCGTACACATCAAAATCAGCGCAAATACTGCTGAGGTTGTGGCGCATCGACCCGGGCAGCGCACTCCAGAACCGGTCAAACTCGCTCCGCTCGATCGGCAGTCTGCAAGCTTCCCATGAACGTGGCGACCAGCCACACTCAAACAACATGCGTTCGATGCCGCGCCGCGTAAAAAAACGCAGATGCGTGCGATCAAGCAACCCCTTCTCGGTGTAATCGAACATGCCGAGTGTCAGCCCTGCCACGATCCCCGCATAGGCCACGTTGGGCACAGAGATGATCAACTGCCCCATCGGCTGCATCAACCCAGCCAATGCATTCAGCGCCTGATCCGGCTCACGAAGATGCTCCAGCACGTCGCACGCCAATATGGCGTCAAAACGTCGTCCTTCCAGTCGTTTAACCCAGCCATCGGACTCCAGGTCCCCTGCAATGATTTCCACCCCCAGTGCTTCCAGGCACTTGAGCGCCTCGGGGTCGTTCTCGACGACGGTAACCTGATACCCCCTGTCCACCATGACCCGTGTCATGGCACCAGGGCCAGGGCCCAGCTCCAGCACAGTTCCCTGCGGCGGCAATCGGCGCAGCAGGCGGGCAGCCCAGGCATCACCTTCGGGGTCGAAAGCGTAGTTGTATCTGTCTATACTGGTCAAAGTTCGCCTCCCTTTGTGGTCGGATGCCACATCTGCTCCCACAAACCCCAGTGCCACCAAGCCCATGGACGATCTTGCACGTCTTTGTCAAGGCGCTGAATAACCCTGTCGATGGCCTCTATTGGGTTCTCTGGCAAGGGCTCCACCACCACTTTCAGATGGCTTGGCCGCTGCGTGTAGGTGATGCCATGCAACAAGGGCACTCCTGTCGATTGCGCCAAGCGTTCAATACCGGTAGGCAACTGCAAACTGCCACCAAGAAAACGATGGCGTCTCAACCTTCCAAACTCAGGACGCCAAGCATCTGCCAGTATCACCCATGCCTGCCCCGCCCGCAAACTCTCATGCACAGAGCGCAGCCCTTGATGGGTAGTGTGCCAGCGCCCTCCCGTAACTTGGGTATAGCCATCAATTTTCTTGAGCAAAAACCGGCGTTCCGCCTCTCCGAGGTCTGGATTTTCCAGCACCGGCATCGTCAGGACGTTGGTAACAATGCCGTGCTGAGCCAATGCCACCGGCGCCGTCAGTAAACGATCGAAGTGATTGAGCACCAAGATGAACCCCTTGCCTTCTCGCGCAAGGACTCTGACATGCTCACCCCCCAACATTTCAATGGAAGGACCGCCAGACCGTCCTAAGCGGTTAAAGGCCATGGCGTCCACTTTCTCTTGCGCCAGCATGAGCAAATGGGCTTGCGCCCATCGAAGGTGCTGCGCCCCTGTGGCGTGCGGAAACACTTGTGCGAAACGATCCTCAAGCCAGCGCAGTAATTGTCGGCGCTGATCAACGGTCTGCCCACCTCCTAATCGGCCCGCGATCCACCAGGGAAGCGTTGTTGGGATGCGCGCAATCGAGGAAATCGCCAAGCCCAGCAAACGGTCGTACTTCATTCCACAAGCGTCCATTCATGCTCAAGCCATACAACACCAAATTCTTGATGCTTCTGGTTCAGCACCATGAATGGCTGGACAAGTTCAGCCATGTCGAGCACCTGGATCCCCGTATCGTCCAACACGTAGACACTCCACAAGTACTCACCCGAAAGCAGTGACAAACGCGGAAAACGTATACGAATCCGGTGCGTCCCGACGCCCTTCAACGGCTGGCCTTGCGCGCGGAATTGCGTACTGGTGCCAAACACGTTGTCCTTGTCCGGGCGGACTATCGCAAACAGCACATGAAAAGGAGCATCGGCATAAGACTCCAACTCTATTTCTACCGCCAGATCCTGAAAGGAGTCCACCTGCGTCGGGTTGATACCATCAGCCGTCTCTACCGTCAGGCGCGCAATTTTTGCCACTGGCACATCCGCCGACAAAACTGCAGGCTTGGGGGGCGCATCCTGCTGCTGCGTCGCCTCGATATCAGCAGAACGCAGATGGGCATACCGCCTGCGCTCATGGGCCTCATACGCCGTCACCACATCCTCGGTTGCACCAATCGCTTGTATCCGCCCGCCATGAATCCAGGCCGCACGCTGGCACAGGCTGCGCACCTGGTACAGGTTGTGGGAACAGAACAGCACCGTCGCGCCCTGCTCACGCAGGGCAAGGATGCGGTTCAGGCTTTTCTTCTGGAAATGCAGGTCTCCCACCGACAAGGCCTCATCCACGATCAGCACGTCGGGGTCGATCGCCGTGGCCGCCGCGAACGCCAGGCGCATGAACATGCCCGAGGAATAGGTTTTCACCGGACGCTCCAGCGTCTCGACCGTCAGCTCCGAGAACGCCGTGGCACGTTGGTGGAAGGCTTCCATATCCGCACCTTCGAGCCCGTGCAGCGCCGCCATGAAGCGAATGTTGTCGTAGCCCGACTCTTCCGGGTGAAAGCCCGCACCCAGCTCCAGCAATGCTGCCACCCGGCCCTCGCGCGCCACCCGACCCTGTGTCGGACGGATCGTTCCCGCCGCAATCTTCAGCAAGGTGCTCTTGCCGGCCCCGTTTTCACCGATCAGGCCAAAAGTCTCGCCCGCCTGCACAACAAAATCGATGCCTGACAAGGCCACATGCACGCGGTGGCGCTGCCGCCCGGTAAGCCACTCCAGCAGGCGATCCTGGGGCTTGGCGTAGACCGGATAGGTTTTTTCCACCCCTTCAAAGCAAATACTCATGGCCTACAGCGCCTCACCCAATACTGGCTTCATGGAACGGAAGAACCACCAGCCTCCGCCACCCAGCAGCACGACCCAGACCGCCAGCGCCCACACCGTGCCCGACGGCACCGGCATGTGAAGCACCGCCGACTGCACGGCCAGTACCAGGCAGGCCACCGGGTTGAGCAGAAACCAGTTGTGAAACCGCTCGGGCACCTGGGCCAGCGGATAAACGATGGGCGTCAGATAGAAGCCCAGTTGCAGCGCAAAGCCCACGGTGGAACCCACGTCGCGCCACAGGAAATGTGCCATGCTGAGCACCAGCGCCAGACCAAACGTCAGCACAACCTGGGCCAGCACCAGCAAGGGCAGCCAGGCCCACGACACAAAAGGCCCCACGCCCTGCCCGATCGACAGCACCAGCAACAACGCATAGCCAATGCCCAGCACCAGCAGGCTGCCACCGACTGCCACCGCAGGCAGGATCTCGGCGGGCATGGGTTGCTTGCGCAGAAAATCCTCGTAGGCGGCCAGGCTGCCAACCCCTCGGCCAATGGCATCGGTAAAGGGCAACCAGATCGCCAGACCGGCCAGCAAATGCAGCAAATAGCCATTGCTGGACGTCAGGCCCGGTACCCGCACCGCCAGAATCAGGCCAAACAGCACGTAAAAAATAGCCAGGCTCGCCAACGGCTGAACAAACGCCCAGGCCAGGCCCAGTACCGACCCGGCGTAGCGCGTCTTGAACTCGCGCAGCAGCCAGTAACGCCACAGAACCCAGGCGCGCTGCGCACCGCCCGCCGACGCCACCGGAGACACCCCTGGCGGGCGCTGTGCCTGGCTCTTCGCATTCATTGAGATCTCGCCTTCACCGGGTCCCACCGCCGAGACAGCTCAGACCGATACCGCTGCATTCACTGGCTCCTGGTGCGCCGCGTGCCCATGTGCGGGAGTCAGTGCCTGGCGAGCCGCCAGCAGGCCTTGCGCAAAGGACTCGGCAGACGCCTCCCAATGTTGTTGGCGCGCAAACGCCATCGCCCGCTGGCACTGTGCCTGGCGCGCCGCGTCGTCCTGCAGCAAATGGCACAGCGCATCGGTCAGGGCTTCCAACGTGGGTTCGGTCAAGAGGGCCACATCGTCATTGAGCAGCCACTCCACGCACTCGCCACGGTTGGACACCACAGCGCAGCCGCTGGCCATCAACTCGAGCGGCATGAGCGACAGGTTGGTCAGTGACAGTATCAGCGCAGCATCGCACTGGCTGAACGCATCGGCCAGTTCCTCGGGGGAAACCACGCCAGCCGACAGGTGCGGGAACGGAATGAGGTAGTCGCTGACATCCCACCCCGCCAGGATGAACTGCACATCGGGCAGCCTGCGAGAAACCGCTTCCAGCACCAGCAGACCAAACTCGAAGGCCCGCCGCGGCGTGGGGGGGCGTGCATAGAAAAACACACGCTTGATCTGCTGCTCACGCCTTGGGCGCTCACGATAGCAATCATGATCGACACCGAAACTGATGGGATGCGTCTGCATGCCGTATTCGGCCTTCAGTTTGTGCGCCAGCCATCCACCGGCCGTAATGCCATAGAAGCCGAAACGATAGGTATTGTCTGCCAGCACCGACTCTGTTCCCATCGGGTAGAAGCTGGGCTCGAAATCCTGAACGAAGTACAACTTTTTGGCGTCCCCTGTGACCGCCCGCACCGGATACGCCGTCTGCCAACCGGTGGCAATCACGAACTCGCTGTTCGGCAACCCCTCGAATCCCATGAAAACCTTGGCCTTCAAGGGAAAGAAATAGTCACAGATATCCTGGCGCGCCAACTCGGCAGTGGCATGGTTGGTCGGGCTGACGATCACGATATTCGACTCCCACCCCATGCGCTCCAGATGCATGATCGTGCGGAAAATCGTCTGGTGTCCGCCCGAGCCGATATTGAAGTCCGGGATGAACCACAGCAAGGTTCCGGCGCGCGCCTTCTCCGCCGCCAGTTCCACCTTGGCAACACGCACAAAATCGTAATGCGTGAACACATTGCGGCTCTTCAGGCTGCCCGGGCCTTGCGCCAGCCGCCGCCTAACCATGGACAGGGCGCCCCACAGCCCGTGGCGTTTCGTCAAATTCCACACCTGCCGCATGCGCAGCCCGATCAACCCTGCCATAAACACTCCAAAAACGCATTACTCAGGGGCATCACGATGCCCCGACAAGCACATCAACATCAGGCGCTGCACCCGAGCATCTTCTGGTCACCGGCCCCTCGCGGGCGCTGCAACAGCGCCTAGGCAGAACGGCCACGCTGCAAGCCCTGGTCGCGGGAAAGCATCCCCAGCAACCAGGCCGGCAAGCGCCGATGCTGCGTCCCCAGGAATTGCCCCGAGGTGCGCGCCAGCTCGATGCCCGCCATATAGACTGCCTTTTTCACCCACCCCCAGCCACGCTGGCCCGCCTGGCGCAGCCAGGCCGCATCGCGCCGCGCAAGCAGGGCGGCGCTCGCCCATGCACGCACAAGACTGCGCTGCATGTCGTAGCCAAAATAACGCTGGAACGAGCGTGCCTCGTCAAAATTGCGCTGCAGGGTTTCCCAGATGCCGAAGTCGTGCGAGTGATACACCGCCGCCTCGGGCGCATAGGCTTTGCCATACCCGGCCTCGACCGCAGCCAGCGCCCAGGTCTGGTCTTCAGCAAACGCAACGTCGGGAAAAGGCAATTGCTCCCACACCGAACGACGCAGGCAGGAATTGTTGTTGGAGAAAAAGTGCAGCCATTGCCGATAGCCGGGGTCGACGGCAAAGCGGGCGCGGTCTTCCAGCCGCACGACGCTTTGCTCTGCACCAAAACCGGCAAAGTGCTCGGCGAGTTCACGCCGTGTAATGGCCCGTGCATCCGGATGGGCCCTGTGGGGCCCAAAAGCCCCCGCCACATCGGGCGCGGCGTCGCACGCCTCGACGAGGCGGACAAGCCACTCGGTGCTCGCGGGCCTGGCATCCTGCGTGATGAACACCAGAAACGCGCCGCCGGAAAGGGCGGCCAGATGGTTGCGCGTGCGCCCATGGCTGAAGGCCTCGGGCGCAATCGTCTCGCAGCGCACGCCGCGCGCACGCACCAGGTCGACTGAACCATCGGTAGAGCCCGAGTCCATCACGATGACCTCAAACGGCCATGGCGCCTGCTGCGCAAGCACGGCGTCCAAAACCTCGCCCAGCAGGGCGCCACCATTTTTGACGGGGATAAGTACGGACGCTCGAGGAACCATGGATGCTGCGCGACACGCTTTCAGACACGACAGAGGCCCGGCCCAGGTTCGTGTCCAGAAAACGGCAAATAAGGTGAACTGGGTACTCTAGCACACAGACCATCGGCAGCATGATGGGCGCTCAGGCGCTCCCACTGGCTGCATTGGTCCACAAAATTGTTACAGTGATCGAAGAAACCATCACGATTGCTGGTTTTCACTGGCCGCCGGATGGGCGAGCAATTTTTGCAGGTCTTCGGGATACTCTTCCAGATTCATGAACCCTGGTTCACCCAGTACCTGACCGTTATAAAAATCCTTGAAAACCTGGGTAATGCGGTCGGGAAACTGCCCTGCATGCCCGCTCCCCTTGAGAAACACGGCCACAAAATCGCTCCAGACTGCGCCATGCTGGCGACTGACATAGGACTCCAGAACGCAGGCATCAACCCCGTTGCGCTGCGCCCAGGTGATCAGTGCCTTGCCGCTGTCGGGATAAAAGCGCCAGCAATCCACAGGATAGCGGTGGAACGTACCGTTGGACGGCGCATTGAGATAGAACAAGCCTGGTGTTTTGAGCACACGCATGATTTCGAGAAAAAGCACCCAGAACAACTCGGAATGCTCAAAACACGAACTGCTGACGACGACATCGATCGAGGCATCCTCGAAAGGCAGGCGGTAAGGATCATCGAGCACGACATCCACCCCCCGGCCCTGCACGAAATCCACACCGATGAATTGCAAATGCGGTGGGCACACGCTGCGCAGAGAGCCATTGACATCCTGCGCACCGATATCAATGGCAACCCCCTGCGGTAACTTGGCGGCGTACGTTTCGAAAAACAGCTTGCCGTTGCTCATGGCCGTAGGATGCATGCGTCGCTCTCTGGAATTCTAGGAAATCAATATCACTTGGTGTCGAAAATACCGCGTACAGCCTCTTCGTCCACCTGCACGCCGTATTTCTGGAACATCCGTTGCTGCACATCGGCACGCCCCTGCTCCTGGCAATAGCGCACTGCATGCTGCGCGGCAACGGCAGAGACATCCTTCCAGGGAACGATCTGGCTCGGCCGCTTGGCCACAATCTGGAAAAGGTAGACGAATTCGCCGTCCTTGACGGGTCCCACAATATCGCCCTGATTGGCCGAAGCCAGGGCACGCAAGATCTGATTCTCTGCGTTCAGTGCCACCCAACCCAGGTCGCCCTGTACTTCCAGCTTATAGACCTGCTCCGCCTTTGTGGCGGCATCGTCGAACTTCTGGGCCCCTGCACCAATGGCTTGTACCTGATTCATCAGCCAGATTCCGGCGGGTTCGCCCTCAACCGTGGTGCCTGCGGGTACCATGATACGGCTCAACCTGACGGTGGTGGGCGCTGTGAACGCCTTTGGATTGCTGTCGTAAAAAGCGCGCGCTGCAGCCTCGTCCTTGGGAGCTTCGCAGACGGGGCTCATGGATTTGAAGATCGCGTGGGCATAGACATCATCAAAACGATCTTCGCCACGCTCCTTGCGCCGGGGCACCCCCTGGCTTGCGCCCTCCAACGCCAGCGTACGCGCCAGAGCCATCTCCTGCACCACGGTGAGCACACCCGACACATTGCGCGCCACAGGCTTGAGATCGATGCGGCGGCCCAGGTATTGGGTCAAGTCGGCCTCGGTAATGGTTTCACCATTGGACAGGCGGGCAAGAACGGGGTCCTTGGCTTCCTGGGCCAGGGCCCCATTGAACACCGTGGCCGCCGCCAGGAGCGCGATGCGGGGAATGAGATAGCGAATCAATGTCTTGGTCATGTTGTCAATGTTTTCGGTCTGTTGGGTCGATCACGGCCGGGGCTGCGCCTGCTCCCAGAGCGGGCCATAAATGACGTCTGCGCGCTTGCCCGCAGAATTGAGCACCAGGATATCCTGGTGCCCATCGCCATCGATGTCCTGCAGTTGCAGACTGGTGGAATACCCACTGGTACGCAGTTCACGGGTTTGCAGCACGCCACCCGTGGCATCGAGGCGTTGCAGGGTCAAGCGCTGGTCATCACCCCAGATCACCAGGTCGTCCGCCAGGGCAACGACAGCGCTTGATCCTCTGGGATCACCGGCGATCCACTGCAGTTCCCCGGTTTGCATCTGAATACGGGCGTTGCGCCCACCCGTTTCCAGGGCCACATACAGCCACAACCCGGAGGGCGAAGGCCGCACCTGGCGCGGAATCACATTGAAACTTGCCAAAACCTTGGGCGTGGCGGAAAGATCGGACTCCGGCACGGCCACAACCTTCTTGTCGTCGAGACAGGCGACGGCAATGCCGCTCTGTACCGAGTGCGGCAACTGCGAAACGCGTGCCGGGTGCCATGGCGCCTCGCACCAGGTGGCTTTGTGTGTCTGACTATCCTGGGGCCGTTCCTCATTCCAGTCGACCCAGGCGATTTCTTTCCCTGAATACGGGGTCGCCAGCATGCGGTATTTCCCGGCAGTTGCTGACAGCACTAGTACATCACGCGGGGCAAAGCCGACCTTGGCCTGCACCAGCGGCGTCAATTTTCCATTTCCGACCCGAAAGATGTCCAGGCTTGAGCTCCTCTCAACCGCGGCCACCAACAGCTGCGGCGACAGCCATGCAGCGGAATCCGGGTGGTAAGCGAGGGGTTGCTGGTCCAGCAGCGCCGCCGTGCGGCCCTTGATGCGGAACAGGGACAGCTTGTTGTTCTCGTGCTCCACGGCCCCCAGCAGGCAATCTGCCGCCGTACAGAGCAACTGCCCACCCCAGGCATCGGGCAGGTTCAGGTGAATGGTCGGCGGGGCCACCGTCTTGGGCGCCACCGAGGTTTGCACAACCGCCCCGGACACCACAGGTGTCGGCGCGGTTTGACAGCCCAGCACCAACAGAGCGGCGGCCAAGCCCGCGAAGCGACCAGACCACACGCGCATTTGCTTCATGACACACTCCAAATAAATATAGCGCCTTGCGGCGCTATAAAAAGACCCACCAAAAAGAGGAGGGCCTGGTTTTTCAAACCACGGGTCGCCAAAGGCCACCCATGGCAGAAAAATTAATTGCGATGGAAACCCAGCACCGACTGCACAGCGCCAAAGGCAGGAGCGCTGATCACGCTGTACGAGAAAACGCTGGAAGTCGTAGCAGGAGCCACGGGAGCGAGACCAGCAACGAGGGCAGCATCCCAATCGATGAAACCATCGGTGAAGTTTGCAGGACGGCCAACGATAGGAGCTGGGTCAAACCAATCCAGTTCTTCAAACTTCAGGTCAAAGTTGACAGACTTGCGGTTTTGCTTGTCGTCAAAAATATTGACAGTGTGGCTGCCCTTTTGGTTACCGGTCGACCAGACCACGATGTTGGTAGCAGCACCGCCATCCAGGAAATAGCGCATGCTGAACTTCGCACCGATTTCAGGAGCAACAGGAATCGTCTGCGCAGCACCAGCCACCTTGATCAGGGACGTTGGGCCAAGAACAGTCAAGTCCACAACAGCGGGATCAAAAGTCAGAGGACCATCAATCACGGGCGTGTAAGCCACGTCCTGAGCAGTCGTGTTCACCTGGAAGGCGTGAGCTGCAATGATGTCGGTAGCAACAGCCGTAGGAGCCACTGCAGCGCAAGTAGCGCCACCCAACGAGAACACCAAGTAGCCGCGCTTGCCAGCGGTAGCGCCACCAGCCTCATTCACCCAGACGAAGGGATGGTAATCCTTGTCGGTCATCGTGAAGCAACCGTCGGTCACGTGCTTGGAGTCCTGGTCAAAGAACGTCCAGAACACAGCCTTGGTAGCGCCCGACTGGTTGACCAAGCCCACAGCCGTGGTGTCGGTTGCACCGTTATGGATGACGTTAGGAACCACCACACCGTTGCTGAACGTGCCAGCGGTATAAGCCTGTGCCACGCCAGCGGTCATTGCTGCTGCCGCGACGGCTGCCATTGCAAATTTTTTCATCTCTAAGTCCTTAGATAATTGAAGGAAGCTTTCCCCACGAATGCGGGATATGCAACCCATCCGTCACTTCGTTTGGGTTGTTGCTATCTTAGCTTGAGAGTTTCGCGTTTTCAATCTATTCCTCCCAGAAATCAAGATAGCGTGAAATTGTTGCACTTGAACAACAAGATTATCGCTTGGCATCCGGGAACATGGCGCTGCGGCGCAACACGTGGTGCCACACCCCGTCGATCCTGCGCCAGTCGTCCTGCGCCACGGCTTCCTGCCCCTTCAGGCGCAGTTGGGGCACGCCATAGCGCATCCATACATCGACCACGGCCCGGTCACCTTCCAGGCTGCGCACGCCGCGCACCTCCACGGCATCATAGGTGATACCGCCGCGCTTGAGATAGCCTTCCAGCGTCCAGTTCGGGTCTTTCGAGACTTCCTCGAACGCCCACGCGGCGACACGGTCGTTGGCGCGCACGGTATCCCAGTACGCCTGGGCACGTTGCTGCAGTGCGGCGCGG
>JAMLIQ010000086.1 GCA_023954095.1 Burkholderiaceae bacterium | reverse complement strand
CGCGCTGAGCGCGGCCGGAACGCTGCCTGCGCACAGCAGGCCCACCACGCTCCAGGGCACCAGGCGCTGGCGGGCCAGATGGACGGTGCCGCCCATCTTGGTGAAGGCGGCAAAAAGCAGGTCGGTGCCGATGGCCAGGTGGGGTTTCACGCCGAAAAAGAAAATCAGCACCGGTGTCATGAGCGAGCCGCCGCCCACCCCCGTCAGTCCCACGATGAGGCCCACGGCAAAACCAGCGAAAACGAATGCGAATTCAGGCATGGCCGCGACTGTAGAGGCCATGCTTATGAAAACAAACGATTGTTTTGTGCTTCCTATATGCGAATAAGCTTATTCCGCAGCCGGTGTGGGGCCCAGGCGTTCCGTGCCCATGGCGCGCGCCAGGCGGGCATCGAGCGGCAGGGGTTCCCCTTGCAGGCGGGCCGCCAGCAATTCGCCGCACAGCACGGCACGGGTCAGCCCGCGGGCGCCCATGGCGGTGCACACCCACAGCCCGGGCAGACGGGCGGGCGCCACCGGGCCGACGATGGGCAGGCGGTCGCTGGCGGTGCAGCGCACACTGGCCCAGGCGTGCAGGCGGTCTGCCGCACTGCCGTCAAACGCCGGGCGCAGCGCCGGGGCGGCGGCGGGCACCAGGGCCTGCAGGCGCTGCCAGTTGGTGGCGTGGGCTGCTGCCTGTTCTGCGGGCGGGAGGGGCAACTGCTCCTCGTCGCGGTCAAAAGTGGAGCCCATGTACCAGGCCAGGCCACCTTCGTGGGGCACATGGGCCACCAGCGCGCCGTTGCCGTTGACCGGGAACGGCGGTAGCCCGGCCGCCTCCGGTGCCTGCGGCCCCCAGGACATCTGGCCGCGCACGGGCTGCAAGGGCAGGGGCGGTGCCTGCACGGTGGCCAACAGGGTGTTGGAGGCCGGGCCGGTGGCCAGGACGGCCACTTCGGCCTCGGCCAGCGGCTGGCCTGCCTTGTCCAGCGCCTGCCAGGTGCCGTGGGCGGTGCGCTGCAGCGTGGCCACCGGGCAGTGCGCACGCACGGCAATGCCCGGCTGGGCCAGCAGCTTGTGCACCAGGCGCGCGGGCCGCACCCAGCCGGCCCGCGCGTGCCAGCAGGCCATGCTGTCTTCGGGCAGGCCTGCCGCTTGCAGCGTTTGCGGGCTGGCGGCCAGGCTCCAGTCGGCTCCGGGGCTGTGTTCCCAGCCGGCAGGCAGGCCCAGGTGGTCGGGCGGGCGGCGCTCCAGCACGCCGCCGGGGTTCCAGTCCAGGCCCGGCTGCAGCAGGGCCTGGGATTGCTGCAACATGGCGCGTACGCCGCTGCGCGAGACGCGCGAGAACACGTTGTCGTCGGGTGAGAGGTGCGGGGCAAACAGCCCCAGAGGCAGGCCCGAGGCGCCGCCGGCGGGTGCGGCCGCGGCGTCGAGCACCTGTACCTGCCAGCCGCGCCGGGCCAGGCTGGCCGCCGTGGCCGCGCCGGCCAGTCCGGCGCCTATGACCAGGCAGCGTGCCGGGGCGGGGTGCTCGGGTGCGGGCTCGGCCGTGCGGCTGGCGCGTGGCTCCCAGGCGGGGTTGAAGGTGGCATGCAGGTTGTCGCGTTTTGGGGGCACGCCCGGCACCTTTTCCACCACAAAGCCGCACTGGGTGAGTGCATCGCGCACCGCGCGGGCGATGGTCCAGGTGGCCAGGCGCGTGCCCCGGTGGCAGCAGCGCGCCACGGCCTTGAGGGTGTGGGGGCTCCAGAGGTCGGGGTTGGCCTGCGGGCTGAAGCCGTCGAGGTAGACCGTGTCCACGTCCCAGTGCTGCTGGCGCAGCAGGGCCTGTGCGTCGCCAATGCACAGCGTGAGCAGCACGCGCCCGCCGTCGAACCACAGGCGGTGCACGCCGGGCAGCAGGCCCCAGTACTGCGCGTGCAGTTCCTGCGCCAGCGGCAGCAGCTCGGGGTGGCGCTGGGCAGCGCGCAGCAGGTCGGCGGCGGACACAGGCCAGGCTTCAAGCGAGACGAAATGCAGCAGCGTGGGGCGATCAGGGTCGGCGCGCCAGGCGGCCCAGGTGACGAGGAAGTTCAGCCCGAAGCCGAAGCCGGTTTCCAGGATGCGCCACTGCGGCGCTCGGGCCCAGGCCTGCGGCAGGCCGCAGCCGTGCAGGAAGACCTCGCGCGCCTGCGTGATGCCGCCGTGCTCGCTGTGGTAGCGGTCGCCAAAGCGCGGGCTGTAGGGGGTGCCGTCGTCGAGCCAGTCAATGCTTTCGGCCATGGTGCTGTGCGTGCAAGAAATCAATGAAAAAAGGCGCCACGAAGGGCGCCGCAGTGCGTGGGTGTGGCCTGTTTCAGGCGCTGGGCGGCACGTAGCCTTGCACCGAGTCGGCGCCGCCGCCAAAGAAATGCTGCTCCATCTGGCGCGCCAGGTACTGGCGCGCACGGGCGTCGGCCAGGTTCAGTCGGTTTTCGTTCACCAGCATCGTCTGGTGCTTGATCCAGCCCGCCCAGGCTTCCTTGCTCACACTTTGCCAGATGCGCTTGCCGAGTTCGCCGGGGTAGGGGGGAAAGTCAAGGCCTTCGGCTTCCTTGCCGAGCTTGATGCATTGAACCATGCGTGCCATGGGGTACCTTTTCGATGTTGGAACAAGTAAAAATCGATGGTGCGGTGCTGGGTGTGGTGGAAAGCGGCTCGCAGCAATCCTGCGCCGCGCCCTGGAACCACGGACGCCAACGACCGGACCTTGTGCGCCACTGTAGCAAGATTCCCCTGGCTCGGCCGCTTTGACCCTGTGCGCTGCACCGACTCTGGTGCGGGGTCTGTATCTCGCCGCTGTCTGCAGCGGTGCGGCTATCCGGTCGGTGTACGCGGAAATATACCTATCTGCCGAAGCCGTGCAGGTCACCATGGCAAGGGTGATGCTCCGACCTTGGCACCCACAGCCGCAGTTGCGCGGCGTTGCCCGCGTTTCAGGGGCGGCTGGGACGCGCAGACGGGGCCGGTAAGCGTGTGGCGCGAATCTCCTGCCCTGTGACGGGGTGCAGGTAGGCCTCGACCACGCCGCCCTGGGCATCCACGGCATAGAACTCGTGGCAGTTGCCCCTGGAAATCTTGAATTTCACGACGACGTATTGGGACGCGCCGAAAACCTCGCGCGCCTGGGCTTCGCTCATCCACTGCGAGCGTGGTGCATGGGTGCAGAACACCTTCTCGGCGGGTGAACTGGCATGGACTGATGGTGTCACGAGCAATGAACCGGACAAGGCCAGAAGGAATGCCAGGGACAGCGGGTATGCCATCGGTCTGCTGCGGGAGTGGAGGGCGTTACTCATGGCCGCGCACTGTAGGAGTCTCTGCTTAACCTGCGCTTAAGGTGGATGCGCAGTCTGAAGTGCTGGGCCAGTCCTCCTTGCATGGCCCGCCCGCTCTGTGGGCTTCGCCCATCGGCCAGCGCACGCGCCGTATCCGCGCGAAAATGTCGCTCCGCATCCCGTCGGCAGCCTTGGTCCGGCGCCCCGGGAGCGCTCCATTTTTTCATGCAAGACGGCCTTCCTCCACCCGCGCGCCTGCGCGCCATGTTTGTCATCGTTCTGGGCATTGCCATGTCGGTGCTCGATACCTCCATCGTCAACCTGGCGTTGCCGGGCATTGCACGCGACCTGCAGGCCAGCGCGGCGCAGTCGGTGTGGGTGGTCAATGCCTATCAGGTGGCCACGCTGGGGCTGCTGCTGCCCTGCGCCATGCTGGGCGACCTGGTGGGTTACCGCCGGGTGTACCTGAGCGGGCTGGCGCTGTTTACGGGGGCATCGCTGGGCTGTGTGCTGGCCGATTCGCTGCCGACGCTGGCGTTTTGGCGTGCAGTGCAGGGGCTGGGTTCGGCCGGCATCATGGGGGTGAATGCGGCGCTGGTGCGGCGCATCTACCCTGCTCGCTTGCTTGGACGCGGCGTGGCGCTCAATTCGGTGGTGGTGGCCACGGCGGCAGTGGCCGGGCCCAGTGTGTCGGCGGTCATCCTGTCGCTGGGGCCGTGGCCCTGGCTGTTTGCGCTCAATCTGCCGCTGGGCCTGCTGGTGCTGTGGCTGGGTTACGGCGCGCTGCCGCACAACGCCACGGCGCGGCCCCAGGGCGTGGGCCTGTCATGGCCCGATGTGCTGATGAACATGCTGATGTTCGGCCTGGTGTTTCTGGGGGCCGACATGCTGGGCAGGCGCGTGGGGGCGGCGCCGACTGCGGGCGGGCTGGCCACGGGGTTGGCGCTGCTGTCGGCAGGGATTGCCGTGGGGGTGGTGTATCTGCGGCGCCAGTGGCGCTTGCCGGTGCCGTTGTTCCCGGTCGATCTGCTGCGCATACCGGTGTTCCGGCTTTCGATGTGCACCTCGGTGGGGGCGTTTGCGGCGCAGATGCTGGCCTATGTGGGCTTGCCGTTTTTCCTGCTGGACGGGCTGGGCCGGTCGCCGGTGGAGGCGGGCCTGCTCATCACGGCCTGGCCGCTGGGCACGGTGGTGGCGGCGCCGCTGGCGGGGCGGCTGATCGGGCGCTACCCCGACGGGCTGCTGGGCGGCATCGGCCTGGGGCTGTTCGCCTCGGGCCTGGGCCTGCTGGCGCTGCTGCCGGCCCACCCGACGGGGGCCGACATTGTGTGGCGCATGGCGCTGTGCGGCATGGGCTTTGGGCTGTTCCAGTCGCCCAACAACCACACCATCGTGACTTCGGCGCCGGTGCACCGTTCGGGCGGGGCCAGCGGCATGCTGGGCACGGCGCGCCTGACAGGCCAGACCACGGGCGCCGTCATCCTGGCCATGATCTTCAGCGTGGCTGATGCCCACGATGGGCGCGGGCCCGCCATCGCGCTGGGGCTGGCGGCGCTGTTTGCCTGTGTGGCGGCAGGGTTCAGCCTGCGGCGCCTGCGCCATGGGGTGCGAGGAAAATCCGAATAAAACAGGCTGGAACGCTGATTGGTAAAGCGCTGACAGCTATTGAATAGAGAGCAAATGCCGCTTCAGCCCTGCGACGGCGGCAGCAGGTAGGCGTTGATCCTGCGGTCCTGCACGTCGATGTAGTGCTGGCGGGTCAGCCGGGCCATCACGTCCTTTGTCTCTTTGGCGGAAAAGCCGTTCTGCTCCAGCAGGGAGGCCACCAGCGCCGTGAGTGCGTCGAGCGTGCGCGGGCGGGCGTTGCCGCGTTTGCGCAGCCCTTTGAGCACGGCCTGCAAGGCTGTGGCGGGTGCGGCTGCTGTGGAGGCGGTGCCTGGCGCAGCGCTGGCCGAGGCGGCGGCTTGACGGGCCGGGCAGTGGAATGGCCCCTGCTGCTTGAGGATGACGGTGAGCTTTTCCTTGAGCGACATGCGGCCGAACAGGGTGTTGAGCGCCTGGCAGCAGGCCACGATGTTTTCGTCGTTGTCCTTGCCCCCATGGGTGACGGCGACCAGGTGCTCAATACTGGCCTCTTCGCGCGGCAGCGGCTGGCGGCAGAAGAAGCATTCGCCGCCTTGCGTGAACAGCAGTCGGTCCAGTGGCTTGGTGCGCATGGGGCAGGACTCCGGGGCGTGGTGTGGCCGTCATTGTAGGGAGACGGCCTGCAGAAGACCCTGTGTGCAATCCGATGCGGGGGAGTGCAAAATTAGATAAAATTGGCCTTCAAGGCATATCTGACAAGCGCTTGCAGCTATCAAAATCATAGTTTTTGTGCGGCAGCTGGCCTGTTCGGATACGCTTTGGGGCAATCCCGCTCACCGCACTGCAGGAGCCACACCATCGATACTGCCACCCAAGAACAGGCCTGGAACAGCCTCCAGATGGCCGAGCCCGTCACCCAGCCACGCTTTCGGGTGTGGACGTACCGCGCGCCTGCCATCGTGCTGGGCTGCTCGCAGCGTGCGCGGCAGGCAGCCCTTGCGGCGCAGTTGCCGCCGGGCGTGGGGATGCTGGTGCGGCCCTCGGGGGGCGGCGCGGTGCTGACCGGGCCGTGGATGGTGAGTGCTTCCGTCGTACTGCCGTTGTCGCACCCCTGGGCCCAGGGGCGGCTGCCCGACAGTTACCGCGGTCTGGGGCAGTTGCATGGGGAGGTGCTGGCCAGCCTGGGCGTGGCGGCACAGGCCTTGCCCGAGGCGGACGTGCCCGCCGCCAATGCGCGGCAGGGCGCCGTGGTGGGCTGGGCCTGCTATGGCAGCCTGGCGCCGTGGGAGCTGATCGACTCGGCCGGCCGCAAGCTGGTGGGCCTGGCGCAGCGGCGCCAGCGCACGGGCGTGCTGCTGGTGGCGGGCACCCTGGCCACCCCGACCGACTGGGCCTTGCTGTGCGGCGCCATGGGCCAGCCGGAGGACGCCGCCGCCATGCAGCGGCGCACGGTGGACTGCGCCACCCTGGCCGACCGGCCCTGGGACACGGCGCTGCTGGCCGAGCGGCTGCACCAGGCGCTGGCGCGCGCGCTGACGCCATAGCCCCGCACGGCGGTCAGGCGGCCTGCTGCAGCTGGGGCCGGTTGGCGGCTTCGTCGATATGGACCAGGGCGGTGCTCAGCGCGCTGGCCTTGGCTGCCTCGCCCATGCCTACGCCTTCGGCACGCACGAAGCGCACATCGGTGATGCCGAAGAAACCCAGCACCGTCTGCAGGTAGCTTTCCTGGTGGTCCATGGACCGGCCGGCGTCGCTGGTCGAATACACGCCGCCCCGGCTGGACACCACGATCACCGTCTTGCCCTTGGCCAGTCCTTCGGGGCCGTTGGCGG
This sequence comes from Burkholderiaceae bacterium, assembly GCA_023954095.1. Taxonomy (GTDB): domain Bacteria; phylum Pseudomonadota; class Gammaproteobacteria; order Burkholderiales; family Burkholderiaceae_C; genus Simplicispira. The sequence continues at coordinate 4,865 of JAMLIQ010000086.1, read as the reverse complement.
TGTAGCGGAAGGTGCGGCCTGGCTGGGCAAGGCGGTCGATCCAGGCCTTGAGCTGCGTGGGGATGCTGAAGTTGTAGAACGGGGCACCGATGACCAGCACGTCGGCCGCGAGGAACTGGCGCACCAGTTGTTCCGACACGGCGTTCTCGCGCACCTGTGCTTCGCTCAGGCCTTCGGTCTGGCCGGTGCGTGGCGCCAGGGCGTCCATGGTGAAGTGGGCCGGGGCGTTGGCGATCAGGTCGAGGTAGTCCACCTGGGTGCCGGGGTGGGCAGCCACCCAGGCGGCCGTCACCTGGGCGGTGAGCTGGCGCGAGACGGATTGGGCGCCGGTGATGGCAGAGTCGATGTGAAGCAGTTGCATGATGCTCTCCGAAGGGGGTTAACCACAGCGTGTGGCGATGGATAGATTGTGGAGATCGGTGCAGTTTTTGATAAGTCGGCAAATTTGCGATAGATTGTCCTGTTTGTAGAACAATGAAAGCACCCGCCATGCAGGACCTCAATGACATGCTGTATTTCGCCGAGGTGGTGGAGCGGGGCGGCTTTGCCGCCGCCGGCCGGGCCTTGGGTATTCCCAAGTCGCGCCTGTCGCGGCGGGTGTCTGAGCTCGAGGCCCACCTGGGCGTGCGCCTGCTGCAGCGCACCACGCGCAAGCTCTCGCTGACCGATGTGGGCGAGGCCTACCTGCGCCATTGCCAGGCGCTGCGCGAGTCGGCCCTGGCGGCGCAGGACACGGTCGCGCAGGTGCAGGCTGCGCCGCGCGGCACCTTGCGTGTGAGCTGCCCGGTGACCCTGGCGCAAACGGTGCTGGCCGAGGTGATGCCGCAATTTTTGGCGCTCTATCCGCAGGTGCGGGTCGAGTTGCAGGTCAGCAACCGCGTGGTGAACCTGGTGGAGGAGGGTGTGGACGTGGCCCTGCGTGTGCGCGCCTCGCTCGAAGAAAGCGGCAGCATGGTCGTCAAGCGGCTGGATGTGGCGCGCCAGGTGCTGGTGGCCAGCCCGGAACTGCTGATCCGCCAGGGCACACCGACCACCCTGGCCGACCTGGCGCGCATGGACAGCATTGCCATGTCGGCGCCCGACGGGCGGGCTACCTGGCAGCTGACCGGGCCGGGGGGCGCGCAGCAGGTGGTGCAGCATGCGCCGCGCTATGTGGCCGACGACCTGCTCACCCTCAAGTTCGCGGCACTGGCGGGTACCGGAATTTGCTGGCTGCCCGACTACATGTGCCATGACGAAATCCACACACGGCGCCTGGTGCGTGTGCTGCCCGACTGGGCGCCTGCGGTGGGCATCGTGCATGCGGTGTTTCCGTCGCGCCGGGGCTTGTCGCCGGCGGTGCGGCATTTTCTGGACTTTCTGGGGGAAACCCTGCCGGGCCGCAGCAGCCAGGCCACCCGGGCCGCGCAGCCGGGGCGCTGAAGGTCTCTCTTTTCCGTGCCGGGCCGTTTTCGCGCCACAATGCAAGCAATTGCAACAGCGCGGACGGGGCGGCGGAATGCGCCGTCCCGAATGGCCCTGGAACACCACGTGACCTCCCATCCGATTGACCAAGAAATCCTGAAGGCACGCCGAATCCCGTCGGTGCGTGCCATCGTCATTCCCCCCTGCCCCGAATCGCTCCGGCGTCTGCAGGACATCCTTGCGCAGAGTGAACTGGATGCGGGCGCGCTGGAACAGCTGGCCTCGTCCGATGTGGCCATGGCGGCCGCGCTGATCCGCCAGACCAACAGCCCGCTCCACGGCCTGGCCCAGCCGGTACAGACGGTGGGCATGGCGCTCACGGTGCTGGGGTTGCGCCCGGCTGCAGAGCTGCTCTCGGCCTTTATCACGCGCCATGCGCTGCAGGTGCATTCCCCCTTGCTGGAGCACTTCTGGGAAAGTTCGCAACGCCGGGCCATTGCCTGTGAACATATGGGCCATCAGCTCTACAGCTTTGATCCGGGTCTGGGCTACAGCTTTGGCCTGTTCTGTCATGTCGGCATGCCGGTGCTGGTCAAGGCGGTGCGCGGCTACGCCAGCACGGTGACCGAGGCCCTGGCCCGCAAGGACCGCACCTTTACCCAGACCGAGAACGCCAACCACCGCACCGACCACGCGGTGGTGGGCGCCATCGTGGCACGCACCTGGCATCTGCCGGGCGATGTGGCGCAGGCCATCTGGCTGCACCACGACTTTGCCTGCCTGGGTGACGGGCGCTTCAGCGCCGTGGTGCGGCAATTGGTGGCGCTGGGCCTGCTGGCCGAATACCTGGTGAACCAGTACGATGGCCTGGAGCCCTCGCGCGAATGGCTGCAGCACGGAGAGGCCTGCCTGCAGCACCTGCATGTGTCAGACGAGGAGCTGAACCACTGGATCGACGAGCTGCACCCTGCCTTCGAGGCGGTGGGCTATTGATAGTTTTTATGTCTGATTTGATATAAATAAAAAATAATATATTCTTTTGAGTTTTAAAGAGCTGTCTTCAGAATGCGTGCTCTCTCTCAATACAGGCCACGCTCTCATGCATTCGCTCCAACTCAAGACCTTCTTTGCAACCCTGGCCTTGGCGGCCAGCGGCATGGCTGCCGCGCAGAATTCGCTGTTGAACGTGTCCTACGACGTGGCGCGTGAGTTCTACAAGGACTACAACACCGCTTTCGTGGCGCATTACAAAAAAACGACGGGCCAGGATGTGAAGGTGGATCAGTCGCATGCCGGCTCCAGCGCCCAGGCGCGCGCCGTGAATGATGGTCTGGCCGCCGATGTGGTGACCATGAACACCACCACCGACGTGCAGTTCCTCGCCGACAGCGGTGTCGTGGCCAAGGATTGGACAAAGAAGTTTCCGCACGACGCATCGCCCACGACGTCGACCATGCTGTTCCTGGTGCGCCAAGGCAATCCCAAGGCAATCCGCGACTGGGACGACCTGGCCAAGCCGGGTGTGCAGGTGATCGTGGTCAACCCCAAGACCGGCGGCAACGGCCGCTATGCCTATCTGGCCGCATGGGGCTCGGTGCGCGAGAAAGGCGGCACCGAGGCGCAGGCGGCGGAGTTCGTGGGCAAGCTCTACAAGAACGTGCCGGTGCTGGCCAAGGGCGGGCGCGATGCCACAGCCACTTTTTTGCAGCGCAACATTGGCGATGTGCTGATCACGTTTGAGTCCGAAGTGGTGTCGGTCGAGCGCGAGTTCGGCAAGGGCAAGGTCGATGTGGTGTACCCCTCGGTCAGCATCGTGGCCGAGAACCCCGTGGCGGTGGTGGAGCGCACCGTGGCCAAGAAGGGCACGGCGCAGCTGGCCAAGGCGTATCTGGACTATCTGTACTCGGAAGAGGCGCAGGAGATTGCCGCCAAGCACGCCATTCGTCCCCGCTCGGAGGCGGTTCTCAAGAAATACGCAGCCACGTTCAAACCGCTCCAGCAGTTCACCGTGGCCAAGTATTTCGGCAGCCTGACCGAAGCGCAGAAAGTGCATTTCAACGACGGCGGCCAGTTCGACAAGCTGTACAGCGCCAAATAATCCCCCATGACCGCCGCGACCTCCGCGGCTGGCGCAGCAGGCATCGCCGCCGCGCCAGCCCAGCGGCGTGCGTCCAAGCGCGTGCTGCCCGGCTTCGGGCTCACGCTGGGCTACACGCTGTTCTATCTCAGCATCATCGTGCTGATCCCGCTCACGGCGCTGCTGTTCAAGACCGCCACGCTGAGCTGGGACCAGTTCTGGACGGCCATCAGCGCGCCGCGCGTGGTGGCCTCGTACCGGCTGACCTTCGGCGCCTCGTTCATCGCGGCGCTGGTCAATCTGTTCTTCGGCCTGCTGATCGCCTGGGTGCTGGTGCGCTACAAGTTTCCCGGCAAGAAGCTCATTGATGCGCTGGTGGACCTGCCCTTCGCGCTGCCCACGGCCGTGGCCGGTATCTCGCTCACCGCGCTGCTCGCGGGCAACGGCTGGGTGGGCAGCATCCTGGAGCCGCTGGGCATCCAGTTGGCCTTCAAGCCCGCGGGCATCGTCATCGCGCTGATCTTCATCGGCCTGCCGTTCGTGGTGCGCACCGTGCAGCCCGTGCTGGAGGATGCCGAGAAGGAACTCGAAGAAGCCGCCACCTGCCTGGGCGCCACGCGCTGGCAGACCTTCCGGCTCGTCATCCTGCCGTCCATCACACCGGCACTGATGACCGGCTTCGCCATGGCCTTTGCGCGGGCGGTGGGTGAATACGGCTCGGTGATCTTCATCGCGGGCAACATGCCCATGGTGTCCGAGATCACGCCGCTCATCATCATCGGCAAGCTGGAGCAGTACGACTACGCGGGCGCCACGGCCGTGGCCGTGGTGATGCTGGCCATCTCCTTCATCCTGCTGTTCATCATCAACGCGCTGCAGGCCTGGCAGCGAAAGCGCGCGGGGGCACCGGCATGAGTGCGACGACTTCAACCCGCACCGCGCGCCGCGCGCAGGCGGGCACCACCGAGGCGCCCTGGGTGCGCTATTCGCTCATCGCCGTGGCGCTGGCCTTCATGCTGCTGTTTTTGGTGCTGCCGCTGGCGGCCGTGTTCGCCGAGGCGCTGCGCAAGGGCTGGGGCGCGTACCTGGACGGCCTGCGCGAGCCCGACGCCTGGGCGGCCATCCGGCTCACGCTGATCACCGCCGCCATCGCCGTGCCGCTGAACCTGGTGTTCGGCGTGGCGGCGGCCTGGTGCATCGCCAAGTACGAGTTCAAGGGCAAGGCGTTTTTGACCACGCTGGTGGACCTACCGTTCTCCGTCTCGCCCGTGGTGGCGGGCCTGATCTACGTGCTGGTGTTCGGCGCGCAGGGCTGGTTCGGCCCGTGGCTGGCGGCGCACGACATCAAGATCGTGTTCGCCGTGCCCGGCATCGTGCTGGCCAC
>JAMLIQ010000085.1 GCA_023954095.1 Burkholderiaceae bacterium | reverse complement strand
TTTTTTCAAACCTTCCGAGAGAAAGCATCCCATGACAGCCAAGTCCCTTCCTGCCAGCACTGATGCGTGGTACCGCAGCGTCGAGAAAACCAGCCAGACCGACGACGAACGCATCAAGGACATCACTGTGTTGCCTCCCCCCGAGCACCTGATCCGCTTTTTCCCCATCAGCGGAACACCTGTGGAAGCGCTGATCACCCAGACCCGCAAGGCCATCCACAACATCATTGCGGGCAAGGACGACCGTCTGTTGGTTGTCATCGGGCCCTGCTCCATTCACGACCCGGCAGCGGCGCTGGACTATGCCCGCCGCCTGCAGGTGGCGCGCGAGCAGTACAAGGACACGCTGGAAATCGTGATGCGCGTGTATTTTGAAAAACCGCGCACCACCGTGGGCTGGAAGGGCCTCATCAACGACCCCTACCTGGATGAGAGCTACCGCATCGACGAGGGCCTGCGCATCGCGCGCCAACTGCTCATCGAGATCAACCGGCTGGGCGTGCCGGCGGGCAGCGAGTTTCTGGACGTGATCTCGCCCCAGTACATTGGCGACCTGATCGCCTGGGGCGCCATCGGCGCGCGCACCACCGAGAGCCAGGTGCACCGCGAGCTGGCCTCGGGCCTCTCGGCCCCCATCGGTTTCAAGAACGGCACGGACGGAAACATCCGCATTGCCACCGATGCCATCCAGTCGGCCAGCCGGGGCCACCACTTCCTGTCGGTGCACAAGAACGGCCAGGTGGCCATCGTCAACACCAAGGGCAACAAGGACTGCCACGTGATTCTGCGGGGCGGCAAAGCGCCCAACTACGATGCCGCCAGCGTGGCTGCTGCCTGCAAGGACCTGGAGGCGGCCAAGCTTCCCGCCACTCTGATGGTGGATTGCAGCCATGCCAACAGCAGCAAGCAGCACGAGAGGCAGCAGGACGTGGCGCGCGACATTGCCGACCAGATCAAAGGCGGATCGCGCAGCGTGTTTGGCCTGATGATCGAAAGCCATCTGGTGGCTGGAGCCCAGAAGTTTTCGCCTGGCAAGGAATCGCCCGGTGCGCTGGAATATGGCAAGAGCATCACCGATGCCTGCCTGGGCTGGGACGATTCCTTGCGTTGCCTGGGCGAGTTGTCGGCCGCCGTACAGGCGCGCAGGGATCGGCCGGAGGCGTAGTCGTGCTCCATGGCCTGTCCGCGCAGTGTCGGCGGCAGGTCTGAAATGGAATAAGCTTGCCACTTGGGCCGTGCACTGTGCACGGCACTCTCCCACAACAAAGAAAGGCATCCTGATGCACAGCGTAGTGACGGTCACCCTCGATCCCAGCCAGGAATTTCGCTTCGAGCTTGATGGTGTGGAGCCCATGGCGCACGAGGATGCGCGCCGTTGGCTTGACAACGAATTCACTCGCATGGAATGCGAGCCCCTGCGCGCCAGCGGCAAGGTACTGATGGCCGACAAGGTGCTGACCGTGGCCGCCGCAGCCGGAGCAGCCATGCTGGGCGACCGGGCATGGCTGGCCGATTTTGCCCGCGCCACCAGCGCGGCCCTGGCGCGGCCCGTGGTGCGCGTGGACGTTCAGTCCATGACGATTAATTATTGATGGAAAATGGCTCTGGCGCTTAACTGTAAAGCGCTTTAAGCTACGAAAACAATAGCAAGATCGCCGTACAGGCAGTTTTGCTATCCCAATGCCTCCGGTGAACCAGCGGCGAGCGCCTGCAGCAGGCGCTCGTGCACGCCGCCAAAAGCGCCGTTGCTCATGCAGACGATGTGGTCGCCGGGTTGCGCAGCCTGTGTGATCTGCTGCACCAGTTGATCCAGTGTGGCGGCCGTGCGTGCCCGGCCCTGTGGTCCGGTGCCCAGGGGCGCCAGTGCCGCGCTGGCATCCCAGTCCAGCCCGGCGGTATGGCAGAACGCCAGATCGGCGTTTTCCAGGGCCCAGGGCAGCTGGGCCTTCATGGTGCCCAGCTTCATGGTGTTGCTGCGGGGTTCGAACACCGCCAGGATGCGTGCATTGCTTCCGATGCTGCGGCGCAGGCCATCGAGCGTGGTGCGCAGGGCGGTCGGGTGGTGGGCAAAATCGTCGTACACCGCAATGCCGCGCACCGTGCCGCGCAGTTCCATGCGCCGCCGCACATTCTGGAACCGGGCCAGTGCCGTCGCCGCCGCAGCGGGCTCCACGCCCACATGGTGTGCCGCAGCGATGGCGGCCAGGGCATTGAGCTGGTTGTGGGTTCCCGTGAGGCTCCATTCCACGCGGGCGACGCTTTTGCCGTGCTGCAAGACATCAAAGGCGCCAGGTTCGCCCTGGGCCGAGAAATCGCTCACGGCCGCGCCAAAGCTGCGCACGCCACTCCAGCAACCCTGGTGCAGCACGCGCGCCAGGCTTTCCTCCAGGCCATTGACGACCACGCAGCCCGATGGCGGTACGGTGCGTACCAAATGGTGGAATTGGCGCTCGATCGATGCAAGATCATCAAAGATGTCGGCGTGATCGAACTCCAGATTGTTCAGCACGGCGGTGCGTGGGCGGTAATGCACAAATTTGCTGCGCTTGTCGAAAAAGGCGGTGTCGTATTCGTCGGCTTCGATGACGAACAGCGGGGTGCTGCCCAGGGGCCCGGTGCCGGGTACGGGACGCGTGGCGGCGCCCAGGCGCGCAGAAACACCAAAATCCAGCGGCACGCCACCCACCAGGAAACCCGGCTCCAGACCTGCGCACTCCAGAATCCAGGCCAGCATGGAAGTGGTGGTTGTCTTGCCATGCGTGCCCGCCACCGCCAGCACGTGGCGCCCCTGCAAGACATGCTCGGCCAGCCACTGCGGCCCGCTGGTATAGGGACTGCCGGCGTCCAGGATGGCTTCCATCAGGGGAAACTTGGGGTTGCCATCGGCCAGCCGGGCGCGGCTGACCACATTGCCCACCACGAACATATCGGGGTGCAGCGCCATCTGGTCGGCGCCATAGCCTTCGATCAGTTCGATGCCGAGCGCGCGCAACTGGTCGCTCATGGGAGGGTAGACGCCGGCGTCGCAGCCGGTCACCTTGTGGCCTGCGGCCCGCGCCAAGGCGGCCAGGCCCCCCATGAAGGTGCCACAGATGCCCAGAATGTGTATATGCATGGGTGCCGATTCTAAGGTGGCGGTGAAAATGGTTACAAGGCTTGTTCAGCAAGCGCTGCCAGCTATCAAAAGAAGAGTTCTTTCGTCGGATGAACGTACCTTTGGTGCCGCCAAAGGGCCCGCAGGGTGCAGGGGCGCAGGGCTTTTCCCTCGGGCTGGAGGGAGGGTTCGGGTCACAATGCGGCCAGAGACCTGCACCATGCAAACGACCCTGTCCTGCGAGATTGCCCAAGCCGCTGCCCGCCTGGTGGTGGAAGAGGGTCTGGAATACGGCCCTGCCAAGCGCAGTGCCGTCAAACTGCTGGCGCTGCCTGCCCGCACGCCGCTGCCCGGCAACGAGGTGGTCGAAGATGCGGTGCGGGAGCACATTGCCTTGTTCTGCGCCGATACGCAGCCCGCCGAACTTCGTGCCTTGCGCAGGGTGGCTCTGGGCTGGATGGACCGTATGGCCGCTTTCCGTCCGTATCTGGGCGGGGCTGTCTGGCATGGCACGGCGACAAGAATGTCGGATATTTATCTGCAATTGTTTTGCGATGACCCAAAATCAGCTGAAATAGCATTGATTGATCACGGTGTGAGCTATGAAACCGGCATGCTGCCGGGCCTGCATGGCCAGCCCGTGGACACGCTCAGCGTGGGGACTCTCTCCCCCGAACTCGGCTTGGTGGTGGGCGTGCATCTCTTGATCTACGACCTTGATGACTTGCGCGGCGCTCTGCGGCCCGATGTGCGGGGACGGTCGCCCCGTGGTGATGCGGCGGCTGTACGCCAGCTTTTGGAGCCTGATCTGTGACAAATTCCCTTCCATCGCCTCCCGGCGAAGACACGGCAGACTTGCTGGAGGCCCCTGCGGCGAGGCGGCGCCATCTGCGGCTGTATGCCGGGGTGGCAGTGGCAGCGGCCGCTGCAGGAGGGGGCTGGGCCTGGTGGCGCAACCAACCCTCGGCTGAAGATGCGGGTGCCAGCCAGGCGTTTTGGGATTTGTCTTTTGATACCCCTGCGGGCCAGCCCTTGGCAGCAAAGGCTTTCAGGGGGAAGCCTTTGCTGCTGAATTTCTGGGCGACCTGGTGTCCTCCCTGCATTGCAGAACTTCCCTTATTGAACGAGTTTTACCGTGAAAATGCAGCCAAAGGCTGGCAAGTAATGGGTATTGCCGTGGATCAGCCATCGGCGGTGCGGGGGTTTCTGGAGCGTACGCCACTCGATTTTCCGATTGCCATGGCGGGGCTGGGGGGTACTGACCTGTCGCGATCGCTGGGAAATCTGGGGGGCGGGCTGCCCTTTACCGTGTTGTTCGGAGCGGATGGACGCATCCTGCACCGTAAAATCGGCCAGGTCACGCCCGAGAATCTGCGCCAGTGGTCGCGGCTGATTTGAGGGGCCGACAGATGGGGTGATAGAAATTCTGGCTTGGTCTGATGGGATCAATTGACGAAAATTGCTGCCGGAAGAAGAGAAAAGGGTGAAATTGGAGTAAATTCGCGCCCTATTCCGTTATTAGCTGTTGGAGTTCCCATGGATTTGCGAAAACTCAAGACCTTGATCGACCTGGTGTCCGAGTCGAATGTGTCTGAACTCGAAATCACCGAGGCCGAAGGCAAGGTCCGCATTGTCAAGAGCGGCGGTACGGTGGTCCAGCAATTTGCACCGGCACCGGCACCCATGGCCGCAGCGCCCGCCCAGCCCGCCGCTGCACCGGTTGCAGAGCTTCCGGCACCCGCCGAACCCGTCGGCCATGTCGTGAAATCACCCATGGTGGGGACTTTCTATCGCGCGTCCAGCCCCGGTGCCAAGGCATTTGTCGAGGTGGGAAGCCAGGTCAAGGAAGGCGAAACCATCTGCATTATCGAGGCCATGAAGATTCTCAACGAGATCGAGGCCGACAAGGCGGGCACCGTCACGCGCATCCTGGGTGAGAACGGCCAGGCGGTGGAATACGGACAGCCCCTGTTCGTGATCGAATGAGAGAGTACAAACCCCTGAGCGGCTTCGCCGCTTTCTCCCTCTCTCGCAGGGCGGTGCACTGTGGGAAGGGAGGCGCCGCCAGCGTGGCGGGGCGCTCCTTGCGCGGTGGTCGCGGGCCGCGTCCGTTTCAGGCGCCGCACGCATCGTGTGTCATTGTGGGCAAACAATATGTTTAAAAAGATTCTTGTCGCCAACCGTGGCGAAATCGCCCTCCGTATCCAGCGTGCCTGCCATGAACTGGGCATCAAGGCTGTGATGGTCTATTCGGAGGCTGACCGCGACGCCAAGTACGTCAAGCTGGCCGAGGAGGCCGTGTGCATCGGCCCTGCGCCGTCGCCGCTGTCCTATCTGAATATGCCCGCTATCATCTCGGCCGCCGAGGTGACGGATGCCGAGGCCATTCATCCTGGATATGGTTTTCTGAGCGAGAACGCCGATTTTGCCGAGCGGGTGGAAAAGAGTGGTTTCCAGTTCATCGGGCCTACGCCAGAAAACATCCGCACCATGGGTGACAAGGTGTCGGCCAAGCAGGCCATGATCAAGGCGGGCGTGCCCTGTGTTCCGGGTTCCGACGGCGAATTGCCGGACGATCCCGTGCAGATCCGCCGCATTGCCAAGGCGGTGGGCTACCCGGTCATCATCAAGGCGGCGGGCGGCGGCGGCGGGCGCGGCATGCGCGTGGTCCATACCGAGGCCGCCCTGGTCAATGCGGTGCAGATGACCAAGGCCGAAGCGGGGGCCGCGTTTGGAAATCCGGCGGTCTACATGGAAAAATTCCTGCAGAACCCGCGCCATATCGAGATCCAGGTCCTGGCCGACAAGCACCGCAATGCCGTGTACCTGGGCGAGCGCGACTGCTCCATGCAGCGCCGCCACCAGAAGGTGATCGAGGAGGCGCCGGCACCAGGCATTCCGCGTCGGCTGATCGACCGCATTGGTGACCGCTGTGTGGCGGCCTGCAAGAAAATCGGCTACCGGGGCGCCGGCACGTTCGAATTTCTGTACGAGAACGGCGAGTTCTATTTCATCGAAATGAACACACGCGTGCAGGTCGAGCATCCAGTGACCGAATGGATCACCGGTGTGGACATCGTGCGCACGCAGATCATGGTGGCGGCTGGCGAGAAGCTGCCGTTCACCCAGCGCCAGATCCAGATCCGGGGCCATGCGATCGAGTGCCGCATCAATGCCGAGGACCCCTACAAATTCATTCCTTCGCCGGGACGCATCACCAAGTGGCATGCGCCCGGAGGGCCGGGGGTGCGGGTGGACTCGCATGTCTACACCAATTACTTCGTTCCTCCCAACTACGACTCGATGATCGGCAAGATCATTGTCCATGGTGATACGCGCGAGCAGGCTTTGGCCCGCATGCGCACGGCCTTGTCCGAGACGGTGATCGAAGGCATCAACACCAATGTGCCGTTGCACCGTGAGCTGATGGTGGATGCCAAATTCATGGACGGTGGCACCAATATCCACTATCTTGAAGAGTGGCTGTCGCAGCGCCAGCGCTGAGACTGCCATGTGTTGAACAACCTGAAGGGCGCGCATACCGCGCCCTTCGTCCGTATGGGAGGCACGAAGCCATGCATGAACTGAGCCTGATGTGCCCGCAAGACCGGGTCGAGGTTCTGAGCGAGGCGCTGGATGCGCTGGATGCGCTCAGTGTTTCTGTCGAAGATGCCGATGCGCAGACCGATGCTGAACAGGCATTGTTTGGGGAGCCCGGCATGCCGCCGCCCAGCGATGGCTGGCAGCGCAGCCGGGTGGTTGCGCTGTTTGCCACCGAAACCGGTGCGCAGGATGCCCGTCGTTTGCTGGAGGCGCAGGATTTTTTTGCGGGCTGCGAAGTCTGCCAGGTGGCACCCCTGGTCGACCAGGATTGGGTGCGGCTGACCCAGTCGCAGTTTGCGCCAGTCGAGATCACTGCGGATTTCTGGATCGTTCCGACATGGCACGAGCCACCGGCACAGGCGCAGCGCATCATTCGCCTCGACCCCGGGCTGGCGTTTGGAACAGGCACGCACCCGACGACACGCATGTGTTTGCGCTGGATTGCTCGGCACGGGGCAGCGGGAGCGCTCGGGCGTGTATTGGACTACGGCTGTGGCTCGGGCATTCTGGCCATCGGCGCTGCCAAGTTCGGTGCTGCCGATATCGATGCGGTGGATATCGATCCGGCCGCTGTGGAGTCTGCTGCGCTCAATGCCCGGGCCAATGGGGTGCAGATGCGCACCGGCCTGCCGGACAAGGCGCAAGGCCAGTACCAGACTGTGCTGGCCAATATCCTGGCGACCCCCCTGCGTGTGCTGGCGCCTCTGTTGTGCAGCCATGTGACGTCAGGAGGGCATTTGGTGCTGGCAGGGATTCTGGAACGCCAGGCGCAAGAGCTGCAGGAGGCCTATGCACCCTGGTTGCCGCTCTCGGTGGCCGACAGCGAGGATGGCTGGATTCTCATGACCGCATCGCGTTAGCGCGTTACGCTACGGTGCGCCCTCCTACAATGCACAGCCCATGAGCCAGATCACCCGCTGCCCGTCCTGCGCGACGATGTTCAAGGTCGTTGCCGATCAGTTGCGCATCTCCGATGGCTGGGTGCGGTGCGGGCAGTGCAAGCAGGTTTTTGACGCTGCGGCGCATCTGCAGGCCCCGCCCCCGGAGCCGCTCATGCAGGATCTTGCGTTGGACAAGCTGCGCCCCCCTCCGCAGCCTGTAAGGCGTGTGGAGCCCGTGGCAAAGACCTGGGGGTCCGTGGCTGTTTCGCATGGCCCGGTCCCGCCCGCACGGGCCGCAACGCCATCCCCTGCGGCACCTGGGGAGGCGCTGGCCCCGGAAAAAGCAGCTGCCGTTTTGACTGTGCCAGACCCCGGTGTTCCGCCTTTTCTGGCACTGGAGCCTTTACCGGGGCAGCCTGGAACCGATATCTTCGGCAGAGCACGCATGCCGGAGGTGCCCCAACCCGCTGCCTTACAGCCAGAAGTGCTTGCGTCACCGCCAGGGGCGAATGCGGCGGGGATCGAATGGCCGACCATCGAATTCGATGGGCCTGCAGCGCTGCCCGTTGACCCGCCTGCGGGGTATGAGCTCCCGGCGCCGGCCTGGCAAGAAACGGAATTCGGGATCGAGCCGGATGCAGATCTCTCTGCGGCGTTGCAGCCCGACAAGCCATGGGTGTCGTCAGCGCCGTTGCCCGATCCGCCGGTTGAGCGGGCGCTGCGCGATGCGCTCCAGGATGTTCTGGTGCAGCGCGAAGCCTTGAAGGCGGCGCTGGAGCCGCAAGACCCTCCAATGCCTCTTGCGCCGTCTGTCGGGCAGACACAACGGGTATCCGCAGAGGACAACCGTGGTGCCGAGGCGGCGCCGGTGGAGCTTTCCTCCGTGAACACCGAAGTTCCCGAGGAAGGTATTGCCCCTGCGGTGGCGCGCGCTGCGACGCAAGTCCTTGCCGATCCCGACGAAGAGACCCTGGCGGGTGAACTGTCCTTTGTGCGGGCCGCACGGCGCAAGGCCTTTTGGCGCAAGCCGCTGGTGCGTACGGGCCTGGGTTTGGTGGGGCTGGTTCTGCTGGCGGGATTGTTGCTCCAGGTTGCCGTTCAGGAGCGCGCCTTCATTGCGGCGACCTGGCCGCAGGCCAGGCCCTCGCTCGAAGCGCTGTGCCAGCCGCTGCACTGCACCGTCGGCCCCTACCGGCGGATTGCATCGGTGGAGGTGGACGGGTCGTCTTTTCACAAGGTGCGGGGTGACGAGTACCAGTTCGCGCTGACCTTGAAAAATCGCGCAGGCATCCCGGTGGAGATGCCTGCCATTGAACTGACGCTGACCGATGCCCAGGAACAGCCCGTCCTGCGCCGGGTGTTGCCGCCGTCGGAACTTGCCGCACCTGCCGAACTGGCGGCACAGGAGGAGTGGAGTGCGACAACGGCGGTTCTCATTGCCTCTGGCGGCGCTCGTATCACGGGATACCGGGTGCTGGCTTTCTATCCCTGAACGGCCCTGCGCCGAAATGACTGATTGATATGGCTGTACTGATTTGCGGTTCCTTGGCGTTTGACACCATCATGACCTTCGCAGGGCGATTTTCAGAGCAGATACTGCCCGATCAGTTGCATATTCTGAATGTCTCCTTTCTGGTCCCCGCACTGCGCCGCGATTTCGGCGGGTGTGCGGGCAACATCGCCTACAGCCTGCAGTTGCTGGGGGGGACGCCCATTCCCATGGCCATGCTGGGCAGCGATGGCGCCGAGTACCTGGAACGCCTGTCCGGTCTGGGTATCAGCACCCGTTGCGTGGGTCAGGTAGGCGACACCTACACCGCCCAGGCGATGATCATGACTGACCGGGACAACAACCAGATCACGGCGTTTCACCCAGGCGCGATGATGCAGGCGCATGCGAATCGCATCGACGGCAGCCTGCCCGATGTGCGCATTGGCATTGTTGCCCCCGATGGGCGCGACGCCATGGTGGAACACGCCGCGCAGTTCCAGGCGGCGGGTATTCCCTTTGTCTTCGATCCGGGACAGGGCCTGCCCATGTTCTCGGGCGAGGAACTCCTGCGCTTTGTCGGGCAGGCGTCCTGGGTCGCCGTGAATGACTACGAAGGCAAGATGCTGTGCGAGCGCACCGGCCTCGACCTGGCGGCGCTGTCGCGCAAGGTGCAGGGCTTGGTGGTGACCTTGGGAGCGCAGGGGTGCGAAGTCTGGGTGGATGGTGCCCGGACGGAAGTGGCGCCGGTGGCGCCCACCCAGATCGTCGATCCCACGGGCTGCGGCGATGCATGGCGTGGCGCCTTGCTCTTTGGCCTGGAGCGGGGTTGGTCCCTGGAGCGCTGCGCTGCACTGGGCAATCGCCTGGGTGCTCTCAAAATCGCAGCGCGTGGACCACAGAACTACACACTGGATTTCGATCCCGCATCGCTGGGCGCCTGATTCCACTTTCAAATCATGCGATGACTTTGTCGGTTTCGCTTGCCGTGCCGCAGCACTGCCTGCGCTTTGCCTTCGCGATGGATTGAGAAACGGAACGAGGGCACCGGTATAAAAAAACCCGGTGCACGGCACCGGGTTGGGATGCACAGCCGAGGCTGCGTATCAGGGCTTGGAGCCTGTGGGGAACGGCCATGCTGCCTGGGGGTTGAGCGTGGTCTGTGCTGCCACCGCAGGGGTCTTGGGTGCGGCAGGCTTCTTGGCCGGTGCGGCTTTCTTCGGGGCTGGCGCAGCCTTCTTGGCTACGGGTGCAGCGGCTTTGGCAGGGGCAGCCTTTTTTGCAGCAACGGCTTTCTTGGCCGGTGCAGCCGCTTTGGCGGGTGCGGCCTTCTTTACCGGTGCAGCAGCCTTCTTGGCAGGTGCCGCCTTTTTCGCTGGCGCTGCTTTCTTGGCGGCTACGGCTTTTTTGGCTGGAGCCGCTTTCTTGGCTGGAGCAGCCTTCTTTGCTGCAACGGCCTTCTTGGCGGGCGCTGCTTTCTTGGCGGCTACGGCCTTTTTGGCGGGTGCTGCTTTCTTGGCGGCTACGGTCTTGGGCGCTGCAGCTTTTTTGGCTGGCGCAGCGGCCTTTTTCGCGGGCGCAGCCGTCTTCGTCACGGCGGTCTTCTTGGCGGGCGCAGCAGCTTTTGCAGGAGCCGCTTTCTTTGCCGGTGCTGCGGCCTTCTTGGCGGGTGCAGCCTTTTTGACGGGTGCCGCCTTTTTTGCAGCGGGTTTTTTCGCAGTTGCCATCATTTTCTCCTTGGGTCAGTGAGCAAAGAACACTCCGCGCCTGCATTGGGCAAGGAGCGATTCATGGTGGTGCGGGCTTGGGCCCCATTCCATGAATGCGGGGACGCTGGGATACCAATGCACGGACAGGTGCCTGGTTGTCGGAGCGTGGTGTGGTGTTGCATGGCGCGGTGTGTGCTGCTACTGCAGGCCGAAGGCGGGCCATCGGGTCGTCGCAGGCACTTCCTGTGTGCAGCGCCGCTCGCCAGTGCGCGGCCCTTCGGGCGGGCGCACAACGGTCGGGCTGTCTGCGGAAATCATTGGAAAGTGCATTGGGTGGTGTGGAGTGACGGGTGTCAGTCCCAGGAGAGTGCCCCGCCAGACTGGTACTCGATCACACGGGTTTCGAAGAAATTGCGTTCCTTCTTCAGATCAATCATTTCACTCATCCAGGGGAAGGGGTTTTCCTCGTTGGGGAAGAGCACATCCAGTCCGATCTGCGTGGCGCGGCGATTGGCGATGTAGCGCAGATAGCCTTTGAACATCGAGGCGTTCATGCCCAGCACGCCGCGCGGCATGGTGTCTTCCGCGTATCGGTATTCCAGTTCCACGGCTCGCGCGAACAAGGCCTTGATTTCTTCCTTGAATGCAGCAGTCCAGAGGTGGGGGTTTTCGAGCTTGAGCTGGTTGATCAGATCAATGCCGAAATTGCAGTGCATGGATTCGTCGCGCAGGATGTACTGGTACTGCTCGGCCGCTCCGGTCATCTTGTTCTGTCGGCCCAG
>JAMLIQ010000084.1 GCA_023954095.1 Burkholderiaceae bacterium | reverse complement strand
AGACGCACCGGCCTCGCTGACCACTATCTTTTCAATAGCTGCCAGCGCTTTACCATCCTGCGCTGGAGCCTGTTTTTGCATCAATTTGATGAGCTCACCCGCCAGCTTGTCGGTTTCGCGGCTGGCCGTGCCGTTACCGATGGCAATGAGCTGCACACCATGCCTTTCGCACAGCCGGGCCAGCGTGTGCAGGGCGCCGTCCCAGTCGCGCCGTGGCTCGTGCGGGTAGACGGTGGCGGTTTCCACCAGTTTGCCGGTGGCATCCACCACAGCCACCTTCACGCCGGTGCGGATGCCGGGGTCCAGCCCCATCACCACGCGCGGCCCGGCGGGGGCGGCCAGCAGCAGGTCGCGCAGGTTGTCGGCAAAGACCTTGATGGCCACCTTTTCTGCGTCATCGCGCAGGCGCGAGAACAGGTCGCGCTCGGTCGAGAGGCTGAGCTTGACGCGCCAGGTCCAGGCCACGCATTTGCGGATCAGGTCATCGGCCCGGCGGCCTGCGTGGCTCCAGCCCAGATGCAGGGCAATTTTCCCTTCGGCCAGGCTGGGTTTGCCGGGTTCCGGTTCGACGGGCAGCACCAGCTTGGCCTCCAGCATTTCGAGCGCACGACCCCGAAAGACCGCCAGCGCACGGTGCGAGGGCACGCGGCCAATGGGTTCGTCGTAATCGAAGTAATCGCGGAACTTGGACACCTCGGGGTCATTCTCGTTCTTGCTCTCGACCTTTTTGCTGCGCAGCAGGCCCTCGGCCCACAGCCATTCGCGCAACTGCTGCACCAGCACCGCATCTTCCGCCCAGCGCTCCGACAGGATGTCGCGCACGCCGTCGAGCACGGCAGGCACCGTGGAAAAGTCCGCGCCTGGCTTGCCGTCGTCCAGCACCTCGGGGGGCCTGGTAAACGCTGCCGCCTCAACGGCCGGGTCCAGCGTGGGGTCGGCAAACAGCTTGTCGGCCAGCGGCTCGATGCCAAACTCCCGGGCGATCTGGCCCTTGGTGCGGCGCTTTTGCTTGAACGGCAGGTAGATATCTTCCAGCTCCTGCTTGGTCGGCGCGGCGGCGATGGCCGCGCGCAGGGCATCGGTGAGCTTGCCCTGCTCGTCGATGGCCTTGAGCACGGCGGCGCGGCGGTCTTCCAGTTCGCGCAGGTACGACAGGCGCGCTTCGAGCTCGCGCAGCTGCACGTCGTCCAGCCCGCCGGTCACTTCCTTGCGGTACCGGGCAATGAAGGGCACGGTGGCTCCGCTGTCAAGCAGTTCGATGGCGGCCACCACCTGCTGCTCCCTGATTTTGATTTCTGCGGCCAGTTGCCGGATGATCTGCTGCATGGGCTGCTGATGTTTCAAAACACGAAGCGCGCGAGTGTGCCACAGCCGCCGGGGCGCCCCGCAAAGCTTGCAACGCCCCGGCGGACAGCTACCATCAGGGCCAGGGCTGCTGCCCTGCTTCGAGGAACTACGCCATGAAAACTGACCGAACGATCCGCCTTCGCGCGATGGCCTGCCTCGCGGCCTGGTTCGCTACGTCGGCCGTACTGGCCCAGGAACCGGCGGCGGCGGCATCGGCGGCCACGGCGCCAGTGGGCATGCAGCCTTCGGAGGACGGCACCCTGGTGATCGACAAGCGCTCCAAGGTGGCCTGGGCACGCTGTGTGGAAGGCACGCACTGGAACGGCAAAACCTGCGAAGGCCTGCCCCTGTTGTTCGACCGCGCCGAAGCCATGGCCGCGGCCGCGGCCCGCAGCAAGGCCGAAGGCGTGGCATGGCGTCTGCCGCGCGCCAACGAACTGCGCCATCTGGTGAACAAAAGAGCCGTCCCCTCGGGGGTGAATCCGGTGCTGTTTCCGTCCTCGCCCGGCACCTGGCACTGGTCCAGCTCGACCCGTGTGCGCACGGGCAGCATCAATGCCTACAACTATGGCAGCGTCATGCAGGGCAGTACCGGCGGAACATCGAGCCAGCTGGGCTCGTTTCGCAACGGCTGGGCCGTGGACATGGCGACTGGCGAAGCCAGCGGCGATGTGGCCCGGAGCAGCCGCCTGCCCGTCCGGCTGGTGCGCCCCTACGATTGACCCTACAGATCGTGCACCAGCTCGATGGGGCCGCCAGGCCGCCCGATCCCGCTGCGCAGGAGCCGCTCCATCTGGTCCACCGGCACCGGCCTGCTGAAAAGGTAGCCCTGCGCCTCGTCGCACCCTGAGCGCTCGAGAAAGTCGCGCTCTGCCATGGTTTCCACGCCCTCGGCAATCACGGTCAGCTGCAGGTTGTGCCCGAGCTGAATGATGGCCTGCACGATGGAAGCCCCATCGGACCCTGTGAGCATGTCGCGCACAAAGGACTGGTCGATCTTGAGCTTGTCCACCGCCAGCCGCTTGAGGTAGGACAGGCTGGAATAGCCCGTACCAAAATCGTCGATGGACAGCTTGACGCCCATGGCCTTGAGCCCCTGCAGCGTCCGGATGGTGGACTCCACGTCCTGCAACAGAATGGACTCGGTCAGCTCCAGCTCCAGGCAGGCTGGCGGCAGGCCCGATGCGCTCAGGGCCGATGCCACCATCTCCAGCACATTGCCCCGCTTGAATTGCAGGGCCGACAGGTTGACACCCACCACGGGTGTGGTGAGGAACCCGCTCTGCCACTGGCGCGCCTGGCGGCAGGCTTCATGCAGCACCCATTCGCCCAGGGGAACGATGTGCCCGCTGCGCTCGGCCAACGCGATGAACCTGCCCGGCGGCAACAGGCCATCCGCAGGGTGCTGCCAGCGCACCAGCGCCTCCACCCCGACAATCCGGCCGCTCGCCAGATCCAGCTGGGGCTGGTAGTGCAGCACAAATTCGCGCTTGCGCAAGGCGCTGGCCAGGCCACCCGTCAGGCGAACCTGCTCCAGCATGCCGTCGTTCAGGTCGTGCGAGAAAAAACGGCAGGTATTGCGGCCCGCCTCCTTGGCGCTGACGACAGCCGTATGGGCGTGTTTGAGCAGGGTCTCGAAGTCGGCGCCATCCCCCGGATACAGGCCAATGCCCACAGAACACGAGATGTTGAGCAGGCTGTCACCGGTCTTGATGGGGTCCACCAGGGCATCCCGGATGGCATTGCCCACACCCGCCACCGCCGCCGCATCCAGGTCGCCCGCGAGCAGCACCACGAATTCGTCACCACTCATGCGGCTGACGGTCGAGGCCACAGGAATGCAGTGCTGCAGCCGCTCGACCACTTTCACAATCACCTGGTCGCCCACGGCATAGCCCAGGCTGTCATTGACCTGCTTGAAATGGTCCAGGTCGATGTACAGCATGCTGACCCGTCGGCCGTCAGCCTGGGCCACCCGCGCCGCATGTTCGAAACGGTCACGCAGCAACAGGCGGTTGGGCAGATGCGTCAGGGGATCGAAGTTGGACAAAAACTCCAGCTGCACCTTGGCCTGGGCGTGCTCGGCGCGGGTGCGCAGGGTGGAAATACCATAGGCCAGATCGGTCGCCAGTTCCATCAACAAGCGCAGCTCGTCGGGATCGAAGCGGTCTTCTTCCTCGGAATACAGCGCCAGCGCCCCGATGACGGAGGCACTGCACACCAGCGGCAAGGCCACGCACGAGCGCATGCTGCGCCGCCCTGTCTGCTCGCGCCACATGGCCATGCGCGGATCACTCTTGATGTGATCGATGGCGCACGGCAGACCCGTGCGAATGGCCGTACCGACCGGCCCCCGGCCGTGCGGCTCATCGGCCCAGGTGACCGGCAGATTCTGCAGATAGCCGTCCTGGTCGCCCGATTGGGCGACCACACGCACGGAATGCACAGCATCGTGCACGGCATAACCGACCCATGCCATGCGATAGCCGCCACGCTCCACGCACAGACGGCAAATCTCCATCAGCAAGCCGGATTCCTCCTCGGCATGCACCAGCGCGGTATTGCAGTCGCTCAGCAGGCGCAGGTCGCGGTTCGCACGCTCGAGCGCCAGCTTGCCCTGCAGGCTCGAGGTGACGTCCTGCACCGTGCCCATCGTGCGCAGGGGCTCGCCGGTGGCGCTGAAATGGGTTTCGCCCCGCTCGTGCACATGTTTGACGCGGCCATCGGGCATCTGCAGGCGGTGGGTAATGCGGTACCGGGATTCCTTGCGCCGCACGGACTCGGTATAGGCCTTGTTGACGCGCTCGCGATCGTCGGGGTGAATGACACCGAGAAAAGTCTCATAGAGCGGCGGCCTGGCGGGATCGAGTTCAAAAATGGCGTAAGTCTCATCAGACCAGACCAGCGCATTCGTGACCAGATCGAGCTCCCAGTAGCCCAGCAACGCCAGACGTTCAGCCTCTTTCAGCCGCGACGTGCTGCGCTGCAGTTCAAGCTGGGTGTGGGCGCGCTCGTCGGCCATCTGCTTGAGCTTGGCCTGCGACTCGGCCAGCCGGGCCATCACGCTGCCAGGTTCGCTTTTGTCCAGCGCCAGCGGCGCATTGAAATCGCCCTGGCCCAGGCGGGTGATTTGGGCATGGACCGCATCCACCGTTCCCCCCATGACCGTGCGCAGGGCCCGCGAAGTGCGGTAAAGCATGTACACCAGCAGCAGCCCCAGGCCCATGAAAACAACCCGCAGAGCCAGGGCATTGCGCTCTGCCTGCGCCACAGCGGCCTGGGTACGCTCCATCACCTGGGTATGAAAGCCCTCGATCGGCGCCATGATGGCCGCCTTGGCCGACAGGTAGGCCGCGTCATGCAGCATGGCGCGCGCCCGGGCGTGGCTCGCCTCGGCATCTCTGCCCTGCACCTGGCTCAGTTGCATGGCTTCGCGCTCGGTACGGGTCAGGCTGTCCGACAACGCCTTGGCCTGGGCCAGCAGGACCAATTCCTGATCGATAAAGCCTGCCGACCGCATGCGCTCCACCAAGGCCATCCCCACGCCCTCGGGCACCGGCGGGTCAACCGCTGCGGCCATATCGAACGAGGTGACCCGATCACGGGGCGGTCGCGGTTTGCGCCCTTCGCGAATGTCCAGCAGGGTTTCGTAGTGGCGCTGGTACAGGTCGTCGCCCGTCATCACCGACAGCGCGGCCAGGCGGGTCAGATCGTCCGACGAACGCCGCATTTCATCGGCCAGCTGCAGCGAGCGCAGACGCTGCGCGTTGGCGGTATCGATCGCTTTTTCGGCCACCACATACCCCCCGAAAGCCGCCACCATGGCCGCCAGAACGGCCACTGTGTACCAAAGATGACGGGTGAACGTGGAGATGGTCTTCGACATGGCGGCGCTTTGGCTGCGATCCATTGTAGGGGTGTGCGCCGCTATAATTCGCGCGTCATGGGGGAGTAGCCGCTCTTCACCCCGAAGAGGCTTGCGTCAACATACTTGACCCGCATGGGTCATGGCGCAAGCGGTTTTTCGCGCTTGGCAAGACCTTTGACCACCACGCCTCCGACAAGGCCGGGGATGCGTGGCGGTCAATCGTGTGCAGACCGGCCTGGAAAAAACGCATGGAATCCCTCCTCGTCTCGACCGGCGTCGTCGCCCTCGCTGAAATCGGCGACAAGACCCAGCTCCTCGCCTTCATCCTCGCAGCGCGCTTCAAGAAACCTGTGCCGATCATCCTCGGCATCCTGGCCGCGACCGTCGTGAACCATGGCCTGGCAGGTGCGCTCGGGGGCTGGATCACGGCGACCCTCAGCCCCGAGATCCTGCGCTGGGCGCTGGGTCTGTCGTTCATCGGCATGGCCCTCTGGACCCTGATTCCGGACAAGATCGAAGAAGAGGAAACCCAGGTCGCCCAACGGTTCGGTGTGTTCGGCGCCACCTTGATCACCTTCTTTCTGGCCGAGATGGGCGACAAGACCCAGATCGCCACGGTCGCGCTGGCCGCGCACTATGCTGCGCCTTTGATGGTGGTGATCGGCACCACGCTCGGCATGTTGATCGCCGACGTGCCGGCTGTGTTCGTGGGCGACAAGCTGGCCTCAAGAATCCCGATGAGACTGGTGCATTCGATGGCCGCCGCCATCTTCGCATTACTGGGCGTTGCAACCCTGCTCGGGGCAGGATCACGGTTCGGGTTCTAGGGCGTTGGAAGCGGGTTGAAGAAGAAAAGATATTGAAATCAGGGCCAGCCCATGTGTCGATTACTATGCTTTCAATAGCTACCAGCGCTTATTCCATAAGCGCTGGAGGCCATTTTCATACATATTTCAATCTGCACGCAGCTGTGCGCGCAACTGCACGCCCAGCTCGGGCTTGTCGGCAAAGGGGTCGGTGGGGTTGCGCGCCTGCAGGATGTCTTCCATGCGCGTCTGCACGGCGCCGATGGCCCTGGGATGGCTGTAGATGTAGAACTGGCCCGCACCCACGGCATCAAACACCTTTTGCGCCACTTCGGCGGCGGTCACCTTGCCCGAGCTGACCGCCTTGCCGATCATCGCCTGGCCAATGAGCTGGCTCTTGGTGGGCTTGCCCGGCTGCAAGGCATCCGGTCGGTTACGGTGGCTGTCGTTGATGCCCGTGGCCACAAAATAGGGGCACAGCACGCTGGCGCCGACCTGGTCGGTGACCAGTGAGAGATCCTGGTACAGCGTTTCGGACAGGCTGACCACGGCATGCTTGCTGACGTTGTAGATACCCATGTTGGGCGGCGCCAGCAAACCGGCCATGCTGGCCGTGTTGACGATGTGGCCGCGCCAGGCCGGGTCCTTGGCGGCGGCGTCGAGCATCATGGGGGTGAACAGGCGCACGCCATGCACTACACCCATAAGGTTCACGCCCAGCACCCATTCCCAGTCCTTGACCGAGTTCTCCCACACCAGGCCGCCCGCACCCACACCTGCGTTGTTGAAGACCAGATGCGGCGCACCAAAACGTTCCTGCACATCCAGCGCAAGCTGCTCCATCTGCGCGGCGTTCGACACATCGACCTTGCGTGCCAGCACCTGGGCCCCTGCGGCCTGCATCTCGGCGGCGGCCGCGTCCAGCGCGTCCTGCTGCACATCGACCAGCACCAGGTTCATGCCCAGACGGGCTCCAATGCGCGCGCATTCCAGCCCAAAACCAGAACCCGCTCCAGTCAGAACTGCTGTTTTGCCTGCAAAATTTTCGATCATGTGGTGTGTCTCCTTCAGTTGTTGATGATTCAGGGCGCCCTGCCTGAAACGGGCGCAGTCCAGACCAGCGACCTCCGCCGCACAAGGGCCGCCCCGCTGCGCTGAGCAAGGCCCCCTTCCCGGCGCAGCCGCTCAGGGGGATGTCGCTTTCAGTACATAACCAATGCGGGGGAAATGCACATTGACTGTGCCTGCACGCGGGTCTTCGCGGCGCAGGATGTAGCGCGTGCGGGTGGCGGCCACCAGCGTGCCTTGCGTGGCCTCGGGGCCAAAGCTCTCGGGCGCCACGGTCACTTCGCTGCCCAGGGCAATGCCATGTTCGTCCTGGAACACTTCGCTCATATGGGGCAGCGGCTCGGCGCCAGCGGCCACGGTGATGGCATCCTGTGCAGTGAATTTTTCCATGCGGCCATGGCCGAGTGCGGCCATGCGGTCCATCCATTCGAGCACGGCCGGCACATGATCGAATACATCGGCCACGGACGGCGTGCACACGCGCGTGAACCACAGCGGGTGGTAGGCGGCAAAATCGGCCACACAGGGCTCGGCGCCAAACAGGAAGTCGTGCTCCTCCACCATGTGCGCAATGCGCCGCAGATAGGAACGGTAAGCGGGCGCGGCATCCTGCGTGCGCAGGCGTGTCATGTTCACGCTCATGGCCTTGCGGTCTTCCAAAAAGGCCGCCCCGGCCTCGGGCGGCAGTTTGGCAAACAGCACCGCTGCGCCCTTGGGCTGCATGTTGTAGGCCATTGCAGTCCAGAACAGGGTGCCGTCGGCCCACTGGGCAAACACCCGGGAGACGCCTTTGAGGTGCGGCGGGTACAGCACAGGCTCGGGCTGCTTGTGGTCCAGCACCTCGCAGATCAGGCTGGTGTCGCAGTAAATGTCGGCACCGATCTGCAGGATGGGCGTGCGCCGGTAACCGCCCGTCAGCGCCACCACATCGGGCTTGGGCATCACGCTGGGGATGATGACGGACTTCCAGGGCAGCTGCTTGAAGCCCAGCACCATGCGAACCTTCTCGGCAAACGGTGACGCAGGGTAGTGGTGCAGGATGAGTTCTGTGCTCATGGTGCCTCCTAGGAAAGCGCTGGCTCTGCGGGGCGCAGCATTTCAATGTGGGGAATATCGTCTTCCAGGTAGGGCGAGCCCACGGGAGCAAAGCCCAGCGCTGCATAAAACCCCTGCAGATGCGCCTGCGCACTGATGCGCACCGCCCTGCCCGGCCACGCCTTGGCGCAGCGCGCCAGGCCCTCGGCCATCAAGGCACGGCCCAGGCCCTGGCCCCGGGCCCCGGGCGCGGTCACCACGCGTCCGATGGAAGGCTCGGCATAGCGCGCGCCAGGATCCACGATGCGCAGGCAAGCCTGGAGCTGGCCCGCGGCACCGTAGCCCAGCAGATGCCAGGCCTGCTTGTCGGCGGCATCCGGGTCCTGGTAAGGGCCCTGTTCAAGAATGAACACCCGGCACCGCAAGGCCAGCGCATCGTGCAGGGCGTGCACGCCCAGGTCATCGAAGCGCTTGCAGGTCCAGTGCACGACAGTGGCCATGGCTCGACGCGGGTAATCAGACCAGTTTCACGACCTGCTTGCCGAAGTTCTTGCCCTTGAGCAGGCCCAAAAACGCCTCAGGTGCCGCGGCAATGCCCTCGGCCACACTCTCGCGCGGGCGCAGCCTGCCGGTGGCCACCAGCGTGCCCAGCTCGGTCAGCGCTTCGGGCCAGACTTCCATGTGCTCGCTGACGATGAAGCCCTCGATCTTCAGGCGGCTGACCAGGATGAGTGCGGGATTCGCCATGGGCAGCGGCGCGCCGTCGTAACCAGCGATCATGCCGCACAGGGCGATGCGGCCAAAGGCGTTCATGCGCAGCATCACGGCATCCATGATCCAGCCGCCCACGTTCTCGAAATAGCCGTCGATGCCCCTGGGGCAGGCTTCCTTGAGCGCCTTGCCCATGGCCTTGCCGTCGCTGTGTTCCTTGTAGTCGATGCAGGCGTCAAAGTGCAGCTCGTCCACGGCGTACTTGCATTTGTCGGGGCCACCGGCAATGCCCACCACGCGGCAGCCGCGCGCCTTGGCCAGGGCGGCAAAAGCGCTGCCCACCGCACCGGTGGCGGCGCTGACCACCACGGTGTCGCCCTCCTTGGGCGCAATGATCTTCACCAGGCCATACCAGGCCGTCACGCCCGGCATGCCCACGGCGCCCAGGTAGTGCGACAGCGGAACGTGCGTGGTGTCCACCTTCTTCAGGGAACCGGGCTGGCCGGCATCGACCACGGTGTATTCCTGCCAGCCGCCAAAGCCCACCACCTTGTCGCCCACGGCGAACTTGGGGCTGCGGCTCTCGACCACTTCACCTGCTGTGCCGCCCTGCATCACCTCACCCAGCGGCTGGGGTTGGGCATAGCTCTTGGCGTCGTTCATGCGACCGCGCATGTAGGGGTCCAGGCTGAGGTAGTGGTTGCGCACCAGCACCTGGCCCTCCTGCAGCGCAGGGGTGTCGGTAGCGACCAGCTTGAAGTTGCTTGCCACGGCTTCGCCCTGCGGGCGGTTGTCGAGAAGAATCTGTTGATTGCGGGGCATGAAAGCACTCCTGAAAATTTTTACTATTGATTTGATAGCTGCTAGCGCAATGCCATCAAGCGCTGGAAGTCGATTTGACCTGAAATAGATACCGTGGGTGCCGACAAGGTCAATCGGTGGCAATGGTGCGCAACTCGTTCACGCTGCCTGGCCCCACCGGCAGGCGCCGCACGTATTTGAAGGTCCCCGTGGCGTGGGTGCACACCCGCCCCTTGGCGTCGAACACCGTGGCTTCGGTGAACGCCATGGTGGCTGTGCGGTGGATCAGGCGGCCTTTGGCCACCAGCGGGCCTTGCGCCGCCTGCATGAAGCTGGTCTTCATCTCGATGGTGACCACGCCCAGCTCGGGCGCCACGCTGCGCGCCGCCGTGGCCATGGTCACGTCGAGCAGCGTCATCGAGGCACCGCCGTGTGTCACGCCAAATGAATTAAGGTGCTCGGGCCGCGCCTCGTAGCGCAGCTCGGATTCGCCTGCCTGCATGCGCACCAGCGCGAAACCCAGCAGGTTGACGAAAGGGATTTCCACCCCAAAACCCAGGCCGAAATCGGCGGCCGTGGCCATGCCGGTCAGCCCCCGACCAGAGCGCTCACGCCGCCGTCCACGGCCAGGTGCTGGCCGGTGATGTGCTTGCCCGCATCGGATGCAAACAGCGCGCACAGGCCCTTGAGGTCTTCGTCGTCGCCCAGGCGGCCCAGGGGGGCATGGGCCGCCAGGTTTTCCTCGCCCAGCGTCTTGAGCAGGCCCACGGTCATCTTGCTCGGGAAAAAGCCCGGACAGATCGCGTTGACGCGGATGCCGTACTTGCCCCACTCGCCTGCCAGCGTGCGCGTGAAATTGATTACCGCCGCCTTGGAGGTGTTGTAGGCAATGGTGTTCATACCCTGCGGGTTGCCGCCCAGACCAGCAATCGAAGCCACGTTGATGATGCTGCCGCTGCGCCGCCCGATCATGCTGTGCTTGGCCACATACTGGCTCAGCAGAAAGTAGCCGCGCACGTTGAGGTTCATCACCTTGTCCCAGGCGTCCAGCGGGTGGTCCTCGGCCGGAGCGCCCCAGGTGGCGCCTGCGTTGTTGACCAGGATGTCGATGTCACCCATGCGCTCCATCGTCTCGCGGGCGAGGCGGTGGATCTCGGCTTCCTGCGCGCAATCGGCGGCAATCCAGCGGGCATCGATGCCCGCTGCCTGCAGTTCGGCGGTGGCGGCTTCCAGGTCTGCGGCCTTGCGCGAGCTGAGCATGATCCTGGCCCCGGCCTCGCCCAGCGCATGCGCCATTTGCAGGCCCAGGCCGCGCGAGCCGCCCGTGACAAGTGCCGTTTTGCCAGTCAAATCAAAAAGCTGCTGAATCGTGCGGGGCATGGTTTCTCCTTTGTTGTAGTGCGGTGCTGCCGACAGGGGCCGGTAGCGGTGGACTGGCCTATTTTGCTGCCGCCTGCATGCCTTGGGTGTCACGTGGGCGATTGGTGCCACGGCATGGGGTCACACACCCTCGAAAATCTGGCGCAAGCGGGAAGGATACGAAAACCTTTCAGCCGACAAGCCGGGGCCGCCTCAAAAGGCTTCCTCTGGCAGGTCCGCGCAGGTCATGTCGCGCCCTTGGACGACGTTCAGCCAGGCACCGATCTTGGGCAGTTCGTAATGATAAAAATAGCGTGCAGCGCCCATCCTGCCTGCGCTCTCAGCTACTGAAAGCGTAGCATCTTCGCGCAGCGTGGCCAGCGCCACATCCAGCCACACCCAGGCCAGCACGGTATGGCCAAAGGCCTGCATGTAGGGCACCGCATTGGCCAGTGCCTCGGTCGGGTTACCCGTAGCCCAAGCTGCCTGCGTGGCGCTGCCCACCTGCTGCAAGGCGTCGCCCAGCGCAGCTGCATACCCAGCCAACTCGGGCACGGCAGCGGCCTGGGCCATGGAAGCCTGCATGCGCGCGGCCAGCAATTGCATGCCCCGGCCGTTTTCCATCAGCACCTTGCGGCCCAACAGGTCGGCCGCCTGGATGCCGTGCGTGCCCTCGTGGATCATGTTCAGGCGGTTGTCGCGCCAGTACTGCTCCACCGGAAAGTCGCGCGTGTAGCCGTAGCCGCCGTGGATCTGGATGGCCAGCGAATTGGCCTCCAGGCAGAACTCGCTGGGCCAGCTCTTGGC
>JAMLIQ010000083.1 GCA_023954095.1 Burkholderiaceae bacterium | reverse complement strand
CACGGGCGTGGGATTGTTCCAGTGCGTCCATTCGCAGGCCGGGCAGCGCAGGCGCTCCACCAGGCCGCTGTCTTCTTCGCGGGAGATCATCGCCAGCGGCGTTGCACAGTGGGGGCAAAAGCGGGTCTCGTACTGCATTGCTCTGTATTTGATAGCTACCAGCGCTTATCGATAAAGCGCTTGAAGGCTTTTTTATAAAATTTTTCAGGCAGGGAAAACGCCGGTGGAAAGGTAGCGATCGCCCCGGTCGCACACCACGAACACGATGTGCGCGTCGTGCTCCCGCTGCGCAATCTGCTGCGCCACCCAGCAGGCGCCTGCGGCCGAGATGCCGGCAAAAATCCCCTCCTCCCGCGCCAGCCTGCGGCACATGTCCTCGGCATCGTCCTGGGACACCAGCACCAGCTCGTCCACGGCCTGCGCATCGTAGATAGCCGGCATGTATGCCTCAGGCCACTTGCGGATCCCCGGAATGCGCGAACCCTCCTGCGGCTGCGCACCAATCACCAGCACATTGGGGTTCTTTTGCTTAAGGAAGCGTGACACCCCGGTAATGGTGCCCGTGGTGCCCATGGCACTGACGAAGTGCGTGATGCGCCCGCCCGTCTGCTCCCAGATCTCAGGGCCGGTCGTCTCGAAGTGGATGCGCGGATTGTCCGCATTGGCGAACTGGTCCAGCACCTTGCCTTCGCCCCGCTTTTGCATGGCCTCGGCCAGATCGCGCGCCAATTCCATGCCGCCGCTGCGGGGCGTGAGCATCAGCTCGGCACCAAAGGCCTTCATGGTCTGCGCACGCTCGATCGACAAGTCCTCCGGCATCACCAGCACCATGCGGTACCCCTTGATGGCAGCCGCCATGGCCAGCGCAATGCCGGTGTTGCCCGAGGTGGCCTCGATCAGCGTATCGCCCGGCCTGATGTCCCCACGCTCCTCGGCCCGGCGGATCATCGACAGCGCCGGACGGTCTTTCACCGACCCCGCCGGGTTATTGCCCTCCAGCTTGCCCAAAATGACGTTGCCCCGCGCTGCGTTGTCCTGCGCGCCAATGCGCTGCAGCGCAACCAGCGGCGTTTTGCCTACGGCGTCCTCGATCGTCGGATATTTCATGCGCCCTACTGTGCCATAATTTGGGTCTCCACAAATTCTGCCCGGGTGGTGAAATTGGTAGACGCAGGGGACTCAAAATCCCCCGCCGCAAGGCGTGCCGGTTCGATTCCGGCCCCGGGCACCACAGATAAGGCCGGTAGCTTCCACAAGCTTCCGGCCTTTTTCTTTTTCCCTATGGGAAGCGGCTTTGACTAGGGCCTGTTAACACAAACAGCGAAGACCATCCGCGACCAGCACAAAGCTGAGGAAGCCGAGAAACATGGCGTCGAGTTTCTCGAACCGAGAGAAGATTCGCCGATAGCCTTTCAAGCGCCGGAACAACCGCTCGACTTCATTGCGCCGACGGTACATGGCCCGATCGTATTGCCAGGGGTCCCACATCAGCGAGCGCTTGGCCGAAGGCGCCTTCACATCGTCCGCAAACGCCAGGTTCGGGAACGGCGAGCTCACGCGTGGCGAGCCATCGTTGTCGAAGGCGTAGCTGATGCCCGACATCGTCAAGAAGGCGAGTTGGTCGGCGCGGTTGGCCAGCCAGTACGACAGCTTGAACGTTTGCTGGCACTGGCTGGTAAGGCGCCGCAGAACGAATGGGGTTTGCAGGTCACTCCAACCACCAAGAATCTGGACGGCAGCACTACGCAGGGCAGCGTGTGGCGGTACAACAAGATGACCGGTGAGACAGCGCTAGTCGATGGGAAGTCGAGTGCTGTGGAGGGTGTGCCCTCGTCCAAGGACGCTCTGGTCAAGGGGCAGGTATATCAAACGCGGAGGGGACCAGCTCGTTGGGATGGTGGGCAGTTTCAACCGATGCGTTGAGCGGCGATGTCGTCCATCACATCGTCGGTGGGGTGCGGGATCTGAGACTTGGCCAGTATCACGGACGGCGCGGCTGATCCAGCTCGGGTCCCGCCGTTCTTGCGACCTAGAAAAACCGCCTCAGCGGGTGGGATGGGCGGTTCGATGGTACGGACTGGTGGCTGCGCTACTTCTTGCGCGCAAGCACAGTGTGGGCCGCTGCAACTGCCAGGGCCGAAATCAGGCTGATCTGCCCCCAGGCCACCACGAGTAGGAGGTCGATCCTCTCGCGCCGACATTGGCGTCAAGGAATCCTGCCAAGATACATACTGCAACATAATGGGGTTCTCGCTGCGGAATCCCGCAGAACGGCGGATTAGGCGCACTTTTGTGACGATGATTTGATCCTGCGCAGCCTGGCGGCGTTGCCTTTGACAGGCGAAGGCCGATCGGAACTTCACTTCTTGACTCTGACGACTCTCTCAGGTCCCAGGTAAAAATCTGCCGGAACAATTGATGCGTTGCCCGCCACGCTGTCTTTCACTTTAAGGTCTTTGCCCTGAAGACCTGGAACATCTGTCGAGTTGCCGTACTTGCAATAGGTTGGGGATTCCGCAAAAGCTGGATCCCTTACTCCCGCGTTCTTCAGCTCTTTCCTGTAGTCGGCCCACACTTTGTTCGGGGGTGGACGACGATACATCTCCGGCACGATGCGAGGCCAGCCTGCAGACCTTTCTTTGGCATTCGCACTCCACGAAGATTTGCCGCCACGGTCGACGCCGGTGTAGATTGCCCACTCATCAAACTTGCCAACATCGCTTTCCTTCATGGCGATCACGAGCAATCGGTCTGCCTGTTCACGGGTGCATAGCTGGGTCCAGTACAAGTAGTCATGGATGACGGCAGCCCGGCTGTACAAGCCGTGGGGCGACAGGCCAAAAGACCACAAGACGCTTGGGATGCTTGCGTAGTCCGTCACGAAACCTGCAGGCACCACGATGAGGTCATCGGTGGCGCCAATTTGGTACCGAACATCTTCTAGCAGGATCCAGTGCTTGTTGACCGCGTCCGGTCTCACGGCGGCACCTGGAACCATCATCATGCTGGTCTTCTGTTTGAACCTTTCAATCCATTCGCGCGCTTTGTCGCGCTGCTCTTTCAGACTGACCTTGCCAGTGTCTTGTGCATTTGCTGTCCACGAAAAGAACTGCATGAGCACAAAAGCAATACCCACCAACCGAAGCCCAATCTTGGATTGCATATCAGCCCCTCCTCGGGAAATCCTATGCAGGAAGCGCGCAATTGGCAATGTGAGAACTACCGCCTTCGATTTGCAGCCTTTTTCCTTCTGCTCCTGAGAGCTCTTTCGTCGCCCGGAGGGCATTCTTCGTCCCGCCCCGCATAGGGTTCGACTGTTCGCGTTGGCCCGTGAACACTCTGGGGATGGCAAACGAGTCTTTCTCCTTCGAAGAGGCCATCGGCCTCACACAAAAAAACCAGCCAAGCGGCGCTGCTGATCCTGGCGGCTTCAGCTTCGAGGAGGCTCTTGGCAAGCCTGCCCAGGCCGGCCCGGGATTCATCCCCACCATCAAACGCACAGGCGGGCAGATGCTTCCCGCAGCGGCGACTGCTGCCGAGGATGCCGGTGCTGTGGATGGCATGCGCTATCGTGCTCAGGAACGCGCGGAGGTTCGGCGTACTTCTTGCCAGTGGGCACGATGGCCACAGCACCAGGGGCGGTGATGTCCGCAGACTGGGCCGCGTAGGTGGTGGCGGTTACGGACGCGGCGCCAACCTTGTCCCCAATCGAGAACTTATCGTCGGTGCCAGAGTTGAAGATCGTGGAGATCGCCAGATGGCCGCCGACGACGATGGCGCCTGCAACCGTCGCCGCGGTCTGGGTCTGCACCTTCTCGCTTGCGTTGGCCTGGTGGAATCGCGCCAGTGCGGCTTCCTCGATAGCCGTGTTGATCTGCAGGCGCAGCGCAGCCGCCGCCTTTGACTGGAAACATGGCCCGCCGGTGCCAGGGCGCGCAACCAGGACCAGGCCGATGACATGGCCAAGTTTTCCCCAATTCCCAGGGATAAACCTGTGGATAAGCCGTGGCCAGCACGCACCGGCCTGGTACAAGTGACTGACACGCAAGGGTTTGTGCTGCACTGCCGCAAATACAGGCAGTGCCGGGGCCCGGGGGCTCAGTTGTTCTGGCGGCGGATCAGGGCGCGGCCTGCGTCGGTGATGGTCAGCTCGTCCAGGCTGTTCTTGCCGATATAGCCGCGCTCGTAGAGGCGGCCCGAAAGGTGCTCTTTCAGCGCCTGGGGGGTTGTGACCAGCTCGCCCATTTCCAGTTTCTTGAGGGTTTCGAGTTCGTCCACGGTGGCGTCGAACTGGGGTGCGTGGTAAGTGCTCATGGCGGATCTCCCATAGAAAAAAGCGAGGCGGCTCAGAACCGTTGCGGATTCAGAACATGGGAAGGTCGTGCAGGGCCGGGGCATTGCCGTCTTCCGGGAAGCTGATGCATTCGTCCCAGCCGCCGTGGCGGCTGTCCTGCACCTGCAGGCAGGCTGGGGCGCCGTGCACCAGGGTGCCCCGGGGGCCTGCGCGCACGGCGACGATGGGGTCGCCCTCGAGCAGCCGGTCCACTACCTCGACCAGCGGCACGGGCACGGGTGCGGATTCCCAGCAACGGCCATCGGCGGCCAGCAGCCCCATCAGTACCTCGCTGATGCAGGGTCCTTGCCGGGCGTCGTAGCGCACTGCCGATATTCCGTACATGCCATCTGTCCTTTCTGCTGTCCATCGATCTGCAATGAGCTTACTTTAGAGCCAAAGGGCCGCTTGTAGGAAGAGGCCCCCTATGCGCCAGGGCCTGCCATGGTCGCCAGCCAGGCGCTGAAGGCGGCCAGCACGGGCGACGGCGCCTGCGCAGGGCTGATGAGATAGTAGCCCCGCTCGCCGCGCAAAGGGCGTGCGCAGGCCACCACCAGCTCGCCGCTGGCCAGCTCGGCCTCGATCAGCAAGGGCGGGATCAGTGCCACGCCCAGGCCGTGCGTGGCGGCCACGGCCAGCATCGAGAACAGCTCGTAGCGCGGGCCGTCGAGGGCGTGGGGCGCGTCCACGCCCATGGCCTCGAACCACTGGCGCCAGCCATAGGGGCGCGTGCTTTGCTGCAGCAGCGGCAACCCCGCCAGCGCTTCGGCGGCCACGCCCTGGTAGGCACGGCCCCGGCCCCGGTGCGCCGAGGATTCAAGCAACTGCGGGCTGCACACCGGCACCACGTCTTCGTGCATGAGCCGTCGCGCCTGGATACCGGGCCAGTTCGCCACCTGCTCGGCGGTGCCCGCATACAGTGCGGCATCGAACGTCGTGTCGGCAAACAGGAAGGGGCGCGTCTGCGTTTCGATATGGACAACGATGTCGGGGTGCTGCCGGGCCAGTTGCGGCAGGCGCGGGATCAGCCAGCGCGTGGCAAAGGTGGGCACTGCGGCCAGCGACAACGTGCCGCCCTCGCCCTGGTGCGCCATGACGTCGAGCGTGTCGCGTTCGAGCCCCTGCAGCCAGCGCGCCACCTGGCGCCCGTAGTGCGCGCCAGCGGGCGTAAGCACCACGCCGTGGCGCGTGCGGCGAAAGAGCTGCACGCCCAAAAACTCTTCCAGCGCCTGAATCTGGCGCGAGACGGCGCTTTGCGTGAGCGACAGTTCCTGCGCGGCGCGGGTGTAGCTCTCGTGCCGGGCAGCGACTTCAAAACAGGCCAGGGCCTGGGTAGATGGAATATTGCGGCGCATGATGAACTGGAACTTTTGAAGGCCCCATCATGGGTAACAGGCCCTCAAGCGAGTATTTCATATATTCCATAAACGCATTTCTGAATGAAAAGAACTCGCTTGCCGGGTGCCATGCCAAGGCCTACGATGCGTTCCAGTCAATTCGCTTTCCCCTCATTTTTGCTTGATCTGGAGACACGCACATGGCCCACGCCGCTTTTCAATGGAATGACCCTTTTCTTCTCAGCCAGCAGCTGACCGACGACGAGCGCGCGATCCGCGACGCGGCGGCGGCCTACTGCCAGGACAAGCTGGCCCCCCGCGTGCTCGACGCCTTCCGCCACGAGAAGATGGACGTGAGCATCTTTCGCGAGATGGGCGAAGTGGGCCTGCTCGGCCCCACCATCCCCGAGCAGTACGGCGGCCCCGGCCTGTCGTACGTGGCCTACGGCCTGATTGCCCGCGAGGTGGAGCGCGTGGACTCGGGCTACCGCTCCATGGCCAGCGTGCAAAGCTCGCTGGTGATGGTGCCCATCCATGAGTTCGGCACCGAAGCGCAGAAGCAGAAATACCTGCCCAAGCTGGCCAGCGGCGAGTGGATCGGCTGCTTCGGCCTGACCGAGCCCGACCACGGCTCCGACCCCGGCAGCATGGCCACGCGCGCCTACAAGACCGCTGGCGGCTACAAGCTCAAGGGCAGCAAGATGTGGATCACCAACAGCCCCGTGGCCGACGTGTTCGTGGTGTGGGCCAAGGAAGTGTCCGAAGGCGGCGCCGTCGGCCCCATCCGCGGCTTCATCCTGGACAAGGGCATGAAGGGCCTCACCGCCCCCGCCATCCACGGCAAGGTGGGCCTGCGCGCCTCCGTCACCGGCGAGATCGTGATGGACGACGTGTTCGTGCCCGAAGAGAACGCCTTCCCCGAGGTGCAGGGCCTCAAGGGCCCCTTCACCTGCCTGAACAGCGCGCGCTACGGCATCGCCTGGGGCGCGCTGGGCGCGGCCGAATTCTGCTGGCACACCGCGCGCCAGTACACGCTGGACCGCAGGCAGTTCGGCCGCCCACTGGCCGCCAACCAGCTCATCCAGAAGAAGCTGGCCGACATGCAGACCGAGATCGCCATCGGCCTGCAAGCCTGCCTGCAGTTCGGCCGCATGAAGGACGCGGGCACGGCCAGCGTGGAAGGCACCTCCATCATCAAGCGCAACAGCTGCGGCAAGGCGCTGGACATTGCCCGCATGGCGCGCGACATGATGGGCGGCAACGGCATCAGCGACGAGTTCGGCGTGGCGCGCCACCTGGTGAACCTGGAAGTAGTGAACACGTATGAAGGCACCCACGATGTGCACGCGCTGATCCTGGGCCGTGCGCAGACCGGGATTGCGGCGTTCGCCAACTGAGGCGCGCAACACCCTTTTCCCCAACCCTCTCCCCCGAGGGGCAAGGGAACAAGGCGGCCCCTTCCAGGTGAATTTCAAGTGTTTTAGGCCTCTAGCGCTTGATAGACAAGCGCTACCAGCTATCAATTCAATAGTAATCAATCCATGACCACACTGCCTCCCAACACAGGCGCCCTGGCCGGCATCAAGGTCCTCGATCTCTCCCGCGTGCTGGCGGGCCCCTGGTGCACGCAAATTCTGGCCGACCTGGGGGCGGATGTGGTCAAGGTCGAGCGCCCCGGCGCGGGTGACGATACGCGCCACTGGGGCCCGCCCTTTTTGAAGGATGCCGACGGCAACGACACCACCCAGGCCAGCTACTACACGGCCTGCAACCGCAACAAGCGCTCGGTCACCATCGACATGGCCACGCCCGAGGGCCAGCAGCTCATCCGCCAGATGGCGCAGCAGGCCGACGTGCTGGTCGAGAACTTCAAGGTGGGCGGCCTGGCGCGCTACGGGCTGGACTACGCCAGCCTGCGCGAAATCAACCCGCGCCTGATCTACTGCTCCGTCACCGGCTTCGGCCAGGACGGGCCGTATGCCGAGCGGGCCGGCTACGACCTGATGATCCAGGCCATGACCGGCATGATGAGCATCACCGGCCGCCCTGACGGCGAACCCGGCGGCGGCCCGCTGCGCGTGGGTGTGGCGCTCACCGACCTGTTCACCGGCGTGTACGCCAGCTCGGCCATCCTCGCCGCGCTCAACGTGCGCGACAACGCCGCCACTGGCACCGGCACGGGCCAGCACATCGACATGGCGCTGCTGGACGTGGGCATGGCCATCCTGGCGAACCAGGCGGCGGGCTTCCTGGCCACGGGCGTGGCGCCCACGCGCCAGGGCAACAGCCATCCCAGCCTGGCGCCCTACCAGGACTTCCCCACGCAGGACGGCTCCATGCTGCTGGCCATCGGCAACGACGGCCAGTTCGCCCGTTTTTGCGCAGCCGCAGGCAAACCGGAATGGGCGGCCGACGCACGCTTTGCCAGCAACACGCTGCGCGTGCAGCACCGCGCGGCCCTGATCCCCGCCATGGAGGCCGTCACCCGCACCCGCCCCACCGCCGACTGGATTGCCCTGCTGGAAGACAAGGCCGTGCCCTGCGGCCCGATCAACACCATCGCCCAGGCATTTGACGACGCCCAGGTGCAGGCACGCGGCCTGGCCGTGCCGCTGCCGCGCTGGAAAGCAGGCGAAGCGGGCGACGGCGTGGCGCAGATCACCGGCGTGGCCAGCCCGCTGCGTCTGTCAAACCACCCGCCCGTGCTGCGCAACGCCCCGCCGGCGCTGGGCCAGCACACCGATGAAGTGCTGCAGGAGATGGGGCTGGACGCTGCACGCATTGCAGCCCTGCGCGCCAGCGGCGTGCTGTAGTCCGGACGCAGCGCCTGGCTGCCGCCCCGGACCGCAGGGGCGCGCAACGCTCCGACACCACCGCAGAAACCCGCGCACAAAAAATAACCGTTTTCTCCATAATGACCTTCAAAATGCCCTTGGCATGGTGCGGGTCCGAGGCGGAAGCACTCCATGAATCCGTGGGCATGCTGGCGCGCAGAACCCACAAAAGGAGTCCCTCCATGAAACTCAGCCTCAAGCTCCCCCTGGCCTTTACCGCGTCGCTGCTGCTGCTGTTTGCTGCGGCGCTGTTCGGCATCAGTCGCCTGAACCAGGCGCTGGACACCTACCAGACCACTGTGGCCCAGAGCTTCGAGAACGAACGACTGGCATCGAGCATGCTCAACGATTTCAAGGTGCAGGTCCAGGAGTGGAAGAACGTGCTGCTGCGCGGCAAGGACCCCGCCCTACTCACCCGCTACTGGTCCTCGTTCGAAAAACAGGAAAGCACGATCAAGGCAAAAGCGCAGAAGCTGCTGACGCAGCTGCCCCCAGGGGACGGGCGTGACCATGTCACGAAGTTTGTTCAGGCCCACGAACGCATGGGCGTCGCATACCGCAAGGGCTTTGACGCCTTCAAGGCATCGGGCCACGACCCGGACGCAGGGGACAAAGCGGTGCAGGGCATCGACCGCGAGCCCTCGCAACTGATCGATCAGGCGGGCGACTTGATCGCCAAGGCCAGCAGCGAAGTGGCGGCCAAGGCGGCCGCTGCGGCGCAGCGCGCCACCACCATCAGCCTGGTGGTGATGCTGGTGGTCTGTGCCCTGGGCATCGCAGGCGCCGTGGCTTTCAGCCGCACAGTGGTCAACCCGCTGGACAACGCGGTGCGCGTTTCGCAAGCGGTAGCGAATGGCGATCTGACCCGGGCGACGCCCGCGCAGGGCAAGGACGAGATCGCCCTGCTGCTCAACGCCTTGCACGCCATGCAGACAAGCCTGTCGCGCGTGGTGAGCAACGTGCGCAGCAACGCCCACAGCGTCGCATCGGCCAGCGCCCAGATTGCACAGGGCAACAACGACCTCTCCGCCCGCACCGAGCAGCAGGCCAGCGCCCTGGAAGAGACCTCGGCCTCCATGGAAGAACTCAACTCCACCGTGCAGGCCAATGCCGACAACGCCCGCCAGGCCAACCAACTGGCCGTCAGCGCATCCACTGTGGCGGTACACGGCGGAGACGTGGTGGCCGAGGTCGTCACCACCATGCAAGGCATCAACGACAGCAGCAAGAAGATTGCCGACATCATTGGCGTGATTGACGGCATCGCGTTCCAGACCAATATCCTGGCACTCAATGCCGCCGTCGAAGCCGCCCGCGCAGGCGACCAGGGCCGGGGTTTTGCCGTGGTCGCCAGCGAGGTGCGCAGCCTGGCGCAGCGCAGTGCCGAGGCCGCCAAGGAGATCAAGGGCCTGATACATGCCAGCGTGGAGCGCGTGGAGCAGGGCACGATGCTGGTGGACAAAGCCGGCGCCACCATGACCGAAGTGGTTGCGTCGATCCGCCGCGTGACCGACATCGTGGGCGAGATCAGCGCCGCGAGCAACGAACAGAGCATGGGTGTGTCGCAAGTGGGAGAAGCCATCACGCAAATGGACCAGGCCACCCAGCAGAACGCCGCGCTGGTAGAGCAAAGCGCGGCCGCCGCCGACAGCCTGAAGAAGCAGGCACAGCAACTGGTGGAAGCGGTGGCCGTATTCCAGCTGGCGCCCGGCGAGATAGACCATACCCAGGCGCCCGCGCCTGCCCGGCTTGCACTCCCCAGGCTTGCCGCAATCTGAGATTGCCTGTTCACAAAAACCAGGCCGGATGGGCGACCGATACGCCCCACAAGATTACGATGGAAAATGGCTCTGGCGCTTTCTACGCAAGCGCCGACAGCTATTTTCTTTGTAGCTATTGCAAGGTGTGACCGAGCATCATCGGCCACCCACTCGCCCCCGCTCAATCGTGTCTTATGACCCCCGTTTTACCCTCGGGCATCAGCGCGGGCGCTCAAACCCACTTCCCGCCCAGGCCATCGCACCGTCCACCATGGGCTTGAACGTGGGCGGCACGGACACGCACGCAAGCTCTTCACCCAACAGGCCTTGCGCTGTCAACGTGGCCGTCGCACCGTCCTCGTCCGGCACGATGGCCGGCAACACCCGCAGGGCTTCGCACTTCAGCGGGTCTCTTGTCCGGAATGGCGGTGGATGGAATCAATCCATCAATTAAATATTCCTAATCTCCACAAATAAAATAATTTACCAATACAAGATCACTCCCTAAAGTCGCGGCTTTTCCACAGGAGCCGACCATGACCACCCAACCCACCCTCCACTTTCCTGTCGACCATGTGCTGGCCGCCTTCGCCCAGGGCGACGTTGCAACATTGCTGGCGCACATTGCCGACGATGTGGATTTCCGCATCGACCACTACCGCGACGCGGCCGACACGTCATGGCAGCAGGCGCGCAGCAAGCAGGATCTGCTGGTCGTGTTACAACGCCTGGCGGCAGAGGTTTTTCCCAGAGGCACGCAGATCCTGCACACACACAGCTCCCCCCTGGGCAACAACTGGGTGCTCACGCAATTCCACCAGCGCTTCTTCTACGCCGTGCAGGAACGCACCGTGGAGAGCCTGACCTGGATCGTGAGCCACTCGGAGGATGGCCTGCTGGACTATTTCCGCGAAACCGTCACCACCATCAACCCCCTCGGAACCGAAACCTCCTGACCTGACCCGCCATGCTGTTTGACCTGCGCGCCCTGGGCTACTTCGTGGCAGCCTACGAAGAACGCTCCATCACCGCCGCCGCACGCCGCTGCTGCGTGGCCCAGCCCTCGATCAGCATGGCCGTCAAGGGGCTGGAGGATGCCCTGGAAACCGTGCTGTTCGAGCGCAGCCGCCATGGCCTGGCCCCCACGCCCGCAGGCGAGCGCCTGTACCCGCGTGCCTGCAGCCTGTTGGCGCAATCCACAGCCATGGTGCGTGATTTCCGCGACACCCCGCGCGCCAGTCTTGGGTTGTATCTGCAGGACGACGTGCTCGTGCACACCGCAGCGCCCCTGCTTTCGCTGCTCGACCAGCACCTGCCCGGCACCAGCCTGCGGCTCACGGCGTCCATGGAAGAGGCGCAACTGGGCCTGGTGGCCGAAAGCTGCAAGCGTGCGGCCGACGTTTTTGTTCCACTGTGGCGCGAACCGTATGTGATGCTCGTCCCCGAATCGCACCCCCTGCGCTTTCGGAAGCATTTTGAATGGAGCGACCTGCAGGGGCTGCCTCTGATCGAGCGGCCCTACTGCCCCCAGCACCGGTCGTTTACCCGCCTGCTGGCGGAACGCGGTGTGGTGCCGGACATTCGCGCCAGCGCAGCCCGCGAAGAACTGCTGCTGCACATGGTGGAACTGGGGCTGGGTCTGGCCATCATCCCGGCATCACACGCCCACCATGCACGCAAAACCATCGCGCGCCCGCTGCAGACCGGCCCTATGACCTTCGAACGCCATCTGGGCCTGGCCTGCACACCCCAGGACGCCCCGGTCCACGCTGTGCTGAACACCTTGGCCACCGGCATGCGCGCCCAGCAGTCACTGCTCCAGGCTGCCTGAAACCGGGTCACCGCACAGCAACGATGCGCTGTGTACTCCGCGGGTCTGACTCAGAACGGCAAGCGCAGGGTAAACGTGGTCAGCCCTCTGGCCGAGGCGACGGATACATTGCCCCGGTGCGCGCGCAAAATCGCCTGCGTGATGGCCAGACCCAGGCCCGTGCCCTCGCCTGATGCGTGCTGGCGCGACGGATCAGCCCTGTAAAAGCGCTCGAACAGCCGGGCCAGGTGCTGCGCGGGAATCGTCTCGCCGGTGTTTTCCACCGCGAGCACGATCTGGCCTTCCTGCCGAACAATGGCCACGG
>JAMLIQ010000082.1 GCA_023954095.1 Burkholderiaceae bacterium | reverse complement strand
TCTGGTGGAACAGGGCACTGTGGCGCAGGTGTTCGGTGCGCCGCAGCATCCCTACACCCGGCGCCTGATTGCCAGCCAGCCCCGGCGCGATGTGTTGGAGGTGGAGTCGCCGGCGGGACTGGCGCCTGTTGTGCAGGCGCACGACCTGCGTGTGGTCTATCCCACGCCTTTGCCCGGTATTCGGGGCTGGTTCAGGAAGGGCGAGTTCGTGGCTGTACAGGGGGCTACGCTGCAACTGTTGCCCGGCCGCACGCTGGGCGTAGTGGGGGAGTCGGGTTCCGGCAAATCCACGCTGGCGCTGGCCATTTTGGGTCTGCTGTCACACGGAGGCGCGCTGTCGGTGGCGGGGCAGGGCTGGCAGCAGCCCTCCACGCGCAACACACCAGCCAATCAGCGGCTGCGACGCCAGGTGCAGGTGGTGTTCCAGGATCCGTTTTCCTCGCTCTCGCCGCGCCTGACGGTGGAGGAAATTGTGGGCGAGGGCCTCAAGGTGCACGAGCCTGCACTCGATGGAACCGCACGTCGTGCGCGCGTCGAGGCAGCGCTGGCCGAGGTGGGATTGAGCGAGGCGCAGTTCCCCGGTTTGCTGGCGCGCTACCCGCACGAGTTTTCTGGGGGCCAGCGCCAGCGCCTGGCGGTGGCGCGTGCGCTCATCGTACAGCCGCGTGTACTGGTGCTTGATGAGCCAACCAGCGCGCTGGATGTCACCATCCAGCAGCAGGTGTTGGGCCTTCTGCAGCGCCTGCAGCGTGACAAGGGATTGAGTTACTTGCTCATCACGCACGATGTGGATGTCATTCGTGCCATGGCGCACGATGTGCTGGTGATGAAGGATGGCGCACTGCTGGAAAACGGCACGGTGACCCAGGTGCTGGATGCCCCACAGCACCCCTATACACAGCGTCTGGTGGCGGCGGCCACTGTGCCCGTCGTTCCACAAACGGCTGACGAATAGCCAGAGCGCTGCACCAAACGGGTGCAGCCGGGGCGGGTATGCCCATGTTTCGGAGCCCAAGCCCCGGGGCTTGCAGAACGGGGCGTTTTGGCCCTCTGGAAGAGGGCGTTGTGTACCGTGGGCACGGAGTTTGCTCTGGGCTAGTCACCCTGTTTCCATCCCCTTGCTACTGTGCCGTCTACTCCCCTGCGCCAGCGCCATCAAGCTCGACCGCATGCTGGTCACCGGCATCGAATGCGAGGAAGACGTCGCCATGATCGCTCGCGCGGCCGTCTCACTGGGCAAGAGCCTGCGCAAGACGGTGGTGGCCGAGGGCGTGGAAAACCAGGCGCAGTTCGACTTTCTGCGCTATCAGGGCTGTGATGAGTTCCAGGGCTATCTGCTGTCGCGCCCGGGCTGGGTCAGCCTGGCTTGTAAACCTGAAAAAATATAGAGAAATATGCCTCTGGAGCTTGCTGAGATTGCGCTAACAGCTATCAGATCGAAAGCAATTTGGCTTTGGATCTATCGGCCCAAGGCCTGGCCCAGCCGTCGCACCAGTTCGAGCCAGACCATGCACAGCGCCAGCAGGCCCGCAGCCACCCATAGCCCTGCAGCCCCAGGCAGGGCCAGCCCCATCAGATTGCGCAGCCAGTCCACGCCCAATACCGCCGCCAGCAGCAGGCCCATGGCTGCGGCCATGCGCCAGAGCCAGGGGTTGGGGACGTTCACGCCCAGCAAGGCGGGGCGCGAAAGATCGCGGTTGGCCAGGATCAGCAGCATCACGCTCAGCACCAGCGTGCAGAACACGACAGTGCGGCTTTGCGTGTTGCTCCATCCCTGGCCGACCAGCCAGGCCTGACTGGCCAGCAGCACGGCGGCCACACCCAGGCCTTGGAGCACCGAATACGCCAGTGGGCCGATGGCAAAGGGAGAGTCTGACACTGGGCGTGGCGGCTTTTCCATGCTGCCGCTGTCTTCGGGCTCGGCCTCCAGCACGACGGCGCAGGTCGGGTCGATCAGCAATTGCAGCAGCACGATATGCACCGGCAGCAAAAAGGCCGGCCATTGCAGCAGTGTGGGGCCCAGAACCAGCGCGATGATGGGAATGTGCACTGCAAAAGTAAAGCGCACGGCCTTGCGGATGTTGCTGTCGATGCGCCGTCCTTGCCGGATGGCAGCCACGATGCGCGCAAAGCTGTCGTCCAGCAGCACCAGTGCGGCAGCCTCGCGCGCCACGTCGGTGCCGCGCTCGCCCATGGCGATGCCCACGTCGGCGGCCTTGAGGGCGGGGGCGTCGTTCACGCCGTCGCCCGTCATGGCCACCACCTCGCCGCTGGCGCGCAGCCGTTGCACCAGGCGCAGCTTGTGTTCGGGCTTGAGGCGCGCGCACAGGTCCACATGGCGCAGCCGCTCGTGCAGGGCGGCATCGTCTAGCGCCTCCAGTTCAGCACCGGTGATGACGTCGGGGCGGTCTGAGAGGCCCACCTGCTGCGCGATGGCGCGGGCCGTGGCGGGGTGGTCGCCGGTCATCATGATCACGCGCACGCCCGCGCGCCGACATTCGGCCAGTGCGGCAGGCACCTCGGGGCGCGGTGGGTCGGCCAAAGCCACCAAGCCCAGAAAATCGAAATCGAAGTCATGCTGGCTTTTCGGCCAGGGGGACGCCTGGACGGGGGCCAGGGCGGCACTTTTCCAGCGGCCCCGCGCCACGCCCAGCACGCGCAGACCGCGTTCGGCCATGGCCTCCACCTGGCGGTGGATAGCGTCCCGCCGCATGGCGTCCAGGTGACACAGATCGGCCACGGCCTCGGGCGCACCCTTGGTAGCCAGCAGGTGAATGCGCGGCTCGTCGCTGGCGAACACGCGCGTCATGGCGAGGATCTCGCCCGAGAGGGCGTATTCGAACTCGGGCTCGCGCCCGTCGTGCACATGCTCGGTGCCCTGCAGCCACTGGTGGCCAAACTGCTGGATGGCCTTTTCCATGGGGTCGAACGGGTCGCCCGGCGTGGCCAGCATGGCGAATTCGGCCAGCAGGTGGAAGTGTTCGGGCAGCTCGCTGGCGCCTTCGGGGCGGAAATGCTGGTCGCCGCTGACCAGTTTGGCCACGGCCATGCAGTTGAAGGTGAGCGTGCCCGTCTTGTCCACGGCCAGCACGGTGATGGCGCCCAGCGCCTCGACGGCGGTCACGCGCCGTGTCAGCACCTTCTGGTGTGCA
Organism: Burkholderiaceae bacterium; assembly: GCA_023954095.1. Taxonomy (GTDB): domain Bacteria; phylum Pseudomonadota; class Gammaproteobacteria; order Burkholderiales; family Burkholderiaceae_C; genus Simplicispira. Next base: position 9,261 of record JAMLIQ010000082.1, on the reverse strand, counting down.
ATGCGCCAGGCCCCCAGCGCCAGAAACACGGTGAGGATGACGGGAATCTCCTCGGGCAGGATGGCCATGGCCAGCGCGATGCCCGACAGCAGGCTGTCGAGCAGCGGGCGGCCGTTCCACCACCAGCCCAGCAGCACCTGGGCCGTTGCCAGCAGCACCGCGCCAATGCCCAGGGTCCGCACCAGCCGGCGTGATCCCTCCTGCAACGCCGAAGGGGGTTCCACCGTGGCAGCCAGGTCGGCGCCGATGCGCCCCACGGCCGTGTGGGCGGCGGTGGCACACACTTCGGCAACGCCCACGCCACGCGTGACCACGGTGCTGGCGAATAAAAGAGCCCCCACGCTTGCCGCTTCGTGTGCGGCGCTGCCCCCCGAGGGGGCGGGCCTGGCTTGGGGCGCCCCGGCGCTTGCAGACGCCTGCCCGTGCTGCGCGGAGGGCCGTTTGACCACGGGCACGGCTTCGCCGGTGAGCAGGGATTCGTCCACTTCGAGCTGGCCGTCGATCAGCATCGCGTCGGCGGCGATGCGGTCGCCCTCGTGCAGCACCAGCAGGTCGCCGCGCACCACATCGCGCCCGGCAATGCGCTGCTCCTGGCCGTCGCGGATCACCAGCGCGCGCGGGGCCGACAGGTCGCGCAGCGATTCGAGTGCGCGCTGCGTCTTGCGCTCCTGCGCCAGCGTGATGCCGATGACCACGAACACAAAGCCCAGCAGAAACAGCGCCTCGGCGCGGTCGCCCAGTGCCAGGTAGATGCCGCCAGCGGCCAGCAGCATGAGAAACATGGGCTCGGTGAGCACATCGCGCACGATGGCCAGCGTGGATTTGGGTGCGCTGCCCGGCAGCAGGTTGGGGCCTTCGGCGCTCAGGCGGCGGGCCGCTTCGGTGGCGCTCAGGCCTTGAGGTGGGGACGCTTCGCGGGGCGGTGGGGCTTGATCGGTGGGCATCGCAATCTTTCTCATGGGTCACAGCCTGCGGGTTACGTCTGCCGTTTCCCAAACATCAAAGGATGTCGCCAGTGTAGGGATGCGAGATGGCCCTGGGTTTGCGGTTTTGTGGTTAGAATGAAATGGGCTGCATACGCTTATCCAGCAAGCGCATGCAGCTATTGTTTTGATAGTTGCTGTGTGCATATTCACGCCAATGGCGTTGCACAATGAGAGCACAGTACCTCTGAGGGAACACGATGCGCCCGTCCGCTCGCGATGATTCCGCCGCCGTCCCGGCCACTAACGCGGCTACCGCGCGCGGCAAGATCCATCCCGACGTGCTCAAGCTCGGGTTGGTGAGCTTTCTCACCGACCTCAGTTCCGAGATGATTTTTTCGGTGTTTGCGGTGCTCTTCACTACTGTCGCCGGGGCGTCCAGTGCCCTGTTGGGGCTGATTGAAGGTTTGGCCGACCTCTCTGCGTCATCCCTCAACTATTGGGCCGGCTGGATGTCGGACCGCAGCGGGCGGCGTAAATGGCTGGCCACGGCGGGCTACGGGTTTTCCACGCTGGCCAAGATGATTCTGCTGGTGTCCTCGTCCATCGTGGGGCTCTCCCTGTTTCGTGTGATCGAACGGCTGGGCAAGGGGTTTCGCGGGCCACCGCGCGACGCCTGGCTGTCATCCATCGCCGCGAAAGAGTCGCGTGGCTATGCGTTTGGCGTGCACAAGGCGTTGGACAAATCGGGCGCCGTGCTGGGCCCGCTGGTGGCCTATGGTCTGCTCAAATGGCTGGGGGAATCGGCCAGCACCTACGCCACGCTGTTCTGGGTGGCCTTTGTGCCCGCGGTGATCGCCGTGCTGGTGCTCGCGCGCATGAAGGATCGGCCGGGCCAGCCCCATGTGCGCGAGAGCGTGCGCGACAACTGGCAGCAGCTCAGCCCGGGGTTCAAGCGTTTCCTGGCACCTGCCGGGGTGTTCGCACTGGCCTATTTCAGCCTGGGGTTCATCCTGCTCAAGGCCCACGATGTGGGCTTTGGCATCACCGATGTCGTGCTTCTCTATGCCTTGTTCAATACCACCTGCGTGGTGGCGGCGCCCCCGGTGGGCAGGCTGGGCGACAGGGTGGGGCGCAGCCGGATTGTGGTGTTGGGCTATGCGCTGTATGCGGGCATCAACCTTTGGCTGGTGTTTGCGGGCAGCCGTTGGGAGATGGTGGCCATTTTTTGCATCTATGGCGTGTTTTATGCGGTCGAAGACGCGCAGAGCAAGGCCTTCATCGCCGACCTGGAGCCCGAGCGCCGTGCTACGGCAGTGGGGGTCTACAACTTTGTCACGGGGGTGTTGTACCTGCCTGCGTCGCTGGTGGCAGGCAGCCTGTGGGCCTGGTCGCCTGCGCTGGCCTTCGGCCTGTCGGCCGTGCTTTCCGTGCTGGCCATCGCGGTCTTTGTGGTCTTGCAGCCCGTCCGCTTACATTTGCCGCATGGATAAAAAGCAGCACTTCCACCGCAAGGACCTGGTGCGCATCGCCATCGATGCCATGCGCGACCGTGGCCTGGAGCCCGAGTTTCCGCCGCACGCACTTCAGCAGCTCGATGCCATTGACGGCCCGGTGCTGGAGGACGGGCCGCTTGTGCGCGACCTTACCGAGCTGCCGTGGTGCTCCATCGACAACGACGATTCGCTCGATCTGGACCAGCTCACGGCCTGTAGCGTGATGGGCAGCGGGGCAGTAAAGATCTGGATTGCCGTGGCCGATGTGGATGTGCTGGTCAAGAAGAACTCGGCCATTGATGCCCACGCACGTATCAACACCACCTCGGTCTACACCTCGGCGCGGGTCTTTCCCATGCTGCCCGAGCGCTTGTCCACCAACCTCACGTCGCTCAACCCGGGGGAGGAGCGCGTGGCCATCGTGACTGAAATGATGGTGGATGCCGAGGGAGAAGTCACCCATTCCGCCGTGCACCGTGCCCGCGTGCGCAACCAGGCCAAGCTGGCCTACGATGCCGTGGCCGCCTGGCTGACCGGTGATGGCCCCTTGCCCGAGGCAGCCAGTGCCGTGCCGGGTATGGACGAGCAGTTGCGCACCCAGGATGCCGTGGCCCAGCGCATGCGCGTGCGCAGGCGTGCCATGGGGTCGCTCGACTTCGAAACCTTTCAGCCGCGCGCCGTGTTCGAGGGCGAGCGCGTGGTCGGCATTCACCAGCAAGTGCAGAACCGCGCACGCCAGTTGATTGAAGAGTTCATGATCGCCACCAACACGTGTACGGCGCGGTTTTTGGCACAGCATGGCTGCAATGCCCTGCGCCGCGTGGTGCGTTCGCCCGAACGCTGGCTGCGGATCGTGCAGGTGGCTGCCAAGTACGGCACCGTGCTGCCCTCCACGCCCGATTCACGTGCGCTGGAAGGTTTTTTGGCCCGCCAGCGCAAGGCCGATCCGCTGCGCTTTCCCGATCTGTCGCTGGTCATTGTCAAGCTCATGGGGTCGGGTGAATACGTGGTTGAGCATGCCCGGGGCGAACCCATTGGCCATTTTGGCCTGGCGGTGCGCGACTACACGCACTCCACGGCGCCCAACCGCCGCTATCCCGACCTCATCACCCTGCGCATGGTCAAGGCCGTGCTGGCCGGGTCGCACTCGCCCTATGGGCAGGGTGAGCTGGCCCTCCTGGCCGAGCACTGCACGCAGCAGGAAGACGCTGCGCAAAAGGTGGAGCGCAGCGTGCGCAAGTCCGAAGCCGCGCTCTATCTGCAAGACCGGGTGGGCCAGAAGTTTGACGCAGTGGTCACCGGCCGCACCGACAGCGCGACCTGGGTGCGCATCTTCGCGCCGCCGGCCGAGGGCATGCTGGTGAATGCCGACACCAGCCTGGATGTCGGCCAGAAACTGCGCGTGCGGCTGGTGGGCACCGACGTGGAGCGTGGGTTCATCGACTTTGAACCGGTGCATTGACATGCGCAGAAGCTGAGTCAGGTGGCTGCACTGGCCGCTGGAAGGAGGTCGTTGTTGTAACATTTCAAATATTGTTGAATAATTGAAGAATGGAAAAATCAGCAGCCATCACCGTCTTTGAATCTTTGGCGTCCAGCGTGCGGCTGGATGTCTTTCGCCTGCTGGTCGAGCGGGGGCCACAGGGATTGGTCGCCGGGGAAATTGCGGCAGCGCTGGAGCTTCCCGCCACCAACCTCTCGTTTCACCTCAAGGCGCTGACGCAGTCCGGGCTGCTGGTGGTTGTCCAGGAAGGGCGGTTCCAGCGTTACCGCGCCAACATGGCGCTGATGACCGACCTGATTGGCTACCTGACGGATGAATGCTGTGGCGGTAACCCCGGCGCCTGCCTGCCGGGGAGGGCCGCAGCCGACTGCATGGACTGCGACTGATACCGCTCGGTGCACCCTGTTCTTCTTTTCAGTCCCATGAAAAGCCTTCCCTTTCTTCATCCGCCTGACCCATTCCCACCATGCTCAACGTCTTGTTTCTCTGTACCCACAACGCGGCCCGCAGCATCCTGTCCGAGGCCATGTTGAACCACCTGGACGCGCAGTCCGCACGGCCCGGCCGCTTTCGGGCGTATTCGGCAGGCAGCAGCCCGCGCGGGCAACAGCCTCATCCGCTGGCGCTGGAGGTGTTGCGCCAAGCCGGTGTGTCCACCGAAGGCCTGCACAGCAAAGGCTGGGAAGTGTTTTCGGGGCCGGACGCACCCACCATGGACTTGATCATTACCGTGTGCGACAACGCCGCCGGCGAGACCTGCCCCCTCTGGCCTGGCCATCCCGCCACGGCGCATTGGGGCTACCCCGATCCCTCGGAGGGCCATGCGCCCGAGACCCAGAAACGCGAAGCCTTCCGCCAGACCCTGCATGCCATCAGCCAGCGCCTGCAGCTTTTGATGAGCCTGCCCTCTGAAAAGCTGCAAAAAACCCTGCTGCAGGATGCGGCACGCAGTCTGTCTTCCCATTGACAACTTCCAGGAGTTTTCCCATGACCACCATCCAGATTTTCGACCCGGCCCTGTGCTGCAGCAGCGGCGTGTGCGGGACCGATGTGGACCAGAACCTCGTCAATTTCTCGGCCGATGCCGACTGGGCGCGCCAGAACGGCGTTCAGCTGGAGCGCTTCAACCTCGCGCAACAGCCCATGGCTTTCGCTGAGAACGCCCCCGTCAAGGCTTTCCTGGAGCGCGCGGGCCAGGAGGCGCTGCCGCTTACGCTGGTCGATGGGCAGGTGGTGCTGGCGGGCCGCTATCCCTCACGCGTCGACCTGGCGCGCTGGGCCGGGCTGGCCGTGCCCGCAGCGACCCAGGCCGAGTCTGCCGGTAGCTGCTGTTCGGGTGGCAACTGCTGCTGAAGGCTGCTATGCCGGTCTGCGCGTCCATCCCTCCACAGAGTTTCGCCATGCACTTTCTCGACCAACCTCCACGCTTCCTTTTCTTCACCGGCAAGGGGGGCGTGGGCAAGACTTCGCTCGCCTGCGCTACCGCGCTGCGTCTGGTGGCGCAAGGCCAGCGGGTGTTGCTGGTCAGTACCGACCCGGCCTCCAACGTGGGGCAGGTGTTCGGCATCACCATCGGCAACCACATCACGCCCGTGCCCGATGTGCCGGGCCTGTCGGCGCTGGAAATCGACCCGCAGGCTGCGGCCCAGGGCTACCGCGACCGCATCGTCGGACCGGTGCGCGGCGTGCTTCCCGATGCGGTGGTGAAAGGCATCGAGGAGCAGCTCTCGGGCGCTTGCACGACCGAGATTGCCGCCTTCGATGAATTTACCGCGCTGCTGACCGATACGGCGCTGCATGCGCAGTACGAGCACATCCTGTTTGACACCGCGCCCACGGGCCACACCATCCGGCTGCTGCAACTGCCCGGTGCCTGGAGCGGCTTTCTGGAAGCCGGCAAGGGCGATGCCTCGTGCCTGGGGCCTTTGGCCGGGCTGGAAAAGCAGCGTGAGCGCTACAAGGCCGCCGTGGACGCCCTGGCCAACCCTGCCCATACCCGCCTGGTGCTGGTGGCGCGCGCCCAGCCCGCCACGCTGCGCGAGGCCGCGCGCACCCATGCCGAACTGGCCGCCACCGGGCTGCGCCAGCAGTTCCTGGTGGTCAATGGCGTGCTGCCTTCGGCCGAAGGTGACAGCGACCCTCTGGCCGCCGCTGTGTGTCGGCGCGAGCAGGCTGCGCTGGCTGCCATGCCGCAAGACCTGCGTGCCTTGCCGCTGGACCAGGTGCCGCTCAAGCCCTTCAATCTGGTGGGCATCGATGCCCTGCGCCAGCTGCTGGACGGCGAAGCCCCCGTGTCACCCGCTGCTGCCAGCCACAGCGCGGCGCCCCCGCTGCAGGCGCCCAGCCTCGCCCGGCTGGTAGACCAAATCGCACAGGATGGCCATGGCCTGGTCATGCTCATGGGCAAGGGTGGCGTGGGCAAGACCACGCTGGCTGCCGCTGTGGCCGTGGCGCTGGCGCACCGGGGCCATGCGGTGCATCTGACCACCTCCGATCCGGCGGCGCACCTCATGGAGACGCTGGACGGCACGCTGGAGCACCTGAGTGTGAGCCGCATCGACCCGCACGAGGTCACGGAGCGCTACCGCCAGCAGGTGCTGGCCAGCAAGGGCGCCGGGCTTGATGCGGCGGGCCGTGCGCTGCTCGAAGAAGACCTGCGCTCGCCGTGCACCGAGGAGATCGCGGTGTTCCAGGCGTTCTCTCGGGTGATCCGCGAGGCAGGCAGGAAGTTCGTGGTGATGGACACCGCGCCCACTGGCCACACGCTGCTGCTGCTGGACGCCACTGGCGCCTACCACCGCGACATCGTGCGCCAGATGGGCAGCACGGGCGTGCACTTCACCACGCCGATGATGCAGCTCCAGGATCCGAAGCAGACCAAGATCATTCTGGTGGCGCTGGCCGAGACCACACCTGTGCTCGAAGCCGCCCGCCTGCAGGACGACCTGCGCCGCGCCGGCATCGAACCCTGGGCCTGGGCCATCAACAACAGCGTGGCGGCCGCCCAGGTGGCGTCGCCATTGCTGCGCCAGCGCGCCCGCAACGAGTTGCGCGAGATCGAAACGGTATCCACCCGCCACGCGGTGCGCTATGCCGTGGTGCCGCTGCTGAGCGAGGAACCCGTGGGGGTGCAGCGGCTGCTGCAACTGGCGGGTGAAGCCCTGCCGTCTTCAGGAGTGTGAAATGGGCTTGTTCGAGCGTTACCTGACCGTCTGGGTCGGCATCGGTATGTTGGCCGGCGTGGGCCTGGGCTTGCTGGTGCCGGGCGCTTTCCAGGCCATTGCCGCGCTGGAGGTGGCCCATGTGAACCTGGTGGTGGCCGTTTTCATCTGGGTGATGATTTACCCGATGATGATCCAGATCGACTGGAGTGCGGTAAAGGACGTGGGCAAAAAGCCGCGCGGCCTGTTGCTGACGCTGGTCGTCAACTGGCTCATCAAACCCTTCACCATGGCGGCGCTGGGCGTGCTGTTTTTCCGGTACCTGTTTGCGCCCTGGGTTGACCCGCAGTCGGCCAGTGAATACATCGCCGGCATGATTTTGCTGGGCGTGGCGCCGTGCACAGCCATGGTGTTCGTCTGGAGCCAATTGGTGAAGGGCGACGCCAACTACACGCTGGTGCAGGTGTCGGTCAACGACCTCATCATGGTGGTGGCCTTTGCGCCGATTGCCGCCTTGCTGCTCGGTGTGACGGATGTGACCGTGCCCTGGCAGACGCTGCTGCTCTCGACCGTGCTGTATGTGCTGCTGCCGCTGGCGGCGGGCATGACTACGCGCGCATTGTTGCAGCGGCGCTCGCCCGAGGCGGTAGGCGGCTTTGTCGCGCAGCTCAAGCCCTGGTCGATCACCGGGCTGATTGCCACCGTGGTGCTGTTGTTTGGTTTCCAGGCGGGCACCATCGTGGCACAGCCGCTGGTGATCGCGCTGATTGCCGTGCCGCTCATCGTGCAGAGCTACGGCATCTTTGCGATTGCCTGGTGGGGGGCGCGCTGGCTCAGGCTGCCGCACGCGGTGGCAGGGCCTGCCTGCCTGATCGGCACGTCCAATTTCTTTGAGCTGGCCGTGGCCGTGGCGATTTCACTGTTTGGCCTGCATTCGGGCGCGGCCCTGGCCACTGTGGTGGGCGTGCTGGTGGAGGTGCCGGTGATGCTGTCGCTGGTGGGCATCGTCAACCGCGCACGCCATGCCCCGCATTTTCAGAAAATGATTGAAAACAGCCTCTGAGGCTTATGTATTAAGCGCTACAAGCTATCAATTTGATAGTTATTGTCGGGTACAAGGCCTCAACGCAGCACGAGTACCGGCACTTCGCTCAGGCGCAGCAGCGTGGTGGTGGTGCTGCCTACGATCAGGTGGCGAATGCGCGAGTGGCCGTAGGCTCCCATCACCAGCAGCGCGGCGCCCTGGGTTTTGAGCAGGGCGGGCAGCACCTGTTCGGGCTCACCGGGCATCAGCGTTGTTTCCACAGTGAAACCGGCCGCCTGCAGCAGGCCCTGGGCGTCTTGCAATTGCTGGTGTGCCTCCGGGGTGTCGGCCCCAACCATCGCCACCAGGGCAGGCAGACCCTTGAGCATGGGGCTGCGGGCGACCGTTTCCACGGTGCGTTGCGCCGTGGCGCTGCCGTCGTAGGCCACCACAAAGCGCTCGGGGGGGCTGAACTGCCCGGTGGTGGCGACCAGCACGGGGCGGCGGACGGCACGGATCACACGCTCCACATGGTGATCGAGGTGGATGCGCGAGGGTGAGCTGGCGCGGTAATGCGCGCCCAGCACAAACAGCCGCGCGTCGGGTTCGAACTCCAGCACCGTGTCGACCAACTCGCCATGGCGCAGGCGGCCGTCGAGTTGCTGCACCCCGGCGGCAGCGGCGCGCTCGCGGGCGCTGGCCAGCATCTGGCGTCCCGCTTCCTGCGCCATCTTGCCGCGCTGCTCATCCAGGGCGCTGAGCTGCTGCAGCAACACCTCTTGCGCGCCCAGGCCGATGGCGCCGCTGTAGTCGCCCACATGGGGCATCTCGGGGGCGCGCTCCAGCACGTGCAGCAGTTCCAGCGGCACCTCCAGCCGCAGGGCAGACCAGGCGGCCCAGTCGATCACTGCGGTGGTGGTGTCCAGGCCGTCAATACAGGCGTAAACCTTGTTCATGGAAGTTCTCCTCAGTGCATGAGTTGTTCAACAGCGCCAGGCTTGTCGTGCAGGGCAAAACGATCGACCAGTGTGGCGCTGGCGGCGTCCAGCCCGACCACTTCGACCTCGGTGCCTTCGCGCCGGAAGCGCAGCACCACCTTGTCGAGCGCGCTGATGGCCGTAATGTCCCAGAAATGCGCGCGGCCCACATCGAT
>JAMLIQ010000081.1 GCA_023954095.1 Burkholderiaceae bacterium | reverse complement strand
AACAGCCGCGAGCCCAGCCGGGAGCAGGATTTGCGCAGCTACCTGGGCAGCTTCAACTTCACCGGCGACATGGTCAAGCAGAGCGTGGGCAGCATGAGCGGCGGCGAAAAGGCCCGCCTGGTGCTGGCCATGATCGTCTGGCAGCGCCCCAACCTGCTGCTGCTCGACGAGCCCACCAACCACCTCGACTTGGCCACGCGCGAGGCGCTTTCCATGGCGCTCAACGAGTTCGAAGGCACCGTCATGCTGGTCAGCCACGACCGCGCCCTGCTGCGCGCCGTGTGCGACGAGTTCTGGATGGTGGGGCGCGGCGCGGTGGGCCCGTTCGACGGCGATCTGGACGACTACCAGCGCTACCTGCTCGACGAAGCCAAGCGCCAGCGCGAACAGGCCAAGACCGAGGCGGCTGCACAGCAGCAGCAAGCCACCGTTGGAGGCGTGGCCCAGCCCACCCCGGCGACCGTCCCTTCACCAACGGAGAGCAAGGCAGCGGCGCTGGATGCCAAGGAGCAACGCAAGCAGGACGCCCAGGCACGCCAGCAACTGACCGAAAAGCTGCGCCCCTACAAGCGGGAGCTGGAACAAGTCGACAAGCGACTGGCAGAACTGGCCGAGGAGCGCCAGGCGCTGGAGAACCGCCTCACCCAGGCGCTGCCGCCGGCCGAGATTGCAGACTGCGGCCGCCGCCTGAAGGCCTGCAACGATGCGACGCAAGCGCTGGAAGAGCGTTGGCTGGAGCTTTCATCGCAACTGGAAGCGGTGTCTGCCGCAGTCTAGGCACACGAAAAAATACAGGTTTTTGGGTTTTGAGGCTTAACAGCAAAGCGGTTCAAGCTACTATTTCTGTAGCAAAAACACATCCAATCACCCGGGGTTATCCCTTGTTGCATTTTTTTCTGCCGGGTCGTCAACCCGGGGGGCGGCAGTCCCGTTGTAAGCCCATCACAGGAGTTTTCCACATGACTGCAAACACCCTCTTGACCGCCTGGCCCGAAGACGAACGCGACCGCAAACGCGCACCCGCCCGCTTCTGACAGGTGGCGCAGGTGCCCAGGAGGCACCACAGGCCTTCCCTTGCAAATGCCCGCTTCTGCGGGCTTTTTGCTTTCCACAGCCGACAGCCATGAAAAAGGCCGCCCGAAGGCGGCCCCTGATTTCGGGCGGCCGGTAGACCTTCAACCCATGTGCAGCCCGCCGTTGACCGAAAAATCAGCACCGGTCGCGTAGCCGCCCTCGTCCGAAGCCAGCCAGGCAATGATGGAGGCGATTTCGCTGGGTTCGCCCAGGCGCTTGACCGGCACGGTGGAGACGATCTTTTCCAGCACGTCAGGCCGGATAGCCTTGACCATGTCGGTACCGATGTAGCCCGGGCTCACGGTGTTTACCGTTACGCCCTTGGTGGCCAGCTCCTGCGCCAGCGCCATCGAGAAACCGTGCATGCCCGCCTTGGCAGCCGAGTAGTTGGTTTGCCCGGCCTGGCCCTTCTCACCGTTGACCGAACTGATGTTGACGATGCGCCCCCAGCCCTTTTCGACCATGTCGGCCACCACCTGCTTGGTGACGTTGAACATGCTGTTCAGGTTGGTTTCAATCACCTGGTCCCAGTCCTCGCGGGTCATCTTGAGGAACATGCGGTCGCGGGTAATGCCGGCATTGTTGACCAGCACATCGATACTGCCGTGTTCTGCCTTGGCCTTGGCGAAGGCTTCCACGGTGGAATCCCAGTCGCCGACATTGCCCACCGAAGCGTAAAAGGTGTAGCCCTGCGCCTTCTGCTCGTCCAGCCATTTGGTGAAATCGCGTGTAGGGCCGCAGCCCGCTATGACCGTGAAGCCATCCTTGTGCAAACGCTGGCAAATGGCGGTACCAATGCCCCCCATGCCGCCTGTGACATACGCTACTTTCTTGCTCATCTGTGATCTCCTGGTTGCTTCTCGGTATCCGTATCCACTCTAACCAACATTTGCATCCACGCGGCCTAGGAAAACACCAACAAGGCCGCGGATGCGACACCCCACAAGGAGCTTTTCGCCAGACGCTTCAGCGCTCAAGCGCCATCGATACGCCCATGCCACCGCCAATGCACAGCGCCGCCAGGCCCTTCCTGGCATCGCGGCGCTGCATTTCGTGCAGCAGCGTGACCAGGATGCGGCAACCCGACGCACCGATGGGGTGGCCGATGGCGATGGCGCCGCCGTTCACGTTCACCTTGGCGGGGTCAATCGCCAGTTCCTTGTTCACGGCGCAGGCCTGGGCGGCAAACGCTTCGTTCAACTCGAACAGATCCACGTCCTGGGCATTCCAGCCCGCACGCTGCAGGGCCTTGCGCGAGGCGGGTACGGGGCCCATGCCCATGGTGGCCGGATCCAGGCCCGAGGTGCCGTAGGCGGCGATGCGGGCCAGCGGCTTGAGGCCCAGGGCGGCTGCCTTCCTGGCGCTCATCACCACCACGGCCGCAGCGCCGTCGTTGATGCCCGAGGCATTGCCCGCCGTCACGCTGCCCGCCTTGTCAAAGGCCGCACGCAGACCGGCCAGCGCCTCGGCATTGGTCTTGCGATTGAGGTATTCGTCGGCATCGAAGACAACAGGGTCGCCCTTGCGCTGGGGAATGCTCACGCCAACGATTTCATCGGCAAAACGGCCTGCATCCTGCGCGGCTGCGGCCTTTTGCTGGCTGGCCAGGGCCAGCGCATCCTGCATTTCGCGCGTGATGCCGTACTGCTTGGCCACGTTCTCGGCGGTAATGCCCATGTGGTACTGGTTGTAGACGTCCCACAGGCCGTCCACGATCATGGTGTCCACCATCTTCCAGTCGCCCATGCGCTGGCCGTCGCGCGAGCCGTTCAGCACGTGGGGCGAGAGACTCATGTTTTCCTGGCCACCGGCCACGACGATTTCGCTGTCGCCCGTGGCGATGGCCTGTGCAGCCAGCATCACGGACTTGAGCCCGGAGCCGCAGACGGCGTTGATGGTCAGGGCAGGCGTCTCCTTGGCCACACCGGCCTTCATCATGGCCTGGCGGGCCGGGTTCTGGCCCACACCGGCGGTCAGCACCTGGCCCATGATGACTTCGCCGATCTGGTCGGCCTGCAGGCCCGCGCGCGCGATGGCTTCGCGGATCACGATGCTGCCCAGTTCGGTGGCGGGCGTCTTGGCCAGCGCGCCCCCAAATTTGCCCACAGCAGTGCGGGCGGCCGAAACGATGACGATGTCTTCCATGGTGAACCTTCTTTCGGGGTAGATCAGTGAAGGGCCTGCGTTTCCCGGCAGGCCCGGTGGGTTTGCTTTCAGATTCTCGCTGCCCTGCGTGTCAGGACTTTTGCTTAACGTAGCGGCCCGGCGCGGGCTCGATGGCCTTGAACTTGCTGCCCTTGCCGTAGGCCTTGGGCGCAGCAATTTCCTTGCCGGAATGGCCCTTGAGCCAGCCGGACCAGTCGGTCCACCAACTGCCCTTGTGTTCCTGGGCGCCCTCCAGCCAGGCGTCCAGCGTTTTGGGCAGCTTGCCATCGGCACGGATCCAGTGGCTGCGCTTGCCCTTGGCGGGCGGGTTGATGACGCCCGCAATATGGCCCGATGCGCCCATGACAAAGCGCTTCTTGCCGGGCAGCACCTGCGTGCTGGCATAGGCCGCATTGATGGGGACGATGTGGTCCTCGCGCGAGCCATAGACATACACCGGGAGCTTGACCTTGCCCAGGTCGATCTTCTCGCCGCACACGGTCAGCTTGCCCGGCTTGATGAGGTTGTTCTCGAGGTACATGTTGCGCAGGTACCAGGCATAGAACGGCCCCGGCAGGTTGGTGCTGTCGCTGTTCCAGTAGAGCAGATCGAACGGCGGCGGCGTCTCGCCCTTGAGGTAGTTGCCCACCACGTAGTTCCACACCAGGTCGTTGGGGCGCAGGAAGCTGAAGGTGGATGCCAGGTCCTGGCCCTTCATCATTCCGCCCTGGCCCATTTGCAGTTCGCGGAACTGCACGAACGCCTCGTTGATGAACACATCGAGGATGCCGGTATCGGTAAAGTCGATCAGCGTGGTCAGGAAGGTGGCGCTGGCCACCGGGTCTTCGCCGCGCGCCGCCAGCACGGCCAGTGCATTGCTCAGGATGGTGCCGCCCACGCAGAAACCCAGGGCGTTGATCTGCGGTGCGCCCGAGATCTGCTGCACCACGTTGATCGCCTCGATGGCACCGTGCTCCACATAGTCGTCCCAGGTCTTGTGTTCCAGCGACGCATCGGGGTTGCGCCAGCTCACCACAAAGGTGCGCTGGCCCTGCTCCACCGCGTAGCGGATGAGCGAGTTCTCGGGCTGCAGATCGAGGATGTAGAACTTGTTGATGCACGGCGGGATGAGCAGGAAGGGCCGCTCATGCACCTTGGCCGTCAGCGGCTTGTATTCGATGAGCTGGAACAGCTCGTTCTCGTACACCACCGCGCCCTCGGTCGTGGCCACGTTGCGGCCCACTTCGAACAGGCTCTCGTCGGTCATCGACACATGGCCCTGGCGCATGTCATGCAGCAGGTTGGCCAGCCCCTGGGCAATGCTCTCGCCCTGCGTTTCGATGGCCTTCTTCTGCGCCTCGGCATTGAAGGCCAGGTAGTTGCTCGGCGCCATGGCGGCGATCCACTGCTCTACCGCGAAACGGATGCGGGCACGGGTCTTGGCATCGGTTTCCACCGCATCGGCCAGGCCCATGAGGGTGCGGGCATTGAGCAGGTAAGTCGCTGCCGAGAAGGCAGCCACCGGGTTGCTGGCCCAGCCGTCGCCCGCAAAGCGCTTGTCGGCGGGTTTTTCGGGGGCGCCTTGCAGGCCCTGCAGCCAGAGCTTGCCGGCCTCTTCCATGTATTGCGCCTGCAGCGCCTGGACCTTGTCGGGCGCCAGCTTGAGGGCCGGAACATCGCCCGGCGGGGCGGCAGTCTCGATGCTCTGGAACGACTGCAGCGCGCGCTGCCAGGTTTCGCCAAAGATCTGCTGGAATTGCTGCGCGCTTTGCGCCCAGAGTGCGTCCGAATCCATGCTGTCTCCTGGTGTGGCCAAAAGCCCGCCCGCTGCGGGGCTTTCGCCCGAATATTGCCGATCTTGCGGGGATGTGCTGGTATGGTAACCCGCCTTTCCTCCACTGACCTTACCCGAGCGCCCCGATGTACCTGGTTCTGATTGCCTGGCTGTATGTGACCCTGTTGATGGCCGTTGCCGAAGCCACCAGCCCGGCGGGCTCTGTGATGGGTGCGGTGATTACCTTCGCGCTGTATGGCCTGCTGCCCATGGGCATCGTGGGCTACATCCTGGGCACCCCCGGGCGCAAGCGCGCCCTGCATGCCCGCGCCATGGCCGAACGTGCCGCGCTGGCCGACGCAGACGCCCCGTCAGCCGAGCCAGATGCAGGCGGCCATGCGCCCGCTGCCGCCCAGGGCCCTGCTGTCGCGCCGGTGCGAAAAGAACCGTGACGGCTGCGACACGGTGCACCAGCCGGGGCTGCCGTCATTGCCGTACACCTGCGCAATGCCCAGTGCCTGCAGGCGCTGGCGCGCCAGCCCTGCCAGGTTGGCCAGAAACTTGCCCGGTGCGTGCTCGCTGAAATGCTGCGCTGCAGCAGCATCGTGCGCACAAAAGGCATCCCACACCTCGGGGCCCACCTCAAAAGCCTGCGGGCCGATGCACGGGCCCAGCCAGGCCAGTGTCTGGCCGGCGACGCCGGATGCTATTGATTGTGTAGCTGCCTGCGCTTGATGCGAAAGCGTTTGAGCCGAAAAAGTCTTGAAAACCGTCTCGATCACACCCCCGCCGCCCTCGCCCGCCAGCCCACGCCAGCCCGCGTGGGCCGCAGCCACCACGGTGCCCTGCCGGTTGGTCAGCAGCAGCGGCAGGCAGTCGGCCACCATGATGGTGCAGGCCAGGCCGGGGGTGGTGCTCACGCAGGCATCGGCCACCGCACCGTCGGCCAGGCCGGGGTGCAAGTCCACCACCTGCGTGCCGTGCACCTGTTGCAGAAACACGGGCCGCACGCCGCGCAGCGCCGCCTGCAGGCGCTGCCGGTTGGCCTGCACGGCCTGCGGGTCGTCGCCCACATGGCTGCCCAGGTTCAGGCTGTCAAACGGCGCCCGGCTGCACCCGCCCGCGCGCGTGGTGCACAGGGCCTGCACCCGTGCCGGTGCGGGCCAGTCGGGACGCAGCCAGCCGGGGTGGGGGGCCTGCATCAGCGCTCTTCGCTGAACACCAGCCGCGCCAGCAGTTGCTGCAAGAGCACCTGCTCCTCGGGCGGCAGCGGCGCCATCAGGCGCTCCTGCACGCGCCGGGCCGGTGCGATCAGCTGCCGCGCCAGGACTTCGCCCTCGGACGTCAGCCACAGCAGCTTGCGGCGGCGGTCGCCCGGGTCGCTCTCGCGGCGGATCAGCCCGCGGGCCTGCAGCCGGGTGATGACGGCGCCCAGCGTGGCGGCATCCAGCGCCACACGGCCCGCCAGGGTGATCTGGTCTTCGCCCGGCTGGGTCAGCAGGGCATTGAGGATGGCAAACTGGACGGGGGTGACGTCAAAAGCAGCGGCCTCTTCCATGAAAAGGGCCACCGTGCGTTGGTGTGCGCGCCGTACCAGGTGCCCCGGCGCTTGGTGAAGATCGAAGCTCTGTGCCATATCCGCCAGTGTATCCAGTGCACGCCCCCGGGCGGGACATGGCACACTGGCCGCCATCGCACTGCAAGAGAAGAAAGGCCTGGTTCGCATGAGCACCGTTTTCCCCCCTGCCCCCGTCGCCACCGTCCCCGTGGCGGGCCGCAGCGAACGCTTTCCCGTACACCGCATTTACTGCGTGGGCCGCAACTACGAGGAACATGCCAGGGAGATGGGTTTTACCGGGCGCGAGCCGCCGTTTTTCTTCATGAAGCCCGCCGATGCGGTGCTGCCGGTCGAGGCCGGCCAGACGGGCCGCCTGCCCTACCCCAGCCTGACGGGCAACCTGCACCATGAGATCGAACTGGTCGTGGCCATTGGCAAGGGCGGGCGCGCCATCGCGGCGGCCAATGCGCTGGAGCATGTCTTTGGCTATGCCGTTGGCCTGGACATGACACGCCGCGACCTGCAGAACGACATGAAGAAGCAGGGCCGCCCCTGGTGCATCGGCAAGGGCTTTGACCACAGCGCGCCCATTGGCCCCATCACGCCCGCCGCGCAGGCGGGTGATGTCGCCCAGGCCGCCATCTGGCTCCAGGTCAATGGCCAGGACCGCCAGCGCAGCACGGTCGCGCAGCTGATCTGGAACATTGCCGAGACCATCGAACACCTCTCGGCCGCCTGGGAGCTGCAGCCCGGCGACCTGATCTACACCGGCACGCCCGAAGGCGTGGGCGCCGTGGTGCGCGGCGACGTGCTCGAAGGCGGCGTGGACGGCCTGGGCACGCTGCGCCTGCAGGTGGTGTGAAGCACTACGCTTTTCATAGCTGCCAGCGCTTACCCCATAAGCGTTGGAGCCTGTTTTAATCAAAATCACTGCATGACCTACCGCAGCCCGATCAAACACTGCCGCGCCTGCGGCATGGCCGTGGTGTACCGCCTGCCCGACGACGGAGACACCAAACAGCGCGCCGTGTGCCCCGCCTGCCACACGGTGCACTACGAGAACCCCCTGAACGTGGTGGGCACGGTGCCCACCCTGCCGGACGGGCGCATCCTGCTGTGCAAGCGCAACATCGAGCCGCGCTGGGGCAAGTGGACGCTGCCGGCCGGATTCATGGAGCTGGACGAAACCACCGCCGAGGGCGCGGCGCGCGAAACCGACGAGGAAGCCGGCGCACAGATCGCGATGGGCCCGCTGTTCAGCCTGCTGAACGTGCGCCGCGTGGGCCAGGTGCACCTGTTCTACCGCGCCACGCTGCTGAGCGACGAGTTCAAGCCCGGCTTTGAGACCATCGAGGCCCGCCTGTTCACCGAGGACGAAGTGCCCTGGGACGAACTGGCCTTCCGCACCGTGAAGGAAACGCTGGTGCGCTTCTTTGCCGACCGCAAGGCGGGCGCCTTCGGCCTGCACTGCGTCGATATCGAATAACGGCGCTTTCGCTTCGTCAGGGACGTGATTCCACAAAAAACGGCACGCTGCCCTGCGCCGGAACCGGCGCAGGCACCACCACGCCGCGCTGCACCGGCGTTGTGACCACCACGCCCGGCTGCGGCACAGGCGCCACCTCGGGGCTCATGGCCTCCGGCTCTTCGTCGTAGGTGACGGGCGGCAGGGGCTGCGCACGGGGCGTCGCGTTCTCCAGCGGCAGCAGCGGGGCCTCGGTGATCTCGGGCTGCTGCGCTTCGGCGGGCGCCGGGCCGGGCACCGGAACGGCAGCGCGGTCCGGCCCATCCGGCCCGCCGGTGCGGCGGCCGAACAGGTCGTACACCCAGTTGCGCACACCACTCACGGCACTGCCCATCCAGCTGCTTTCCTCGTCGTCAATGAAGCGTTCGCTGGTGTCGATCACCTTGGCGCGCAGCGCCCGCTGGAACACCTCGCCCACCATGGGCAGCGCGCTGTGCGCGCCCTGGCCCCAGTAGTCGCTGCGCAGGGTGATGCGCCCGTCGTTGAAGCCCACCCACGCACCGGCCACCAGCTGCGGGTGCATCAGGATGAACCAGCCGTCGGTGTTGTCCTGCGTGGTGCCGGTCTTGCCGGCCACGTCGGCACTGATGCCGTAGCGGCTGCGGATGGCCACGCCCGTGCCCTTGTCCACCACGCCGCGCAGGGCGTCGCGCAGCTGCTGGGCGGCCGTCAGGCCCAGCGCACGCTCGGGCGCGGCGGGGGCGAAGTCCTCCAGCACCTTGCCGTTCTTGTCCTCGATGCGCGTGATGACACGCGGCGCGTGGTAGCTGCCGGCGCTGGCAATGGCGCCGTAGGCCGCCACCATTTCCTTGAGCGTGACCGGGCTGGTGCCCAGGGCCAGCGAGGGCACCACGTCCAGCGTGGATTCGCGCACGCCCATGGCGCGCGCCAGCTGCGCCACGCGCATGGGGCCCACCTGCTGCATAAGCTGCGCGGTGATGGTGTTCTTGGAAAACGCCAGGCCGTCGCTCAGCGTCATGGGCATGTCGCTGGGCGGCCTGTTGCCGTCTGTGGGGCGCCACACCTGCCTGCGGCCCAGCGGAATTTCCACCGCAGCGTCCATCAGCGTGTCGGTGGGCAGCAGACCCTGGGCGAACGCGGCGCCGTACACAAAGGGCTTGAAGGTGGAGCCCGGCTGGCGGCGCGCAGCCTGCACGTGGTCGAACGGGTCTTGCGCAAAGTCGCGGCTGCCCACCCAGGCGCGCACGTCGCCCGTGCGCGGGTCCATGGCCATGAAGCCGGCCTGCACGCGCGTCTTTTCTTGCCGCAGCGTGCGCAGGAAGGCTCCGTCGCCCAGCAGGTCCTTCAACGCATCGTCGGGCGCCGCGCCCTTGGCCACGGCGGCTTCGTAGCGCGCCGATTCGCGCACCAGTTGCCGCACCAGCGGGTTCTTGGGGTTCCAGGCATTGCGCGCGGCCCAGGCCCCGTCGGCCACGCCCTGCAGCGCCCTGCCCTGGCGCGCCACGGCCTGGTTGGCGAGCTGCTGCAGGCGGGAGTCGATGGTGGTGCGGATCACCAGCCCATCGGCATACAGGCTGTAGCCGTTGCGGTCGGCCCAGTCGATGAGCTGCTTGCGCAACTGCTGCGCCAGGTGCGGCGCGGGGCCGGCCGTTTCCACCTGCCGCTCGAAGCGGATGCGCAGCGGGCGCTTGCTGAGCGCGGCGTATTCCGCCTCGGCCAGCTTGCCGCGCTTCTTCATCTGCGCCAGCACGGTGTTGCGCCGCGCCTGGGCGCGCTCGGGGTTGAGCACCGGGTTGTAGTAGGCCGTGCCCTTGAGCATGCCGATGAGCGTGGCGCTCTCCAGCACGTTGAGCTGGTCGGCCGACTTGTCGAAATACGTGCGCGCCGCCATCTCGATGCCGTAGGCGTTGTAGAGGAAGGGCACCGTGTTCA
Organism: Burkholderiaceae bacterium; assembly: GCA_023954095.1. Classification (GTDB taxonomy): domain Bacteria; phylum Pseudomonadota; class Gammaproteobacteria; order Burkholderiales; family Burkholderiaceae_C; genus Simplicispira. Next base: position 2,669 of record JAMLIQ010000081.1, on the reverse strand, counting down.
GGTAGGTCTCCAGGATCTCGTCCTTGGAGTACAGCGCCTCGATCTTCAGCGCCGTGATGGCCTCCTTGAGCTTGCGCGTGAGCGTGGGCGCGCGGCCAATGTCCTCGGGGTACAGGTTGCGCGCCAGTTGCTGCGTGATGGTGGAGCCGCCCTGCTTGTCGCCCCCCAGCGTGCGCACCAGCGCCGACGCCGTGCGGCGCCAGTCCAGGCCCCAGTGCTTGTAGAAACGGTGGTCCTCGGTGGCGATGAGCGCATCCACCACCGGCGGGGCAATCTCGGCAAGCGGCACCCACGCACGGTTCACCCAGCGGTATTCGGCCAGCAGCTTGCCATCCGCCGCCACCAGCTGCGCCGGCTGCTCCGTCTTGGCCTTGCGAATGTCGCGGATGCCCGGCGTGAACGGAATCAGCACCAGCACATACAGCACCAGCGCCAGCCCGGTCGCCATCAGCGCCCAGAGCAGGCTGTGCAGCGACAGCAGCTTTTCAGGCCGCTGCAGCACGCGCGCCCACACCGGCCGCAGCGCGGCCCAGCGCGTGCGCAGGAAAGCAAGGAAAGACATGGGGATTGGGGTCAAAAGTGGCTCAAACGCTTGATGGGTAAGCGCTAGCAGCTATCAAATTTGGAGTTTGCAGGCGGGATGGGATGGCTTGCAGGCCCCCCGCATGGAAGGCGGGAGGTGCGCAGTTATACCGCCAATCGGCGGGAATTGCGGTTTGGGGTTGTAGCGGCCGAGGCCGTTGCAGGGTGCTTGATCGTGATGGTGCCCGGTGTTTGCGCTCGATCAATGGGAGACATTGATCCGCACTGCGCAAAGTTACCGGCTGTCATACTGCCAGTCCTGTGACCTCAGCACGCGAGAGATGGCGATTTTATCGGTTTTGTTATACCTGTGCATTTAACCATTCATCCTGGATAAATCTATGATGCCAAACACTTATCATCAATTTTTTGAGCCATGCTATTCAGCAGATGAACTTACACATCTTTCGATATTCCGATTACATCAAAGCCAAGAATAGTTCAATGAAAGAGAAGCAACACCCTCCAAAAAGCGATAACAGATATCGAGTTCATCGCTCTGTGAAATGCTACTTATTGGAGATGCTATGCGGCACCAGCTTTTGTACATTACACATAACCGACTCCATCGAGCGAGTTATATACCGACTCCCAAATGAAACAGAAAAAGTTCAGTATAAAAACAAATTCTACGATCTGGAGCCTGCAGAAAACATGAAAGAATTGGTGGAAAAACATCTAAGAGACAAAGGCGCCATCAATTTATCTGGCAAATCACTTTATTCATCTCAAGAAGATAAATCATTTGATCCATATCCATTTATAGACATTACAAATGCAGATGATCGAGAACGCTATCCAAAACTTAGAGAGCAGTGGTTGAATTCAGATGCCTTCAAAAAATTAACCTAACCATTCGTCGCAGTCGGCCGCCTACGGCAGCGGATGAACTCAGAACGTTAGCACTCACAGATGACGATAACACCACCCAATAGTCTTATGATCGTCCTGCCTTCTCTGACTATAAGCGCAACGGCCAAGACACGCATGAACCTCGCGCTGCATCACCTCTTTGCGGCATGTCGTTTTTCCGCTCGAATTCTTGAGATCGAGGGCATCTATAAATCTCAATCGTTCGGTGCATTTTGGGAAGAGATCCTGCACAACGCCCTCGGTGTAGCGACTCTGACTGCTGCCTGCCTCGAATGCTATGCAAATGAGTTCTACTTTGAGGGCTCCATCCTTGCCAACACATTGAGTTCCCCTGCGACCAACGCCATCGCCGATCTGATCGACAAAGAAACCGTTCTGCGCAAATACGAGGTAGCGCTCGCCATTCGCTTCGGCAAGACGTTACCCTATGGTGATCTCGTCATACAGAATGTAGATGCGCTCATTAAGCTTCGGAACGCAGTTGTCCATTTTCGTCCTGAGTGGTTCACAGAGTTGGGTGCCCACGAAAGACTTTCGCGACGATTGAATCAGAAGTTTGATCCCTCTCCGTTTTTCCCGGGCGAGTCTCTCTTTCCGCGCGCATGGGCTTCTGCATCATTTGCCAGTTGGGCCCTCGCGACGGTGGTGGAGTTTTTTGATTATTTTTGCCCCGAGGCGGGCATAGCCAATCCGTTGGACCCGTTCAGGGAACGCCTCCATGAATATTCGGGCAATGCGATCTAACCCTTCGCATATGAACTAGTCCACAACAACAAAATCCTGACCGATTGAGGAGCAGTGGGTAAAACACCTGCCGTTGTATATCCAGCATCGGTGTGGACTCATTCGTGGTCCGTGCCAACATGGAATCTGCGTCACCAAGCAATACTAGCGGCTGCAGATAAGCCGGAAAAGTTATCGGCGCAATGCGCCACGGTTGGCCATGATGGTCAATCCAATCCGTCGCAAAGGGTAAAGGGAACTGACGTTACTGCCCCGAGCCCAACCCCAACTGCTGCAAAAACGGCAGCGTTTTCTCCGCCGCACGCTGCCCCTCGGCAATGGTCTCTTCGGCGCGGTAAAAGTCCATCAGGCCCAGGTGGGCCAGTTGCGGGGCGATCACCACCTCGGGCGGGTCGTCGGCCATGCGGCTGCGGGTGATGCGCACCTGCATGATGTTGACGCTGGCCAGCACCAATTCCAGCAGCGATGGC